>SKOZ01000074.1 GCA_007119795.1 Planctomycetales bacterium | reverse complement strand
CCGCCGAGGCCGCCCCCGATCCGCTCCAGCCCGTGGGCGAAGCCAAGGGAATCCACCCCGGACGCGTCGTTTGGGTGCACGATCCGAAAGTGCTCGACTGGGAGGGGCCCGGCGACGGCCATTGGTGGGAGGACGACCACCTCGATCAGGAGAGGATCGACGCCGTGACGGCCAGCGCCGTGTGCGAGCTCACCGGCACCGCCACCGTCGGCGAGGCGTGGAACCATCTCTTCCGCTACCTGAACGGGTCCCGCGGACGGGGCGACGTCGGCTACCGGGCGGGTGAAAAAGTCCTCGTCAAGCCCAATTGGGTGGGCTTGATCTGGCGGGACAAGACGGTCGACGCCGAGACCTACAACCTCGTCCGCCGCCTCGACTACATGAACACCGCGCCGCAGTTGCTCGTCGCCCTGCTGCGGCAGCTCACCGGCGAGGTGGGAGTGGCCCCGGAGGACATTACCGTCTGCGATACTCTCGCCTATCTGCCCAACGAGTACTACGGCATCCTCCACGGCGCGTTTCCCACCGTCCGCTACGAGGACTACGCCGGCCGCTTCGGCCGCATCCAGGTGCAGACCTCGGACGTGCCGTTCTATTGGAGTTCCCGCCCCGAGGGCTACGCCCAGGATTATGTGCCCACCTGCTTCGCCGAGGCCGAGTACGTGGTGAACTTCGCCAATCTCAAGGCCCACATGGGGTCCGGGGTGACCCTCTGTGCGAAGAACCACTATGGCTCCCTGGTCCGCTGGCCGGTGCAGGAAGGCTATTACGATATGCACCCGGAATGTTTCGCTCGGGAGTCGGCAATCTACCGGCCGCTGGTCGACCTGATGGGCCACGCCCACCTGGGGGGCAAGACGGTCCTGAATCTGGTCGACGGGCTCTTCTCGGGGGTCCATCCCCGCGACGCCGACCCGCAGCCCATGGCGATGCCCCCCTTCGACGGTCGTTGGCCGTGCAGCCTGCTCGCCTCGCAGGACCCGGTGGCCATCGATTCGGTGGCCTTCGACTTCCTCTGGGCCGAACGGACCGACTTCCCGCGCCAGGGAGGCGCCGACGACTATCTCCACGAGGCGGCCCTGGCCGCCGACCCTCCGTCGGGCACGTTCTACGACCCGAACCATCCCGAAGCCACCGAGCGGCTGGCCAGCCTGGGCGTCCACGAGCACTGGAACAATGCCGAGGAGAAGCAGTATTCCCGCAACCTCGGCATCGGCCCCGGAATCGAGCTGGTGGCGGTGACCGGGTAGGTCGTCGGCCGATCTCCCGGCGACGACGGAGGAATGCGGGTGCGTGGGTTTGCGAGCAGACGGCTTTGCCTGCGGGCAATTCGGCGGTCAAGAGCGTCAGCTTTCACAACTGAGGAGCCAATCGATGAAGCCTTCCATCAATCGCCGCGGTTTTCTCGGGGCCTCGGTGGCGACGGGTGCCTTGACGATTGTCCCCCGGCACGTCCTCGGCGGCGCCGGGCACGTGGCGCCCAGCAGCAAGATCACCCTCGGCCATATCGGCATCGGCAGCCAGTGCTTCCGCGAGCTGGGCGGCCTGCTGGAGAATCCCCAGATCCAGATCGTCGCCGTCTGCGATCCGAACAGGGACAGCAGCGATTATGTCGAGTGGGGCAAGAACGAGATCCGGCAGCGTATCCGCAACTTCCTCGGCGACTCCACCTGGAGAGAGAACGACAGCGGCTGCCCCGGCGGCCGCGACGTGGGGCGGCAGGTCGTCGAGGCCTACTACGCCAGGGAGCGGGACAGCGAGGAGTTCCGCGGCTGCACTGCCTACGCCGACTTCCGCGAAATGCTGGAGACGGAAGAGGACCTCGACGCCGTGAAGATCCTCACGCCCGACCATTCGCACGCGGCCCTGGCCGTCGCCGCCATGAACAAGGGCAAGCACGTGCTCATGCACAAGCCCATCGCCAACCGGCTGTACGAGGGACGGCGCGTCCTCGAGACCGCCCGCCGGACGCAGGTGGCCACGCACATGCTGGCCTACGGGAGCGGCGCGGGCAACGGCCGCATCGTCCGGCAGGTCCTCGCCGGCGCGATCGGCACGCTGCGCGAGATCCACAACTGGACGAACCGGCCCGTCTGGCCGCAGTACACCGAGATCCCCCGCGACCGCCCGCCGGTCCCCGAGGGGTTCGAGTGGGACCTGTGGCTGGGGCCCTCCGTCGATCGGCCCTTCCATCCCCACTACACCCATACGGTCTATCGCGGCTGGTACGAGTTCGGCGGCGGCTCGATGGCCGACATGGGGATCTACAGCCTCTGGCCGGTCTTCACGGGCCTGGACCTCGGCGTGCCCGTGAGCGCCCAGGCATGGGCGACGCACACCTGCACCATCGAAGACAACGTCAGCCGGGTGGCGAGGAACGACTTCGCCTACCCCACCGGCTGCACCATCCGGCTCGAGTTTGCGGCCCGCAACGGTCAGCCGGCGGTGGACCTCTTCTGGTACGACGGCGGCATGAAGCCCCGCCTGCCGCGGGAGGTCGAGGAGCACGACGTCGAGATGCAGCGCGAGGGCATCCTCTTCGTCGGCGACGAGGGCGCCGTCATGGCCGGTTTCAACGGGGCGAACCCCCAGCGGTTCGCCGGCGGCCGCCAGGAGCCGCTCCCGCTGGACGACGGCTCGCCGGACGGCGGGCGGGAGGGACGCGCGCGCTCTTGGGTGAACGCCTTCCAGGGGGGCGAGCCCTCGCCGGGCTCTTTCCTCAACGCGGCCTCCATTACCGACGCCGTCAACCTCGGCACCGTGGCGCTCCGTGCGGGCAGGAAGGTGATCTTCGACAGCGAGGCCATGCAGATCACCAACGTCCCCGACGCCGACCAATACCTCCACCGCGAGTACCGCGAGGGCTGGGAGCTCTGAGAGGAACGCGCTCGACGGCCCCATGCCACACGGCCGCACTCGCCAGGGGCGCCAGCGTGCCGCAGACGGATCGGCGATCCGTTCTCGGGCACGTCCCTCCGCGGTTTCTTCCCTCCTCCAGAGCGCGCCGCGCAACCCGGCAAGAGCTCGCGGGCCGGAGGCCATCCGCGGAGGATCGCCGACCGCGCCGCGGCGAAGCGACGCCGAACCGTACCGCCCCGGTCCTGCCGGAATGCGGCGCCGCTTCCGCTAACCGCGAACGACGAAATTGATCATCCGGCCCGGGACGATGATCGTCTTGTGCACCTCGCGGTCTTCGAGCAGCTCGGCGATCCGCGGGTCGCTGCGGGCGGCGGACTCGAGCATGGCGTCGGTGGCGCCGGCGGGGATGCGGATGCGGCTGCGGAGGCGGCCGTTGACCTGCACGGGGACCTCGACGGTGTCCTCGCGGATCGCCGCCTCGTCGAACTTCGGCCAGGGCTGGTAGGCGAGCGTCTTATCGTGGCCGAGCACCCGCCACAGCTCCTCGGCGACGTGCGGCGCGAAAGGGGAGAGGAGGAGGATGAACTGCTCCATGACCGCCAGGGGGCGGACCTCCTGCTTGAGAAAGTAGTTGGCGAACTCCATCATGCGCGCGATGGCCGTATTGAAGCCGAGCGACTCGATGTCCGAAGTGACGGCGTGGATGGTGCGGTGGAGGACGCGGCTCTGTTCGGCCTCGGCCGGGACGTCGCGGACGGCGGGGTTCAGGGCCACGCCCTCGGCCCGCTCGTCGACGATCATCCGCCAGACACGGTCCAGGAAGCCGCGGACGCCGCTGACCCCCTCCATGCTCCAGGGTTTGACGGCCTCGAGCGGCCCCATGAACATCTCGTACAGCCGCAGGGCATCGGCCCCGTAGTGGGCCACGACATCGTCGGGATTGACGACGTTGCCGCGGCTCTTGGACATCTTGTAGGCGCGGCTCTCCACGCGGATCGCCGTGTTGGCCGTAAGGACGAAGGCATCGCCCTGCTTGACGACTTCGCTGGGATCGAGCTTGATGGGCAGGAGCTCGCTTCCGTCCGACTTGCGGACGGGGCGTCCCTCTGGGTCCGTCTCGACCTCCTCGGCGCCGACCCACTTCGTCCCGCCGCGGTAGGCGGTGAACTCCATCTCGCCGAGGATCATCCCCTGGTTGATCAGCTTCCGGAAGGGCTCGCTCGTGGAGAGGTAGCCCCGGTCGAAGAGGACCTTGTGCCAGAAGCGGGCGTAGAGCAGGTGCAGCACGGCGTGCTCCGCCCCGCCTACGTAGAGGTCGACGGGCATCCAGGCCTTCTCCACTTCGGGGGCGACGAAAGCCTCGTCGTTCTTGGGGTCGAGGAAGCGGAGGTAGTACCAGCAGGAGCCCGCCCACTGGGGCATGGTGTTCGTCTCCCGCTTGTAGCGGCGGCCGTCGATGGTGACGTAGAGCCAGTCGGCGGGGGCCTGGTCGAGGGGCGGTTCGGGCCGCTCGCCGCTCGACTCCAAGCGAGGCATGTCCGGCAAGTCGAGGGGCAGGTCCTCCGCCTGCAGGGGCCGTACGCGGCCGGTGGGATTCCCCTCTTCGTCGAGTTCGTGGAGGACGGGGAAGGGCTCGCCCCAGTAGTGCTGGCGGCTGAAGAGCCAGTCGCGGAGCTTGTAGTTCACGGCGGGCCGCCCCAGGCCCTTCTCGTGGAGATGCCCGGTGATCCGCGCCTTGAAGTCGTCGGTGGCCAGGCCGTCGTAGCCGCCGGAATTCACGGCCGTACCGTTCTCGGCAAACGGCAGGCGGCCGGCGAGCACGGCGGCGCGGTCCACGCCGGCGCGTCTCCCCGGATCGACCACCGCCCGGATGGGCAGGCCGAAGGTCTCGGCGAACTCGAAGTCCCGCGTGTCGTGGGCGGGCACGGCCATGATGGCGCCCGTGCCGTAGCTGATGAGCACGTAGTCGGCGATCCAGATGGGGATCGCCTCGCCGTTGACGGGATTGACGGCGTAGGAGCCGGTGAAGACGCCCGTCTTGCGCTTGGCGAGGTCGGTGCGGTCCAGATCGCTCTTGCGGGCCGCCTCGTGGCAGTAGGCCCGCACCGCCGCGCTCTGCTCGGCCGTCGTCAGCCGCGCCACGAAGGGGTGTTCGGGGGCCAGGACCATGTAGGTGGCACCGAAGAGTGTGTCGGGCCGCGTGGTGAACACCCGGAGGACGTCGTCCCCCGCCCGGCGCGGCCAGCCGCCGGCGATGCGCGCGGCGTTCCAGGTAGCGTATTCCTTCCCGTCGGGACGCCCGTCGGCTGTCCGCCGGCTGCCGATGAAAAAGTCCACTTCGGCGCCTTCGCTGCGTCCGATCCAGTTCCGCTGCAGGAGCTTGATGCTCTGCGGCCAGTCGAGCTTGTCGAGTGCCTTGTCGAGCCGGTCGGCATAGGCCGTGATGCGAAGCATCCATTGCCGCAACGGCAGCCGGACCACGGGGTGGCCCCCCCGCTCGCTCACCCCCCCGACCACCTCCTCGTTGGCCAGCACCGTCCCCAAGGCGGGGCACCAGTTGACCGGCGCCTCGCTCTGGTAGGCCAGGCGATGCTCGTCGCGGTAGCGCGCCACGGCCGTCTCACCCTCGGCGGCTACCTCGGGCGGAATGGGCAGCTCGGCGATGGGCCGGCCCCGCTGCTGGGCTTCGTCGAACCAGGTGTCGAAAAGGACCAGGAAGATCCACTGCGTCCAGCGGAAATAATCGGGGTCGGTGGTGGCCAGCTCGCGGTCCCAATCGTAGCTGAAGCCCAGCATCTTCAGCTGGCGGCGGAAGTTGGCGATGTTCTTTTCCGTGGTCGTCCGCGGGCAGGTGCCGGTCTTCTTGGCGTGCTGCTCCGCAGGCAAGCCGAAGGCGTCCCAACCCATCGGATGCATCACGCTGACACCCCGCATCCGCTGGTAGCGGGCGACGATGTCCGTCGCAGTATACCCCTCTGGATGGCCTACGTGGAGCCCATCGCCACTGGGGTATGGGAACATGTCAAGAACATAGATCTTGCGTCCCGCGGGGAGACGGGGGGTGCGAAAGGTGTGGTTTTCTTCCCAGAATCTCTGCCACTTCGGTTCCAGGGGCGCCGGGTTGTAGCGGGACATATCGCGGTCCGACGGTCGTAGTAAGGAATGGTCAATTCATCGTGGAGGGTAGATTCTACCCCCTCCCCGCCAGGGCGGCAAAGGGTCCGAGGGACGCGCTCCTCGGAACAGCAGCGAGGAGGAGGCGGCGGGGTCGCGGTTTCCGGGGCAATACCCGCAGCAGAGTCGGACGTCTCCCGCCTGCGAAGGATCGCCAGGGCAGCTCTTCAGGCGAGCGCACTCAAACCCACCGCGTCGGGGGAAGACTGGACGACGGCCAGCTTACTCACCCAGTGGAGGCGCTCGTGGGCGGTTGCAAGACGCTGTTCGGCGGCCGCACGATCCGCGTCGCTGCGGCTGGTCTCGATCTCGCCGCGGAGGCGGGCGATCCGCTCGCCGTAGAAGTCAATGAGATTCACCGCTTCGTCGGGGTCGATTCCCGAGAGGTCGAGGTCCACGCGGATCATGGCCAGTTCCGCGTAGTCGCCAGCGGCGAGGACTCCGAGCTGACGGAGCTGCTCGAGGATCTCGGCCAGGCGGCGGGGAGTGATGTCGGCGACGTCGAAGCGGTCGAGGCCCTCGGCCGGTGGACTGCCGTTCTCTGCTGCGCCCTCGACGTTCGATGGGCTGGCGGCGCCACCGAGGGTTACCGGGGGGGCCTCTCTCCGGTCGCCCAGTGCCAGCCGTCCGGCGATGTCGGTGAAGAGGTTGGCGATTCTCATGGGGTTTTCCGTCTTGGCTTTCCGTCTTGCAGGACGGACATTTCTGTCCGTCATCGTCTTGCAGGATGGCCATTCCCGTGCGGCGGGCGGCCTCGTCAGGGGATCCGTCCCGGCGCACCTTCCGGACCGCGGAAGGTCGTGCCGGCCGGCAAGGAGCACATCGTGTGCCGAACGGCGATTCTCCTTGCGATAGGGCTCGATTCTCTCCTCGTGGAGGGGGCGTCGGCCTCGGGGTGGCTCCTGCTTTCCGGCGCCGAAGCGGGCATTCTTTCTGCACTTGCGCGGGCCGCTGCCGGCTTGGGATGGCGGTGTGAGGGGGAAATCGGGATCGCCCGGGGACAGAGACGCGCTGCGGCGGATGCTGCCGATCGGCTGCGGCGAAAGCTGCCGCTGCGGCGAGGACCGGAGAAAGAGGCCGGCAGCAGGCGGCTGCCGGCGTCGCGGAATCCCGCAGGAACCACGCCCTCCGGGCGCGTCGGACCCACCGGCAACCGCCGTAATGCCACCAACCGCGGATACCCGGTGCATAGGAAGCGACGAAGGTACGCACCGGCGAGTCTCGCGGATCGGCGCGGCAGGAACGGCCGATTCGCCACCGGGGGCAGCGAGCAGCACGCCGGCGCCGCTGAGGCGCGGAAGAAACGATTCCTGCACCTAATGCCTCGGGAGAAGAGGGGTTGCGCCATCGCATCGCCGCCGCCGAGGCGGTGCGGCAGCAACAGTGGCACGCCGATTGCTCGCTGAACGGTCGTCTGCGGCGACATGCAGGGGGGCATGGCGCGAGCGACGAGAGGACCATGCCTTACGGACTGTACATCGCGGCCGAAGGGGCGCACGCGCAGTCGATGCGCCTGGAGGCGATTGCCAACAACCTGGCCAACGTCGATACGGTGGGGTTCAAGCCGGAGCAGATGCTCTTTCAAGCGCGGTTCGCCGAGGCGATCCAGCGGGGAAGCGTCGTTCCCGGAATGGGGGCCATCGAGGACGTCGGCGGCGGCGTGCTGGTTCGCGAGACGAAGACCGACTTTTCCCCCGGCCCGCTCAAGCACACCCGCATCCCGACGGACGTGGCCGTCGACGGCGAGGGGTTCTTCGTCGTGCTCAAGGATGGCGAGGAGCATCTCACGCGGGCCGGCAATTTCCGCCTTACGGACGACGGCGCCCTGCTCACGCAGCAGGGCTACCCCGTACTGAGCGATCTCGGGGCCCCGCTGGTCATCGACCCGCTCGCGGGGCCGTGGACGATCACCGCTTCCGGGACCGTGCGCCAGGGAGAAGTGGCCCAGGACTTGGCGCTCGTGCGGCCCCACTCGCCGAACGACCTGGTCAAGGCGGGAGAGAACCTCTTCCGCGCGCTGCTGGCTCCCGAGGCCCTGCCCGCCGAAGAGCGGCGGGTGGCCGCCGGCTATCTGGAAATGTCGGCCGTGCAGCCGACTACGGAGTTGGTGGAGCTCATCGAGGCCTCGCGGGCCGTGGAGGCCAACGTCAACGTGATGCGGACCCACGACCAGATGCTCTCCGGACTCCTCACCCGCGTCCTCCGGACGCGATAGTGGCGAGTGGCGAGGGGGCAAATGGGACGAGCTTCCGGCGAATGGAAACACCGAACACCCCGCCGACCCCTGACCCCTGACCTCTGACCCCTGGCCCTCACCATGAGCATTCAAGCCCTTCAGTCCGCTGCCACCGGCATGTCCGGCATGGAGACCAAGCTCGACGTGATCGCCAACAACCTGGCGAACGTGGAGACCACCGGTTTCAAGCGCGGCCGCGCCAATTTCGAAGACCTCTTCTACCGGCACTACAAGATGCCCGGCGCCGAGGACACGGCGGGGCAGTTCACGCCGACGGGCATCTCCGTGGGGCTGGGAAGCCGGGTCTCCAGCACACAGACGAGCTTCGAGCAGGGGGCCTTCAAGCAGACCGGCGGCGAGCTCGACCTCGTGATCGAGGGGACCGGCTTCTTCCAGGTGGCCGATCCCAACGGCGAGATCTACTACACCCGGGCCGGCAATTTCTCCCTGAACGCCAACGGCGAGATCGTCATGGGCTCGGCCAACACCGGCCGCCTCCTCGAGCCGCCCATCGCCGTTCCCCAGGATACGCTGGCGATCTCCATCAGCTCCGAGGGGATCGTCTCGGTGAAGCAGCCCGGGAACGCCCAGCTGGCCCAGATCGGGCAGATCGAGCTGGCGTCCTTCGTCAATCCCGAGGGGCTCCTCAAGCTGGGCGAGAACCTCTATTCGGAAACCGACTCTTCGGGGGCGCCCATCGTGAGCCCACCGGGTCTCGACGGCCTGGGGCGGATCCGCCAGGGGGCGCTCGAGGCCTCGAACGTCGAGCCCGTCCAGGAACTGATCGACCTGATCACGACGCAGCGGGCCTTCGAGCTCAACAGCCAGTGCGTCCAAGTCGGCGACCAGATCATGCAGGTGGTCTCGAACCTGAAGCGATTCTAGGCGAAAGACCCGCCGCCCGCAGGAGATCCTCGTGATGCATGACCGACGGATGCGAAGGAAGGAGCTTTCGAGCCGGTCGCCGGCGCGCCGGGAGTGGAGGCGCCACGTGCGGACGGCGCTGGAGATCGCGGTGTGCCTGGCCGCGGCCGCGTGGGGGCGGGGAGCGACGGCCGCGGAGCTCCATCTGCGGAGCCAGGCCACGGCCGGCGGCGCCCTGGTCACGCTGGGCGACGTGGCGGAAATCCGGGCGGCCGACGCGGCGACGGGCGACGCCCTGGCGGCGATCGAGCTCTTCCCTGCGCCGGCCCCCGGGAGCCAGCGGTTCCTCCGCGTCCGCGAGCTGCAGGACTTGCTCGTCCTGCGGGGAGTGGACCTCGCGGCGCACCGGCTCACCGGGGCAGCGCAAGTGGCGATCCACGGGGCGGAGACGGCGCGGGCCGCCGAGCGTCTGGGGGCTGCCGCAGTCCGCAGGGCACACCGCGAGCTGAACGAGGCCCTCGTCCAACACCTTTCCGCGCAGGTGCCGGGCAGCAGCGGCTGGCAGGTCGAGGTGGCCCTCGGCGAAGAGCAATGGCATGCCCTCTCCCGTGGACCGATGGTGGTCCGCGGCGGCCAGCCGCCCTGGGTGGGCCGGCAGCAGTTCGAGGTAACCGCCGGGGCGGGAGGCGAGCAGGCCCCTTTGCCGGTGGAAGCCCACGTGACCCTTTCCCCGACTACGGTGGTCACCACGCGGGCCTTGCCGCGGGGAGCGATCGTGCGGGGCGACGACGTCGTGCTCACCCGCGCAACGGCCGGCGAGGGGAGCGCCGAACCGATCCGCTCCGTCGAGGAGGTGGTCGGCCAGGAGGTCACCCGCGCCGTGGCCTCCGGGGCCACGCTCGACCGCCGCGCCGTACGGCCGCCCCAGCTGGTCCGCCGCGGCGAGGTGGTCACCGTCTACGCGCGCGCCGCGGGCATCCAAGTCCGCACCCATGCGCGGGCCCGCGAGGACGGGGCCGAGGGCGACCTCATCCACGTCGAGTCGATCACCGAGCGCAGCACCTTCCTGGCGCGGGTCAGCGGCGTGCGCGAAGTCGAAGTCTACGCCCGCGCCCCCCGCGCCCATTGACCTCTCAC
Organism: Planctomycetales bacterium; assembly: GCA_007119795.1. The sequence goes on along the minus strand of SKOZ01000074.1, from coordinate 27,216 downwards.
AAGCAGGAACGTTCGCACAACGGCTTTTTTTGACAGGAGGAAACGGAGCGAACCGAGAGGGATGAAGTAAGGACGGAAGGGTTGAACGATTCATCGCTCCACGCGTTTTCCATCAATGGCTTCGCACTACTCATTTTCTCTCCCTCGGTTCCCTCCGTTTCCTCATGTTCGAGACAAGGAGCGACGAAAACCATGTTCACGAAGCGACGCTGGAGCGCGCTGGTCTCGTTCATGACGGCGGCGACGCTGGCAAATATCGCCGCCGGGCACGAAATGCCCAGCGGCAGCCTCTTGGGCAATCCCGGCAACCGGCGCCCGCTCAGCATGCGCGACGTCTCCCTCATCTGGCAGTCGGTGGAGGAGCCGCAGCCGATCCGCCTGCACGACCTCGTCACCGTGGTGGTTGACGAGACGGCCCAGGTCATCAGCGAAGGGGGCATGGACCGCCGCCGCCAGGCGAACCTGCAATTGGGCCTTAAGGACTGGATCCTCCTGGACGGCCTGCGCCTGCGGCCCGACCCGCAAGACGAAGGCGACCCCACCGTGGCCGGCGACTTCAACCAGCAGTACAAGACCGAGGCCGATCTCGAGACCCGTGACGCGATGAAGTTCCGCATCGCCTGCCGGGTGGTCGACATCCGCCCCAATGGCACGCTGGTCCTCGAGGGGCGGAGGACGATCCAGAACAACGAGGAGGTCTGGGAGCAGTCGCTCACCGGCGTGGTGCGGCCCGAGGACATCCTCCCGAACAACTCGGTGCTCAGCGAGAACGTGGCCGACCTGCGGATTTTCAAGCGCGAGATCGGCCACGTCCGCGACGGCTACCGCCGCGGCTGGGTGCAACTCTGGCTGGACCGCGTGAATCCGTTTTAGGGGCGCCTCCATGACCGGGAACGAAGCGATGCGATATGCCGTCCTGCTTCTCCTGCTCGTCGTGCTCGCCGCGCCCGCGGCCGCGCAGACGCCGCTGAAAAGCATCTGCCGCGTCAAGGGGCAGGAAGACAATACGCTTCAGGGACTGGGGATCGTGGTGGGGCTCAACGGCACGGGAGACGGCGGGAACTACCTGCCCACGATCCGCAGTTTGGCGATGACCATGCAGGCCATGGGCAGCCCCCTGGGGCGCGGGGGACCGGCGGAGCTTCGCGATGCGAAGAACGTGGCCCTGGTGATGGTCACCGCCACGGTCCCCGCCACGGGAGCCCTGCAAGGCGACCGCATCGACTGCACCGTCAGCTCCATCGGCGCAGCGAAGAGCCTCGCGGGCGGGCGGCTCCTGATGACCTTTCTATCCGGACCCGAGGACCCGCAAAACCCCCGCGTCTACGCCACGGCCGAAGGACCGGTCACCCTGGACGACCCCGATACCCCCACCAACGCGCGGATCCACCGCGGCTGCCGACTCGAGGAGAGCTTCTTCACCCCCTTCGTCCACGAGGGGAGGATCACGCTGGTGCTCCGCGACCACTACGCCGACTTCGCCGTGGCCCAGGACGTGGCCGAGGTGATCAACAGCCAACTCAGCTTCCAGACCGAAGGCGAGGAGCTGGCGCGGGCGCAGAGCGCCAACGCCGTGGAAGTTGCGGTGCCGCCACAGTACCTGGACCACCCCGTGCTCTTCGTCTCCCAGGTGCTCGCCCTGCCGCTGGTCGAGGTGCAGACGGGCCCGCGGGTGGTGATCAACGAACGGGCCGGCAGCGTGGTGATCAGCGGGGAGGTGCAGATCGGACCCGTGGTCGTCACGCACCAGAACCTGGTGATCGAGGCGGGGGGCAACGCCGCCGCCGCGGCACGCTTCGTACCCCTCGATTCGCAGGAGCCGCCGGCAGCGACTCTGCAGTCGCTGGTCGAGGCCCTCAACGCGCTGCACGTGCCCACCGAGGACGTTATCGAGATCATCAAGGGCCTGGAACGCAACGGCAAGCTGCACGCACAACTGATCATTCAATGAGTGGCGAGGGGTGAGTGGGGAGGGGTGAAAGGTCAGTGACTACTCCTTCTCGGTGCTCCCCTCTTCAACACGCTATCCCCAACTACCGGTTCGGCAAGCAAACCCTCCGCGAGAGCAGCCATGTCCGTTGCACCCGTTTCTCTGAACCATGCCGCAAGCCCGCTCTCCGCAACGGTGGGTGCCGGGCGGCAAGCCGATTTTGCGGGAGCGCTGGCTGCGGCAGCCTCGGCGGGCGGCAAGGAGGCCGCGGCGGCGGGCGACGAGGCGGCGCTGCGCGATGCCTTCCAGTCGTTCGTCGGCCAGACCCTCTTCGGCGAAATGCTCAAGGCCATGCGCTCCACGGTGCCCAAGGGGGCCTATTTCCACGGGGGTACGGCGGAGGAAGTCTTCCGCGGGCAGCTCGACCAGGTGCTCGCCGAGCGCCTCGCCGAGAACAGCGGAGAGATGCTCGCCGGGCCGATGTTCGAGCTCTTCAGCCTGAGGCGGCAATAGGGGGCGCGGAGTGCCGCCTGGGCTGAGGTTCGCGCGCCTGCCGGGCACGGCTCGCGAGAGAAGATGCGGCTGGCAGTTGGGGGGCGGGGAACCGGGTATTTCGACCCGCGAGTAGAGATCCAGGGGGGCGGGCGGCAGAATCGGGTTCTCCGTCGCGCCGACGATGAACGACGTTCCGGCCTCCTCGGACTCTCCTGTTTTCTTCTGCTCCTGCTCACGGAACCTATCAGCAGTTCGGGGGACGGACGATCGATGAGTACCGCTTGGGATCGGGAATTGGCCGCGCTGCTCGAGGAGCTGCTCGCCGTCCAAGACGATTCGTTGGAGGTCATCTCGCGGAAATGCCGGCTCCTGGGGGCGGCGGACACCGAGGGGCTGGCCCTCCTGGGACGGGAGGAGGAGCGGCTGATCGAGCGCCTCGGCGAATGCCTGCGGCGACGCGAGGACCTGCTCCGCCGCGCCGCTGCCGAAGGGATGCCCGCCGAGAACCTCGGCGCCCTGGCGCGGACGCTGCCGAAGACGGAGCTCGGCAACCTCCCGCAACAGGTCGAGGTGGCGCGCGCCAAGGCGCGGCTGCTGCAGCACCAGAACCTCACCAACTGGGTGATCGCCCAGAAAAGCGTCATTCACCTTTCCCAGTTGCTGGAGATTATCGCGACCGGAGGGCGCTTGCAGCCGACATATGGAAATGAGGGAGGCGTTGCCGCTACCGGTGCGCTGGTGGATCGGGCAGGATAGGCAGAACGGCGAAGAGGCCGAAGCGGCAGGTCGGACACTGCGGTCCGAGCCGAGGCATACGTTGTGCAGCGGGCAGGCGCGACGGACAAGGATGTCCGTGCTGCGGAATGGATATGAGGGGAGGGGGGAAGCAGGGAATGCTGGATCATGTCGCTCTATAGCTCGATCCGCCTGGCCTCGAACGCCCTGAGGGCCAACGAAATCGGCCTGGCGGTCGTCGGCCAGAACATCGCCAACGCCAATACCCCGGGCTACATCCGCGAGGAGGCGGTCTTTGCCCCGGCAGGGACGGAGCGCCGCGGAAACCTGATCCTCGGCCTGGGGGTCCGCGTCGAGGCGGTGATCCAGAAGATCGACCATTTCCTCGAAGAGCGGCTGCGCGGGGCGGTGAGCGAGCGGGCCGGGGGCGAGGCCCTCGAGCAGATGTACGCGCAGCTCGAAGGGATCGTCGGCGAGCTGAGCGATACCGACCTGAGCACGGCGCTGAACGACTTCTTCTCGAGCATCGCCGAGGTGCTCAACCAGCCGGAGAGCGTTTCCGTCCGCAACCTGGCGATGCTGCAAGGAAAGACGCTGGCCCAGGACGTGTCCCGGATGAGCCAGCGGGTGCGGACCCTGCGGGCCGATGCCAACAAGCGGATCGGCGACATGGCGGAGGACATCAACCGCCTCGTCGAGGAGATCCGCGTGTTGAACGTCCGCATCGCCGAAACGGAGGGGGGAGACCTCTCCAACAGCGACGCCGTGGGGCTCCGCGACCAGCGGCTGGTGGCCCTGGAGAACCTCTCCCGGCTGATCGACATCCGCGTCGTCGAGCAGGAGAGCGGGGGGGTGACGGTCTACACGGGAGGCGACTTCCTCGTCTTCGACGGGGTCTCCCGCGAGGTGGAGGTGGTTCTGGAGACGGACCGCGGGCTGAACACGGCCCACATCCACCTCTCCGAAACCGACTCGCGCCTCATGCCGGCTGCGGGAGAGCTCCGCGGGCTGATCGACGCCCGCGATACCGTGCTCGGCGGATTCCTCGACGAACTGGACGACTTCGCCCGGACGCTCATCTGGGAGTTCAATCGCCTCCACTCCGGCGGGCAGGGGCTCAAGGGCTACACGTCCCTCACCGGCGAGCACGCCGTGGACGGCGCACGCCTCCCCCTGGACGAGGCGGGGCTGCCCTTCATCCCAGAGAACGGCTCCTTCCAGGTGCTGGTCCGCAACAGGAATACGGGGATGACGCGGACCACGGACATCCGCGTCGATCTCAGCGGGACGCGCGAGAAGACCACCCTCGAGGGCCTGGCGGCCGCGCTCGACGCCATCGACGGCCTCTCCGCCACGATCACCGCCGACGGCAAGCTCCACGTGCAGAGCGACTCGCCCGACCACGATTTCTCCTTCGCCCACGATACGAGCGGCGCGTTGGCGGCCCTGGGAATCAACACCTTCTTCACCGGCAGCTCGGCGGTGGACATGGGGATCAACAGCGCCATCGCGCGCGATCCGGAGCTGTTTGCCGCCAGCCGCGGGGGGATCGGCGCCGACACGGACAACGCCGTCGACCTGGCCCGCTTCCTCGACCTCCCCCTGGCGACGCGGGACGGCGCCACGCTCGCCGTGCTCTACGACCGCATGGTCGGGGAGATGGCGCAGGGCTCCACCGTCGCCCAGGCGGTGGCCGAGGGCGCCAAAGTGTTCGAGGTCACCCTCCGGGGCCAGAAAATGGCCACCAGCGGCGTGAGCCTCGACGAGGAGGCGGTGAAGATGATGGCCTACCAGCATGCCTTCCAGGCGTCGTCCCGCTTCATCGCCACCATCAACGAGCTCTTCGGCATCCTCGTCAACCTCTGAAGCGCGCAGCGCCGCCACCCCAGCCGGTCGAAGACCCATGGCCCCGATCATCGGCATCCCCACCACGCGGATCAGCGACATCTTCCTCCGCGAACGGCTGCTCAGCCAGGTGCAGCACGACCAGTTGCAGATCTACAAGTCGCAGCTCCAGTTGAGCACGGGTCAGCGTTTCCAAGCGCCCAGCGAAGACCCCGTGGCGGCCATGCGGGTGATCAGCTTGCAGCGGCTCCTGGAGCGAAAGGCCCAGGTGCAGACAAACCTGGTGACCAACCAGTCGTACTTGAGCGCCACGGATACCGCCCTCTCGAACGTCTCGGCCATCGTGGCCGAGGTGCGGGGGGTCGCGCTGGAGGCGCTGGGGACGACGAACACGCCGGAGCAGCGGATGGCGGCCGCGCAGCAGGTGGACCAGGCGCTGCGGCAGCTTTTCGATACGGGAAACGAGCGCTTTCGCGGCCGCCACCTCTTTGCCGGGGCCAACACGCAGCTTCGGCCCTTCCTCATGGCGGACGACCGCGTCGAGTACCTCGGCGACGAAAAGCGGCTGGCCAGCTACGCGGATATCGATCTCTTGTTCGACTCCAACGTGAACGGCCACGAGGTCTTCGGCGGCCTCTCCGCGGCGGTCCGCGGCAGCGCGGACCTGAACCCCGTGATGACCGCGGAGACGCGCCTCTGGGAGCTCCACGGCGGCCAGGGGATCAGCCGCGGTTCGCTGGCCATCTCCGACGGCGTCTCCACGAGCATCGTGGACCTCAGCGGCGCCGAGACCATCGGCGACGTCGCCGCCCTCATCCGCGCCCGTCCGCCCGACGGGCGCCGCGTGGACGTGGAGATCACTCCCGTCGGGCTTAAGATCGCCCTCGACGACGCGGAGGGCAACCTCACGATCCGCGAAGTGAGCGCGGGAACCACGGCCAAGGACCTGGGGATCCTCCGCGAGGTGGGCATCGGCAACGTCCCCGTCGAAGGGACGGACCTCAACCCCGTCCTCCGCAACACGACGCTGCTCGACGACTGCTTCGGCGTCCGCGCGCGGACCGTGGTCCGCTCCGCGGGCCCCGACAGCGACTTCATCGTCGAAGCGCAGCTTCGCGGCGGCGAATGGAACGGCTTCTCCGTGCAGTTTGCCGTCGACGATCCGCCCATCGCGCCCGGCAACGAGTACGTCAGCTACGATGAAGACGCCCGTTCGATTACCGTCCACGTCGCCGCCGGCCAGACCCGCGCCCGCGACGTCGTGGCGGCGATCAACGACGCCGGCATCCCCTTCACGGCCCGGCTCGATCCCCTCGACGCCGTCGACGACGGCCGCGGTTTCATCGATCCGGCGGCCCACGGCGAGACCGCCTGGGGCGCGGGCGAGGAATTCGACCAGGACTCCGGCGTCAGCGTGCAGAACGCCGGCGGCTGGCAGACGGTGAGCTTCGCCGCGGCGGAACGCGTCGAAGATCTGCTGAACCTCCTCAACGACGCCGGAATCGGCCTCAAGGCCAAGATCAACGATCAAGGCAACGGCATCGACGTTCGCTCGCGGGCCAGCGGCGTCGACTTCTCCGTCGGCGAGAACGGCGGCACCACCGCGGCGCAGCTCGGCCTGCGGACCTTCACCGAGGAGACCCTGCTGGCCGACCTCGACTACGGCCGCGGCGTCCCCGACTACGCCGAGGGGACCGACTTCACCATCACCCGCAGCGACGGCGTTTCCTTCGAGATCGACGTCAGCGGCGCCCGCACCGTCGGCGACGTCATCCGGCGGATCGACGAGCACCCCGTGAACAACGAGCCCGGCGGCGTCCCCCTGTCGGCCCGCCTGGCCGTTGCGGGCAACGGCATCGAACTGGTCGACGAGAGCGGCGGACCGGGCGAGGTCACCGTCACCCGCCACATGTTGAGTACGGCGGCCATCGCCTTGGGGCTGATCGCCCCCGGGGAGGAGACCAGCGCGCCGCACCATCCGGGCGCCGTCGCCCAGGCCACCGTCCCTTCTGCCGGGGAGAACAACGATCTGATCTTCCGCGCCCTCGGGCACGGCACCGAATGGAACGGCGTGCAGATTGTCTTCGAGGACGCCGAGGGGGGCGAAGAGTCCAGCCTCTTCGATCAAGGGGCCGGGCGGCTGGTCTTCCGCTTCGACGCCCCCAAGACGGCCAACGAGATCATCGACATGCTGGCCTCAAGCGGCGCCGGCGCCCATTTCACCGCCGAGCTGGACCCCACCCACGCCAACGACGGCACCGGAGAGGTGGACTTCGGCGACCCCAAGGGTACCATGGCCGGCGGCGCGCCTGCCGTTCTCACCGGCCGCGACGTCAACCCCCAAGAGGTCGACGGCGTCTTCACGGCTTTACTGCGACTGCGAGCGGCGCTCCAGCAGGAGGACGTCCGCGAGATCCAGCGGGCCATCGACCTGCTCGATGACGCGGCACTGAATCTCACCTTCGTCCGCGCCGAGGTCGGCTCCCGGCAACAGGGGCTCGACGTGATGCAGCGCCGCCTGGAAGACGAAGAGCTCGTCCTCCGCGAGGTCCTCTCCGTGGAATTCGACGCCGATCTCGTCAAGGTGGTCTCCGACCTGGCGGGGCGGCAGGCGGCCTACGAGGCCTCGCTCCGCGCCTCGGCGACGATCTTCCAGATGACGCTGCTGAACTACTTGTAGCACCGGGTGGGAGCAGAGGACGGGGTCGATCGATGGAAGCGCTGCGGGAACGGCTGCTGCAATGTCTGGGAGGCCCCTGGCCGGCCGCGGGGCTGCTGCGATCGGCGGTTCACCGCGTCATCGATCGGGGCGGCTGCCGCCTCGAGGCGGTAAGCTATGAGTCGGAGCCGGGCGACCGCGTCCCCGCCTGGCTGCTGATCCCCGAAGGCGTCTCGCCGTCTCGCCCCGCCCCGGCGGTGGCCGTCTGGCACCAGCACAACGGCCAGTGGCACCTGGGGAAGGGCGAGCCCGCCGGACTCGCGGGCGATCCCATGCACCATACCGGCCTGGCGCTCGCCCAGGAGGGCTACGTGGTCCTCTGCCCCGATGCCCTGGGCTTCGAAGCACGGCAGAGCCCGCACCTGGCGGGCGGCGACTACGAGCGCTTCGCCTTCCTCCAGTACGTGGTGGCGGGCAAGTGCCTGGCGTGGAAGAACATCCTCGACATGCGGCGGGCCCTCGACTACCTGGTGAGCCGGCCCGAGGTGATCGGCGATCGGATCGGCTGCTACGGCCACTCCATGGGGGCCACCCACACCTGGCTCGTCGGCCCCTTCGAGCCGCGGCTGCGGTGCCTGGCGGCCAACTGCTGCCTACCCACCTATGCCGCCATCGCCCGCAAGCACCTGCTCCACTGCTTCCCCAACTTCATTCCCGGGTGGGGGCGATACGGCGACACGCCCGACATCGCCGCCCTCGCGGCGCCGCGGCCGCTGACGATGAACTTCGGCGAGCTCGACGCGGGCAGCCCCATCGAGGAGGTCCGCGAGGGGATGGCGACGATCGCCCGCGCCTACGCCGCCGCCGGGGCGGCGGAAAAGTTCACCTCGCATATCGAGCCCGGCGCCGGCCACGTCCTCTCGCCCGCCATGTGGGCCAGGGTCCGCGACTTCTTCGCCCGCCACCTCGCCCCACCCGCGGAAGGCGGCCGCTAGCCGACCAGGAGCACGATCAGCCGCTTGGGCCCGTGGACGCCCAGGATCAGGATCTTCTCGATGTCCGCGGTGCGGCTGGGGCCGGTGACGATCACGTACTCGCCGCGGCGGTCGGCCTCGGCGGCGCCGCGGACGACCTCGCCCCAGGCGGCCGGCAGGTGCTCGGCGAGCTGCGCGCGGCCGGCCAGGACCACGCACGCCGGCGGCAGATAGCACAGCAGCCGCTCCACGCCCGTGCGGCACTCGACCAGGCAGGAGCCGGTGTCGGCCAGCAGGCGGGCGGCCGGGACGATGCCGGCGGCCAGGTCGGCCATGGCCGGGGCGTCCCGTTCCTCCGCGGCCCAGGCAACGCGTTCGGGGGGTAGGGCGGCCGCGACCTCGCGCATCTCCGGCGAGTCCACGGCGGCAACCCGCTGCCAGCCCCCCTCGTCGGCAAGCTCGGCCAGCCGCCCTGCCGCCTCCTCCATCGAAGCGGCGGCAACGACCTCGCCGTGGACCGCCTCGAGCTCCTCGATGAACCGGGCCGCCAGCGCGGCCCCGTCGGCCTCGGTGGTGGGCCAGACCTGGGGAGTCGGGGGCATCGGCACTTCGGGGTCGCTGGCCAGCGCCGAGCGAATGCGGCCCAGAATCGTCTCGCGGCTGTTGCTCATCGTGTGGCCTCGGGGCATCGGCATCCCGGTTCGGCCGTGGACGACCCCCCGGGCGCGCAGGGAGAAACCACCCCATTGTCGCCGATGCCGTGCCGCCGGTGAAGGGAGTGGGTCAAGGGCTGAGCCGACGTATCCATGATGCCAGCGGTGAGGCGGCCCGGCTCTTTCGGGGGGGGCTGGCGGCCCCGGGGCGGGTCTGCCCGTCGTATCCGGCGCGCTGCTATGCTTGGCAGGAGAGCGATAATTCTTACCATACAGCAGGGCGCCTCGCGGCGAGAAGCTGCCCCCGGGAATCGCCCCCGTTCGTGCTCGTGCCGCAGCCCCGGCGCGCAAGAGGCCGTTCCGGCTGCCGTTTTGCTTTTCGGAGACCGACGCTCGTGTGCGAAGTCCGTATCCTGTCCGCCGAGCACTGGGGCCAGTGCTTCGTGCCTGCGGAGTATCTCCCCGCCGGCCGCGACGAGTTCTACCTGCGCAACGCCCAGGCCCCCAAGCCGCCGGGGTATTGGCGAAACCTCAAGGCCGGGGAGATCGAGGTCCTGGTCAAGAACGGCGTCACCGCCCAGGACTGGGACCAGGTCCTGGTCACCGACCCGTTCAACCCCCACCTGGTGAAGAACACCGAGTTCGTGGGGCTGGTGCGCATCGGGCGCCTGGAAGGCGCGGTGCTCGAGCACCACGATCTCCGGCAGCGGGCGGGTATCACCAACAGCCTGGTGATCTCTTGCGACGTGGGGGACGACTGCGCCGTCCACAACGTCCGCTACCTGGCCCACTACCTGCTGGGCAGCCGGGTGATGCTGCTGAACATCGACGAGATGCACACCTCGAACCACGCCAAGTTCGGCAACGGCATCGTCAAGGACGGCGAGCCGGAAGAGGTCCGCATCCTCCTCGACCTGGTCAACGAGGCCGGCGGCCGGGGAGTGATGCCCTTCGACGGCATGCGGGCCGCCGACGCCTACCTCGGGGCCCGCTACCGGGACGACGGCGCCTTGCAGGCGAAGCTCGCCGAGATCACCCAGGCGCAGTTCGACCCCCGCCGCGGCTACTACGGGACGGTGGGCGACGGCTCCGTCGTGAAGAACTCGCAGATCATCAAGGACGTGAAGATCGGGCCGGCCTGCTACATCAAGGGCGCCAACAAGCTGAAGAACCTCACCATCAACTCCAGCCCCGAGGAGCCGACGCAGATCGGCGAGGGGGTCGAGCTGGTCAACGGCATCATGGGGCTGGGTTGCCACGTCTTCTACGGCTGCAAGGCGGTCCGCTTCGTGATGGGCAACCACGCGAGCCTCAAGTACGGGGCCCGCCTGATCCACTCCTACCTGGGGAACAACTCCACGGTCTCCTGCTGCGAACTGCTCAACAGCCTCATCTTCCCCGCGCACGAGCAGCACCACAACAACTCCTTCCTCGTGGCCACGCTGGTCATGGGGCAGAGCAACATCGCCGCGGGGGCCACGATCGGCTCGAACCACAACAGCCGCGCCAACGACGGCGAGATCGTCGCCGGGCGGGGCTTCTGGCCGGGCTTGTGCACGACGCTGAAGCACTCCTCGCGCTTCGCCTCCTTCGTCCTGCTGGCCAAGGGGCACTATCCGTACGAGCTGGACGTCCCCCTTCCCTTTGCCCTGGTGAGCGACGACGGCGCCCGCGACCGGCTCCTGGTGATGCCCGCCTACTGGTGGACGCACAACCTCTACGCCCTGGCCCGCAACGCCTGGAAATTCCGCGTCCGCGACAAGAGCAAGACGACGACCCAGCACGTCGAGTTCGACTACCTCGCGCCGGATACCGTCGAGGAGATCCGCCGCGCGCGGCGGATCCTGGAGATCGCCACGGCCGAGGCCCACCTCCGCGCGGCGGGCGCCTCCGACGGGCAGGAGCGTGGCGAGAAGGACCGCGCCGCCCTGGGCCGCGCGCTGCTCGAGGGCGCCCCGGAGGAGACGGCCGGCCTGGAGATTCTGGGCCGAGATATCGAGAACTCGGCACGGAAGGTGGTGTTCCTGAAGGTCCGCCGCGGCTATCAGGCCTACCGCGAGATGCTCCACCACTACGCCGTCGAGAACCTCATGGGCTACCTGGAGGCCTGCCCCGAGGCGCCCGTGGCGGAGATGGTCGAAGCCCTGGCGGCACCTCCCGTCCGCGAGTGGACCAACCTCGGCGGCCAGATCACCCCCACCCAGGCAGTCGATGCCCTGCGGGCCGACGTCTGCAGCGGGCGGCTCAACTGCTGGCCGGCGATCCACGAGGCCTACGATCGGCTCTGGGCCGCCTATCCCGTGCAGAAGCAGCGCCATGCCATGGCCGTGCTCCGAGAGCTGCTCGGCAGCGACACCCTCTCGGCCGAGGCCTGGCAGACCGTCCTGGACGAGGCGCTGCGGATCCGCCGGTACATCGCCGAGCAGGTGTTGAGCACCCGCCGCAAGGACCACCAGTCCCCCTTCCGCCGCATCACGTATCGCAACGAGGCCGAAATGCGGGCCGTCCTGGGCACCGCCGAAGAGAACCCCTTTATCCGCCGCACCCGGGAGCTGGCCGCCGACTTCGAACGCCGCGTCCAGCTCCTCCGCCGCCGCCTGGAAAGCCCATCGGCGGCTTGCGGCAGCAGCCCGCATCAGACTCCGTAGAGGCCCGTAAACGGGAGGGCGGCACGCTACGCAACCGAGAGAACACAGAGAAGGATGATGAGAAGCCTCGTGAGGATTCGTTCGCGGTTGCGAGGAATCGATCTTGACGGCGGCGGGGAAGTTGCGATGATTCTCGCGCACCGTTTCCTCCGGGACCGTTCTGCCCATGCCCGCTTCCATGACCCGCCCGATTCACGTTCCCGTGATGCTCGAGGAGGTCCTCGCCACGCTGGAGCCCCGTCCCGGCGGGGTCTACGTCGATGCCACAATTGGGGGCGGAGGACACGCCGCGGCAATTGCTGCCCGCATGGCCGGTGAAGGCCTTCTGATCGGGTTGGACCGAGACCCCGCCGCGATCGAGGCGACCGACGCGATGGAGCTGGGCGTCCCCCGGCGGCTGGCCCAGGCCAACTACTGCGACCTGCCGGAGGTCCTCGAAGAGCTGGGAATCACCGCGGTCGACGGCGTCCTCCTCGACCTGGGGCTCTCGAGCGACCAACTGGCCGACGCCACGCGAGGTTTCAGCTTTTCGGCCGACGGACCGCTCGACCTGCGATTCGATCCTACCGAAGGCGAACCGGCCTGGCGGCTGGTCAACCGTCTGAGTGCCAAGAGCCTGGCCGACTTGATCTTCCAGTACGGCGAGGAGCGGCATAGCCGGAGGATCGCGGAGGCGATCGTAACCCGCCGGCGGCGGCAGCCGATCCGCACCAGCGGCGAGTTGGCCGAGCTGATCCGCCGCACCGTTCGGCCCTCGGCCGACACGCGGCGGATTCATCCGGCCACGCGGACCTTTCAGGCCCTGCGGATGGCCGTCAACGAGGAGCCCAAGTCGTTGCGCCTGGCCCTCGCGCGGCTGCCCGAGTGCCTCCGTAGCGGTGGGCGGCTGGCGATCATCAGCTTCCACTCGCTGGAAGACCGTCTCGTCAAGGAGGCCTTCCGCGACGATGAGCGACTGGTGGAAGTCGCGCGGCGGCCTCTGCGGCCCGCGCCCGAGGAAGTAGATCGCAACCCGCGGGCGCGGAGCGCCCGGCTGCGCGCCGCTCAGCGGCGCTGACTGCCGGCAACACGGCCCCCGGCCGTGCGTTGAACAACCCCTCGAACAGGCGAGCAACGGATTGCCGCGAGAGACTCTCGGCCCCTCGGTATCCGGCCGCCACAAGTCCCTGGGAGATCGATCATGGGCAAGGAAGCCAGGATCGGAATCGGCATCATCGGCACCCTCTTGGTCGTGCTCGTGGCGGCACTGGCCTGGAAGATGGCGCGGCCCGATGAACCCGCCACATCGCGGGAGTCCGAGGCGTCCGCAGGCACGACCGATGCCGCCGACACCGAACCCGCCGCGGAGCGCGACTCGCCCACCGTTCTGGTCGCCGCGGCCGGCACGGCGCCCCCGCCGAATGAAGGTCCCCGCACCGCCGACTACTGGACCGCGCCGTCGAGCAGCGAGCACGACGCACCATCGGCCCCGATGTACCCCGACGGGGGCGCGCCGCAGGATCACCAGTCCCCCCTCTCGGAGAGTGGCGAACCGCTATGGGCCAGCGGCGCCGCGGCGGCGAGAGACGACGAGGTCCCCGACGCGCCTGAGACGGGCGTCGCGTATTCCCCTGCGACCGCGTTTCCCCCGCGTTACGGCGACCAGTACATGCCCCCTGAAACGATCCCCGCGAACGCCTACGACTACGATTACGAAGACAACGAGGCCGGCGACCCCTACGGAGAGGGCCGCGGCGAGGGGCGGGCCGCTGCCCAGGAGCATCCGTTGCGGGAGGCGTCCGGCGGCGCGTCCGCCGGCTTCGCCGGCGCCGCCTCGGCCGAACCGGATCACCGCCATGACACCCCGTGGGGTGGACAGAGGCAGGAGGTCGACGAACCGTACACACCCGGAACGACCGGCCGCTACGGTCAGCCCGCTGCCACACCGTCGAGGGACGAATCCCCCTATGCGGACCCCTCCCATCCGAACCCCTCCTACGCCAGCCCTTCGTACGCCTCCCCTTCCTATACGGGCCCATCCGCGCAAAGCCCTCCTGGCTCGCCGCTCTCCTCGAGCCCGTCCTATACGACACCCTCGGGGCTGGGCCAGGCAGCGGCCGTTCCCGCGTCGCGAGGACCGGCGGGCGAAAACCTCCGCAGCGCCGACGGGACGTACGAAGTCCGGCCCAACGACAGCTACTGGACCATTTCCCAGCGGCTCTACGGCACGGGGGCGTTCTTCAAGGCCCTGGCCCAGCACAACCGGCTGAAGCACCCCCACGCCGACCGCCTGCGGGTGGGCGACACGATCCTGGCCCCCACGGAGGAAGAACTCACCGACTGGTATCCCGACCTCTGCCCCCGGCCCGAACACCGCGAGGCCATGGAGCGGCGCGCCACGGCGGCGAGCACTTCGGGCGGTTATGCCGGCGGGCGGGTCTACGTGGTCGAACAGGGAGACACGCTCTTCGACATTGCCCGCTACGAGTTGGGCCGCGCCTCGCGTTGGGTGGACATCTATCAGCTCAACCGCCAGCAGCTCGGCCCCAGTTTCGACTACCTGACACCCGGCATGCGGCTGGTCCTCCCCGAAGATGGAGGCGGTGATAACGTCGCTAGCCGGCCCGACGCCTTGACCCCCCGTTGAACGATCGGCAGTTGCCCGGCAAACCGGGGTTGCGTGGTGCCCGCCGGCTCGGTAACCTCCTGCCCCGTGGTAGAGCCCGCCTTCTCTGGTGGCGGGGGGGGTGATTCGGATAGACGGCGCAGCGTGTGGTGTTCCTCTCGGCGAGGCTTCAGGGACGTGTCGACGACCGTAGATGCGAAACGCGTGCGGTGTGCCGCCCCCGGGGCGCTGGCCTGCCTGGCGGCCGCGGCCTGCCTGGCGGCGTCGGGCTGCGGACGATTGGCGGCCCACGGGCTCAACGCCGAGGGGGTCCGCCTCTTCGAACAGGCCAGGTACGATGAGGCGATCCAGCACTTCGACCGCGCCGTGTACCGCGACCCCGCGAATGCCGACGCCTATTACAACCTCGCCTCGGCCTACCACCGCAAGGGCATCCAGGCCGGCGATCCCGGCACCCTGCGGCAGGCCGAACGCTACTACCACATGGCCCGCGACCGCGATCCCGACCACCGGGAGTCCCACCGTGGCCTGGCCGTCCTCCTCGCAGAGCAGGGACGGAGCGAGGAGGCCTTCCGGCTCTTGCAGGGGTGGGCCGACCGCCGTCCGGCCTCGCCCGAGCCGAAAGTCGAGCTCGCCCGTCTCATGGAGGAGCACGGCGACCGCCGCGCCGCGGAAGAGCACTTGCTCTCCGCCCTCGCCATGGATTCGGGACACACACGCGCCCTGGTGGCCCTGGGGCGGCTGCGTGAGGAGTCGGGCTCTTACGGTCAGGCCCTGGAAAACTACCAGCGGGCCCTGGCCGCCGATCGCTTCCAACCGGCGGTGGCTGCGCGGGTGGGGGCGCTCCAGTCGACGGTCGGTCCGCAGCGGACCCTGACGGCCCCGCCCAGCAACGGCAACACGCGCATCGTCGGGGGGGCCTCGGCCACCCTCCGCTGACCGCCCCGTTCCCAAGCCGGGGGGTGCCAACGATAATCGGTTCGTGGACCGGCGGCGCCGCCCGCCGGCGGGCAGACCGGTTGCCCGCGCCCTCCCACGCCGCCTTCCCCCGCTCGTTTTCCCACCGATGCCCAAGACGCGACTGCTCACGCCCGGCCCGACCCCCCTGCCGGAGGCGGCCCGCCTCGCCATGGCCCGGGAACTGATCCATCACCGCACCGCCGGCTTCCGCCGCCTGCTGGCCGAAGTGCTCGAGGGGCTCAGGTACGTCTTCCAAACCGAGAACGAGGTCCTCGTCCTGACTTCCTCTGGAAGCGGAGCCATGGAGGCGGCAGTGACCAACGTGGTGCCGCGGGGCGGCAAGGCGCTGGTCCTGGAATCGGGCAAGTTTGCCGAGCGCTGGCGAAAGATCGCCGAGACGTTCGGCATCGAGGTCGTTCGCCATGAAGTGGCTTGGGGCGAGCCCTTCGAGGCCGCCGACGTGGCCCGGCTGCTCGACGTCCATCCCGACGCGGTCGCCGTCTACGCCACGCTCAGCGAGACGAGCACCGCAGTGGGGCACGATATCGAGGCCATCGGCCGCGTGGTGGCCCGGCGGCCGGCACTGCTGGTCGTCGACGGGATCAGCGGCGTAGGGGCGATGGAGTGCCGCACCGACGCCTGGGGAATCGACGTGCTGGTCGTCGGAGGCCAGAAGGCGCTCATGACGCCCCCGGGACTGGCCTTCCTGGCGGTCAGTCCCGCCGCCTGGCGGCGGATCGAATCGATCGAGCGGCAGGCCTTCTATTTCGACCTGCTCTCGTACCGCGCGTCTCTTACCGGCCCCGACACCCCCTTCACGCCAGCCACTCCCCTGATCGTGGCCCTCGCCGAGAGCCTGGGGCAGATCCGCCGCGAGGGAATCGAGGCCGTCTGGAACCGCACGGCGCTGCTCTCGCGGGCGACGCAGGCAGCGGTCGCGGCGATGGGGTTGTCGCTGGTGGCCAGGCGGCCTGCCGCCGGACTGACGGCCGCCTACCTGCCGCCGGGGATCGACGGCAAGGCCTTCCTCGAGCGCCTCGAAACCGGCTACGGCGTCAAGCTTGCCGGCGGGCAGGGCCCCTTGAAGGGCCGCATCTTCCGCATCGCCCACATGGGTGAGATCGACACTGCCGATCTCCTGGCGGCGATCGCCGCGGTCGAGCTGGTCCTCGCCGAGATGGGAAGCCGCCGCCGGACCGCCGCTGGGGTCGCTGCGGCGATGGAGGTGCTCCTGAACGAGGGCCCTGAGGCGGCCGATCGAGGACCTGGAATGGGTGGTCAGGGAGATCCCAGCAGCGCGTCCACTTCCGCCTGATCGACTTCGGCGACGTAGGGGATGCCGCTGATCTCGGCGGCCTCGCGGGTCAAGGCCGCCAGGTCGCTGCGGGCGATGTGCTCCAGAGCGAACTTGCGGCTGCCGGCCATGAGCTGCCGGAGACCCTGATCGAGCCGCTCGTAATACGTATACAGCCCCAGGGCGCCGGCGGGGACCTTCGCGAACTCCTCATCGCCCAGTTCCCGGCGGAGGTGACCGGCGGTGACGAAGATGTCGTCCTTGCTGTGGCCGAACCGTTCCACGTACACCGGGATGAGGTTTTCGTCGATGCTCCGCCCGATCGTCTTGCCCACCATGGCCGCGGCGATGGGCGCCCGCGCCATGCCGATCAGCTTGACCCAGGGGGCCCCCAAGGCCAATCCTTTGAAGATCTGGTCCTCGAAGGAGAATCCCCCGGCCAGCGCCAGCGCGGGGAGATAGCGGCCGGCGTCGGCCAGCCGCTGGGCGTACTGGTACACCAGCGAGTGGAGGTAGACGGGGGGAACGCCCCATTCGTTCATCATCCGCCAGGGGCTCATCCCGGTGCCGCCGCCGGCGGCGTCGATCGTGAGCAGATCGAGCCGGTAGCGCGAGGCGAAGGAGAGGGCCCGGGCCAGGTCGACCGGCCGGTAGGCGCCGGTCTTGAGGAAGATGTACTTGGCTCCCGCCTTGCGGAGCTCCTCCACGCGGCGCGCGAACGACTCCTCGGTGACCATGCCCACGCGGGAATGCCGCTCGAACTCCTTAAAGGCTCCCCGCTGGTAATCGCGGATCACCTCGGGGTCGGTCGGGTCCGGCAGCACCAGGTAGCCGCGCTCGTGGAGCCATTGGGCCCGGTCGAGCTCGCGGATCTTCACCTCGCCGCCGATGTTCTTGGCTCCCTGGCCCCACTTGAGCTCCACGCACTCCACCCCCAGCTTCTCGATGGCGTACTCCTGGGCGCCCAGGCGGGTATCCTCGATGTTCGCCTGCACGACGATGGCGCCGTAGCCGTCCCGCTGGTGCTCCCGGTAGAGCTGCACGCGGCGCTTCAGATCCACGGTGTCGACGACGCGGCCGTTCTTGATCACCGCCTCGGGATCCATACCGGCGACGTTCTCGCCGATCGTAAGGCCGGTCCCCGCCAGGGCGGCGCCGATGGCCAGCCCCTCCCAGTTGTTCTTGGCGACGTTCGTCGAGCCGATGCCGGGGATGATCCACGGCCGGCGGAACTTGAGCCCTCCGTCGTGGCCGAAGGTCACTTCCAGGTTGACGGCGGGAAAGACGGCGCGGTCGCTGTCGGCCTCGACGCCCTCGGCGCCCGTAACGCCTCCCATGATGCTGAAGTGGGAGTAGTCGACCGGATAGGTCTTCTCGCCCGCCGTGGTGATCACCCCGAAGGGCTGGGGGTAGATCACTTCGTGGCCGCGGTAGGCGGACTTGCCGATCTCGCACATGCCGATGCAGCCGTCCACGCACGTGACGCACATGCCCGAGGAGGGGACCACCGACCCTTCCGTGCGGTTCTTGGTCAAGGTGGCTGCCGAGGCGTTGACCTTGGAGAAGGACGATATCATCAGCGTGAGACTCCTGGCTGGGTTTCTGGCGTGATCTCGCAGGCGACGCAGGGGTTCATATAACACATCATGTGGTCGAAGGAGGCCTTCTCGGCGCAGGGCGGGGCCAGGTTGGCGCAGCCGCCGCAGACGGCCTTTTCGGGCTCGGTGTACGTGCAGCGGAGCTCGCACGCCGGGCAGACGTAGATGCACCCGCCGCAGGTGCGGCACTCTTCCGAGGTGGCGTCGAAGGGCGCACCGATGCTCCGCCCGGCGCCGCGCCCCCGGAAACCGATGGCCCCGGCCATCATCTGCTCGCGGCACATCCGCACGCAGCGGCCGCAGAGGATGCAGCTCTCCTGCTCCTGGCGGAAGCGCTGCCGCCGCACGCCGTGGGCCGAGGCCAGGTCCTGGATGGTCTTCGACTGCGGGCAGGACCCCAGGAGCAACTCCAGCACCATCCGACGGGCGCGCAGCACGCGGTTCGAGGCCGTCCACACCTTCATACCCGGCTGGGCCGGGTACGTGCAGGACGAGACCAGACGTGCCTGGGGACCCTCGCCGATTTCCACCACGCACAACCGGCAGGCGCCGGCCGGCGAGAGCCCTTCCATGTGGCATAGGGTGGGAATGGGGAATCCGAGGAACTGCGCGGCCTCGAGGAGGGTGCTCCCCTCTTCGATGGAGACCGCCAGACCGTTGATGTAGAGGGGGATCATACCGGTCCATCCTCCGCAGTGGAGCAAAGGGCGGGTTCATTCGGGCTGCGGGTGAACCGCAGATCGCAGCGCAGGCAGCGGCGCGCCTCGGCGGCGGCCTGCTCGGCCGAGAGGGGCAGCTCGATCTCGGCGAAGCTCTTCTGCCGCGCGGAGGCGGGGAGGGTCGCCGGTTCGACCCGCGGCGGCGCCTCGTCCTCCTCGGACCCGGACGCCGCCGGCTCGAGGTAGACCCGCGGCAGACGGATCTCCGGCGGCTGGCGGAGAGGGAGGCCTTGGAGATAACGATCGATCGCGTGCGCCGCCCGGCGCCCGGCGGCAATGGCATCCACCACCGTGCTCGGGCCGGTCACCAGGTCGCCGCCGGCGAAGACGCCCTCGCGGCTGGCGGCCAGCGTCTCCCGATCGACCATCAGGCGCCCGTCCCTGGCCACTTCCAGGCCCATGGCCGCCAGCGGTTCGCTGTCGGGGCGCTCGCCGATGGCGACGATGAGGGTGTTCAGGGAAAGGGTGAACTCGCTCCCGGGGATGGGGACCGGGCGGCGCCGGCCGCTGGCGTCCATGGCACCCAGCCGGTTGCGGACGCACTCGATGCCCACCAGGCGGCCGTCCCGGGCGTGGATCCGCACCGGCGAGACCATGGTCTCCACCTTGACCCCCTCGCGGATGGCCGCCTCGATGTAGCGGATCTTCACCGGCGAGACGAGCGTCTCCAGCTCGATGCCCTCTTCCAGGGCGGCTTCGATTTCCTCGGCGAACGCGGGCATGTCGCGCTCGGTGCGGCGGTAGAGCAGGCGGACGCTCTGCACGTGGGGCTGGCGCATGGCGACGCGGGCGGCGTCGACGGCCGAATTGCCGCCGCCGACGATCCCCACGTTCCCCCCTGCCCACTCCTCACCGCGGAGGTTGAAGGCCTTGAGGAACTCCATCGACGAGCAGACGCCCGCCAGCTCTTCGCCGGCCAGGTCGAGCCGCCAGCTCTTGCTGGCACCGATGCCCAGGAATACCGCGCGGAAACCCTCGGCGAAGAGGCTTTCCAGGGTGATGTCGCGGCCCAGCACGGTCCCACAGCGCACGGAGACGTTCTCCCGGAGCAGCGACTGGATTTCCTTGCGGAGCACCTCGCGGGGGAGCCGGTAGGCGGGGATGCAACTGAGGAGCATGCCCCCCGGCTCCCCTTCCGCCTCGAACAGGGTGACCCGGTAGCCGCGCTGCGCCAGCTCGTGGGCAGCCGCCAGCCCCGCCGGCCCCGCCCCCACGACGGCCACCGCGGGCCGGCTGACTCCAGCGGTACCCCGCGCAGGCGGCCGATAGCACGAGGGATCCACCCGTTCCGTGATGAAGCGTTTCAGGGCGCGAACCGCCACGGGATCGGCCCCCATGGCGCCGAGCTGGCAGTGCCGCTCGCACTGGCGGTCGCAGACCCGGGCGCAGATCGAGGGGAGCGGGTTGGCCTCGCGGATGACCTGGTAGGCCTCCTCGTAGCGCCCTTTCTCCACCAGGGCCACGTAGCGCCAGGCCTCGGTCTCCAAGGGGCAGGCCGACTGGCAGGGGGCCCCCACCAGGTCGGTGCAGACGAAGGCGTCGCAGCGCTTGTCCAGGACGTGCCGCTCGTATTCCTGGCGGAAGTGGCGGAGCGTGCTCAGCACGGGGTTGGCGGCCGTCTGCCCCAGCCCGCACATCGTCGTGTCCTTCACTGCCAGAGCCAGCTCCTCGAGCAGGCTCACGTGCTCGGGAGTTCCCCGGCCGCGCGTGATTTCGTCGAGGATTTCGTACATCCGCTGCGTCCCCTTGCGGCAGGTGAAGCACTTGCCGCAGGACTCGTCGCGGAGGAAGTTCATGAAGTACTTGGCGACGTCCACCATGCAGGTGTTCTCGTCCATGACGATCATGCCGCCGGAGCCCATGATCGAGCCGGCCCGGGCCAGCGTGTCGTAGTCGATGGGCAGATCGAACCGCTCCGCGGGGATGCAGCCGCCCGAGGGACCGCCCGTCTGCACCGCCTTGATCTTGGCCTTGCCTGCCGGCCCGCCGCCGATGTCGTGGACGACCTGCCCGATGGTCATCCCCATGGGCACCTCGACCAGCCCCGTGTTCTTGATCTTGCCCACCAGGCTGAAGATCTTCGTCCCGGAGTTCCCTTCCGTACCGATGGCGGCAAACTGCTCGGCGCCCTGGCTGATGATCACCGGGATGTTGGCCCAGGTCTCCACGTTGTTGATCGCGGTGGGCTTCCCTTCGATTCCCTTCTCGATGGGGAAGGGGGGGCGCTGCCGGGGCTCGCCCATCTTCCCTTCCACGGAGTGGATCAAGGCCGTCTCTTCGCCGCACACGAAGGCGCCGGCCCCGCGCATCATCTGGATGTCGAAGTGGAAGTCGGTCCCCAGGATGTTCCGCCCCAAGAGGCCGAACTCGCGGGCTTGGTGCAGGGCCACCTGCAGGTGCTGGCTGGCCAGGGGATACTCGCTCCGCACGTAGACGATCCCCTCGGTGGCCCCGGTGGCGTAGGCGCCCAGGAGCATCCCTTCCACGATGCTATGGGGGTTGCCTTCGAGGAGGCTGCGGTCCATGTAGGCGCCGGGGTCGCCCTCGTCGGCGTTGCAGACGAGGAACTTGCCGCGGTCGCCTCTCTGGCGGGCGAGCATCTCCCATTTCCGCCCCGTGGGGAAGCCGCCGCCGCCCCGGCCCCGCAGGCCGGAGCGCAGCACCTCGTCGATCACCCAGCCGGGCTCGCCGCGATCGAGTGCCTTCTCCAGGGCGGCATAGCCCCCGTGGAGCACATAGTCCTGGATGCGCGCCGGGTCGATCCGCTGGCTCATGCCCAGGATCGTCCGCTGCTGGTGTTTGAAGAAGGGGATCTCGCCGCGGTGGTAGCAGTTCCGCCCGCTGTGGGGGTCCCGGTAGAGGAGGTGCTCGACGAACGTTCCCTCAAGGGCCGCCTCGATGATCTCCGGCACGTGTTCGATGCGGACTTGGACATAAAAGGCCTGCTGCGGCTCGACGAGCACGGTGGGCCCCATCTCGCAGAAGCCGTGGCAGCCGGTGGCGTGCAGGGCGATGCGATCGACCAGGTCGTGCTGGAGGAGGTATCCCTGGACGGCCTGGAGGGTCGTCGCCGAGCCGCTGGCGCGGCAGGCCGTCTCGGCACAGATCGTCAGGTGCAGCTCGCGACGATCCCGGTCGTCCAGAAGCATCTGGCGCAGCCGTCTCAATTGGCCGGTCGAAGCAAGCCGGGGCATGGAGGTTCCTTTGGGCTCAGGCATTCGCAGTGGCTCACGGGAGGTCGAGCCGGCGGCTGGGGCAGCCGCGGCGCGTGCAGAGGCGCACGGCGCCCCCGCCACGGACCAGCAGGGCCGCCATGGGCGCGTGGCACTCGGGACATCCGTCGCCGCCGGTCAGCTCCTCATGGCAGTGCGGGCACAGAAAACTCGCCGCGCGTCCGGTAGGGAGCTCTGGCTCGGCATGGAAGTGGTCGCTGCCGAACCACGAGGAGAGCCACAGCCGGCCGTACTGCGCGTCGGCGCACACGGTCACCCTGATCGTCGATCGGTCGTCGATCAGGTAGCCCGAATCCATGAGGCTGTGGTTGCAGCGGGGGCAGGAGACCTGGAGAGGTACCAGAGGGGCGGCGTGTCCGGCTGAGCCCGCCAGGCCCGCCCGCGTATCGTCGAGGAGCCTCCGGATCTGCGACTTCTTCACCTTGGAGAAGTACTCCCCGTCGACGACCACCACCGGCCCGAGGGCGCAGGCCCCCAGGCAGTTGACAGTCTCCATGGTGAACTCCCCGTCGGCGGTCGTCTGGCCGGCTTGAATCCCCAGTTGGCGCTCGATCTCCTCGACCACGCCGGGGCCCCCGCGGACGTGGCAGGCGGTGCCCAGGCAGATACAGACGAGGTGCTTGCCGCGCGGCCGCAGGCTGAAGGCGCGGTAGAAAGTGGCGATCCCGTAAACGTCGACCAGCGACCGGCCCGTGGATCGGGCCACGGCGCGGAGGGCCGCTTCCGGCAGGTAGCCCCAGCGCTCCTGAATATCGGCCAGTACGGCGATCAATCCGCCGCGGTCGGCGGCGTGCCTGCGGAGGATCGCCGCAAGGTCTCTCTCGTCGGCGCCGTTCCCGCCGGGCTCGGCCGAAAACCGGCCGGCGTCGCCCGATGCCAGAATATGCAGTTCCGCCATGCTAACAGTATTCCTCGCAATGCCAGACTCCCCCCTCGACGCTCTTCATCCCGCAATGCGGGTGATTGCCGCAATCGAAGCACAACCCTTCCGACTTCGCGCCTTGGCGCCGGGCGACGCCGTTGCGCGGCGAGGCCCCTCCCGGATTCGGGGTCCGCTGCCGGTTCGCGGGCTGCGCGCCGCCCGGCACGAAAAACTCCTCGCACTCGAAGACGCGCCCGGCCGGTCGGCTCCGGTTCACGCAGGAAGGCGCGTGAAGGCACGTCGAGCACAGGTCGCCGCGGTCTTTGGGCATGATCTCTCCTCCTGCGGGCCCCCTCGCCGCATCCCCTCCCTGCAATTTCCGTGCCCAATAATTTTGACAGCTCGACCTGGTGGATTGTTGCGCGCGCAAACAGCACCGTTCGAGGCGCCATCCGGGGGCGGCATGGCCTTCGAAACCGTGCCAGCCCCGCCGGCCTGCTCTCGGAAAGGGGGGGCGGCTACCAAGCCGCATGGCGGCCCCGGGGCGGGGAGAAATGCCCCGGTGGGGAGAAACTGCCCGGTCGGTAGGGCCTAGGAGGCGGCGGGCGGCTCGAGGCCCTTCAGCTTCTCGCGGAGGGTCTTGCGATCGATCCCCAGGATGCGGGCGGCCTTCGTCTTGTTGCCGCCCACGCTCTCCAGCACGCTGCGCAGGTGGTCGGCTTCCACCTCGGCCAGCGTGCGGGTGACGTCGCCGCCGCGCGGCGCCGAGAAGCGCATCAGGGCCGGCAGATCGGCGACATCGATCACTTCGCTCTCGGCCATGACGACGAGGCTGTGCACGAGGTTCTCCAGCTCGCGGACGTTTCCCGGCCAGTGGTAACCGTCCTTGAGGACGCGCAGGGCCTCGTCGGTGAAGCGGGGGGTCGTGCGGCCCGCTTCCTTGGCGAAGCGGCCGGCGAAATGCCGGATGAGAAGGAGGACGTCGTCGCCGCGCTCGCGGAGCGGCGGCAGCGCGATGGAGATGACGTTCAGCCGGTAGAAGAGATCCTCCCGGAAATGCCCGGCGCGGATGAGGGCGTGCAGGTTCTTGTTCGTCGACGCCAGGATGCGCACGTCCACCTTCCGCGGACGGTTGGAACCGACCATGTGGACCTGCTTGTCCTGCAGGACGCGGAGCAGCTTCACCTGCATGGTGAGGCTGGTCTCGCTGATCTCGTCGAGGAAGATCGTACCGCCGTCGGCGGTCTGGAAGAAGCCGGCGCGGGACTCCGTGGCCCCGGTGAAGGCCCCCTTCACGTAGCCGAAGAGCTCGCTCTCCAGGAGCCCCTCGGGGATGCCGCCGCAGTTGACCGGGAGGAAGGAGGCGGTCGATCGGCCGCTGCTGTAGTGGATGGCCCGGGCGACGAGCTCCTTCCCCGTCCCGCTCTCCCCCGAGATCAGCACCGTCGCCGAGGCTGCCGCCGCCTTGGCGATGGTGCGGCGGAGCCTGTGCATCGGCGGTGAATCGCCGATCAGGCCGCAGGGCGCCGGCGAAGACGGCGGCGAAGCGGTATTGCCGAGGCGGCGCGCCCGCAGCTTCCCCAGAGCCCGTTCCACCGCGCCGTAAAGCTCCTCGTCGGTGAAGGGCTTGGCCAGGTACTCCTCCGCGCCGATCTTGACCGCGGCCACCGCACCCGGCACCGACGGGTAGCCCGTAATCATGATCACCTCCGTGTCCTTGTGGTTCTCGCGGACGTGCCGCACCAGGTCGAGGCCGCTGGCCCTGGGCATCTTCAGGTCCGTGATCACCAGGTCCACGGCCGCGCTCTCCAGGATGCGCACGGCGCCGGGCACGTCCGCCGCCGTGAGGACCGTGTAGCCCTCCGCGGCGAGGTTCCGCTGGATGGCCTCCACGGTGGAAGGCACGTCGTCGACCACCAGGAGCGTCTCGCGCTTGCTTGCGGGCGTCATGGGCGGCATCTCCGCAGCGGCCCCCTTCCCGCTTCGCTGTCTTCGTCGGCGGGGGCATCTCCGGAGCTCGCAAGGGGAAGGCGAATCTCGAATCGCGTGCCGCGTCCCGGGCGGCTGCTCACGGTGATCGTTCCGCCGTGGGAGGTGACGATGCCGTGTACGACGGGCAGGCCCAGCCCCGTCCCCTCGTGGACGTCCTTGGTCGTGAAGAAGGGCGTGAAGATCCTCGAGAGCACCTCCTGCGTCATGCCGACGCCCGTATCCTCGACCGTGAGCACGGCGGAGCCTCCCGCCGCCGCGGTGGCGACTTTCAAGGTGCCGCCCTCGGGCATGGCTTGAACGGCGTTCACCGCCAGGTTGACCAACACCTGGTACAACTGGGCCGGATCGGCGGTGATGGGGGGAGCCCGCGGCGAGAGACGGCGCCGGAGGACCACGCTGTTCTTGACGCAGCGGGACTCGAGGAAGCCGAGCCCCTCCTCGACGACGCCGTTGAGATCGACGAGCGTCTTCCGGGGCGGCATCTGCCGGGCGAAGAGCATGAGTTTCTTGATGACCTCCCGCGCGTGCAGCGAGGCGGCCACGATCTTCCCCAGATCGTCGGCCGCCTGCGAGGGGAGGCCGGGGTTCTTCTCGGCCAACTGCGCGAAGGCGAGGATGTTGCCCAGCGGCTCGTTCAACTCGTGGGCCACGCCCGCGGCAAGCTGCCCGATCGTGGCCAACCGGTCCGCGTGCCGTAACTGATCCTGCAAACGCATCTCGTCCTCCGCCGCCTGGCGCCGCTCGACGATCGCGGCCACCTGCCGGGCCACGGCGCCGATGAGGCTCCGTTCCTCCTCGAGGAAGGGGCCTTCGTCGAGTTCCGGCCGCGGCTCCCGGTAGACCACTTCAATCGAACCGCGCTGCCGGCCGCCGACTACGATCGCGGCCGACTGCCGGTGGGCGAACCGCCCGAAGGCGGCCGAGGCATAGGCCGTCCCATCCAGCACGATCCGGGCCGCCGCGATTTCCGGATACTGCCAGGCCGGCGGCAACAGCTCGGCGATGCCTCGGAAGAGCTCTTCCGCCGTGATTCCCGGGCGCTCCGCCAGTTGCGCGAGCTGGTAGAGGCACGTGAGCTCCTTGACCCGCTCCCGCAGGGCGGCATGGGCTAGGCGGCTGACCAGCGCCAGGGAGAGGCTCTCCACGAGCCCCTGGTACGCAGCCCGCTCCGCTTCCGGGGCGGAGCCCTCTTTCCGGCCGTCGAGCTGCAGCAACCCGATCGTCTCCCCCCCGGCCACGAGGGGGAGGAGGAGCCGCGAGGGTTCCTCCGTCCGATCCCAGCACAAGCCGGCACACGCCGCCGCGCCTTCATCGGGGCAGGCCTCCTGCCGGGTCTCGACGGCAAAACCGCCTCCCCGCCGGCGCCGGGCGTTGCAGCGGAGGCAGTGGTCGCCCTGCTTCACCTTCAGCTCCACGGCCTTGCAGGCGAAGAACTCGAGGAAGCGCAGCGTGGCCTGGCGGAGGAAGCCGGCCAGCGGCTCGTCGCCGTGGATCGACTGCAAGGTCTCCTTCGAGAAGGCTGCGAAGTCCTTCGGTCCGCTGCCGGCCGAGGAGGGCCGGCGCGACCGCTTCTTCATCATCGGCGCGCCTCCCGCCCGCTCCCGGAAGAGTCTCTGTTGCCCCGCCTCGGGGGAGGCAACGCAGAGCCGCGTTTTCTCGATGGTCTCTTGCCGCAAGTTCGCAACCGGCGGCAAGAGGCCGGCGAACCGACTGCCGAGGGGGCGGAAACGGAGGGGATCGAATCGGCGATGGCGCGGGCTGCCATGGTCTGGCGGTTTATCCGTTCCGGCTGAGGAGCATCACGACGAGGAGCACCGTGGCCAGCAGGCCCCCGGCGACCACGGCCCAGAGCCACAAGGGCGTGCTGCGGAAGATGTTGCTCATGGCGGGCGGCGGGCGCTGCGGGCGAAGCCGCTCGGACACGGAGGTGGTTTCGACCGCGGGCAATGGGTCCGGCCGATCCTCCTCGAGCGGCTTGGCGACCGGCAGGGGCCGCGGGCGGCGCCCCCGGGGG
>SKOZ01000009.1 GCA_007119795.1 Planctomycetales bacterium | reverse complement strand
GGACCGCTTCCGGATCTTCGGCAAAGCGTTCCTTCAGCCGCCCCTCGTCGAGCTCGAGGCTGCCGTCGTCCTTCAGCCGGATGCCCACCTCGCCGAGCGACTGGATGGAGCCGGCACCGAAGACGCGCCCGGAAAGGAGATTCGCCAGGTCGGTCTCCATCCGCAGGGCGGCCGCGTTGCCGGTGAGCAGGCTCCCTTCTCCTGTCTCGGCATCGAAGGCGGTCAACTCTTTCTGGTGGGCGCGGAAGGCGTTGAAGTTCTCCACGAAGGCGGTGGCCGTAGAAACGACTTTCGAGTCGGTGCGTGAGACGGTCACCCCCACGGGCTGAGCCGAGGGCTGGCGGACGTCGAGCGTCACGCCGGGGAGGACACCGCTGAAGCTGTTCGTCGGAGAGCTAGCGAGCACGCTCCCCGCGGCGTCTTCCCTGCGGCCGAGAAGGAGCATGGCGTCCCGGGGGCGGACCGTTTCGGTCACGCTTATGCCGATCTGCGAATCGTCGATCACCAGCTCGCCGCGGGCACCGGCCTGTTCGCTGACGAGCGCGAGGCGGTGGGGTCGCGCGGAGCCGTCGAGGAGGATGGTTGCCGAGAGGCCGCCGCCGACCTCGTTGATCTTCTGGCGCAGGTCGTCGAGGGAGTCGCCTTCGTCGAGGGTGATCGTATGCGTCAGCGAACCGCGGATGGCCTGCTGGGGTCCGTTGCCGATGTCGACGGTCTCTGCTTCGCGGGCCAGTCCCAGGTCGCGGGCCGTGGTGCCGCCGCTCTCTTGGACGCGGAGCTTGCCCCCACCGTCGGCGAGATCGGAAATCGTGATGCCGTCGCCCGTCTCGCTAATCGTGGCCGAGAACTGGCCCGGCAGCCGTTCGATCTCACGAATGACATCGCCGACGGTCTGGATCGCGCTCTGAGTCAGGTCGACCGTGCCTCCGTTCCCTGCGCTGTCGTAGACGGCGAATTTGCCGCGGACCACCCCCCGCCCGCCGTTCAGATCGGCGAGGCGGGTGTTGTGGGAGACGACCTTCAAGTGCATGTTGCCGCTGTTGGCCGCGTTGACCGCGGCGTCGACGGCGATGCCGAGCTTCTCGGCCGCCTCGCCGGCGACGATGAGGTTCCCCGTGCCCCCGCTGGCATCGACCAGCTCGATGCCGTTGCGGGCGGAGTTCACGCGGGCGGTGATGCCGATACCGGCGTCGTTGATGGCGCGGATGACGCCCTCGAGGGTCTCGGCAGCGGAGAGATCGACTTCGGCGAAGCCGCCGTCGCGGTCGGTCAGCTCCAGCGATCCCAGAGGGCCCCAGCCGCGCCCTCCATTGAGGCTGGAGAGCAGAACCGACTGCAATCCACCCAGGAGGCGGCGGCCGGTGATTGCATCGCCGGACGACTCCCCGGCGATCCCCAGGTCTTCGGCGGTGCGGCCGCCGTGGGCCGACTCGATGCGAAACGTTCCCGTCCCTCCCGTCAAGTCGGTGACCACCAGGCGATCGCCGTCGGGGGCGATCTCGGCGCGGGCCTTGCCGGAGAGCTGGGTGTTGATCCGGTCGAGGACCTCCCCCAACGTCCGTTCGCGGATCACGGTATTCGTCCCCTCCTCGATGGGCGAGAGGTCGACGGTCCCCTGAGTGCCGTCCCGGAAGGTAATCATCAGGTCGGGAAGCGCGGCGTTGACGGTCATCCCCGCGCCGTCATTCAGGTGGATCAGGTCGAGGTCGTCGAATAGATGGATCAGGTCGCGGCCGACAGCCGCCACCTCGCCGGTGTTGATGCCATCCATCCCGAGGGAGGCGGCTGTGGTGCCCGCACCCACCTCCTGGACCATGAGATTCGAGACCGATTGGCCGGTGTGGTCGACGAGGCGGAAACCGTCGCCGTGAGCTTCGAGGGTGACGTTGATGCCGGCAGTGCTGTTGACCGCTTCGATGACGTCGTTGACGGTGCGGGCGGTGGAAAGGTCCACCTCGGCACGGGCGCCACTGCGGTCGGTGATGCGGATCCGTCCGCGGGCGATCCCTTCGCCGCCGTTGAAGGTCTCCGGCGCGGCGCTGCGGGCCACGTGGGCGCCGAAGCGGAAGCTGAACGTGCCGCCGCCGAGCGGCTCGCTCTCGCTGGCGACTCCGGCGCTCAAGAGCTGGTGATTCTGCACCTGGCGGACGGGAGTAAAGAGGAAGCTCCCCCGCGGCGGGTCGCCGGTAACCCGCGCCGAAAGGGCTTCGGGGTGGCTGCTCACCGCTTCTTTGGAGTCGAAAACCTCCGCCTTGCCGAACTCGTTGGCAACGTAGCGGATCGAGAGTAGCCGGGCGGCCAGTTCGTTGAACGCGTTCTGCTGCTCGCGGAGCTTATCCGTCCGCTGAACGAGGTTGTCGCGGGGACGTCCCGAGACCTCCATCAGCTGTTTCACGATGTCCGCAATGGGCAGGCCCGTCATCAACCCGATGTTCGTCTGGATGCGTCCCATGGGAATCGTCGCGGCGCGCGGTGGCGGTGGTGTGTTCGCGGAGCCCTTGCGAGTCTCATCGTCTGGTAAGGGAGAGGGACTTTATCGAAGCGGAGGGGCGGCCGGTGGGCACCGCGGTGCCGGTGGGACGGGCTGTAGCGGATATTCGCTCAATAACGGAGGTAGCGTGAGCCGATGCAAAAATAGCGGACCGCGACCGGCTCGCCGCGGGCAGACCGCCCGGCCGCAGCAGCAATCGAAACCAATTGGCCCAACGTCCCAATTTCGTTTTGGAGGGGGGATTCATGGTACGCCGGATGATGCTCGTGTTATTCGTGGCCGCGGCGGGCTCAATAGGGTGGTCCGCCTCGGAAGCCCAGGCGCAACAGGCATTTGGCCGCCAATGGGGGGGGCACGGCTACGCCACTCAGGACTGGAGCCGCTTCTACCACTATCCGTACGTCTTCTACCCGCAGAACTTCTGGGCGGCGGACTACTATCGCAGTTCCGACCATCTCTACTATCGCTACCCGCCGGAGATGCAAATCCCCGTCTACAACCGGCAGTGGCAGAACTACTATCCCCAAGGTCGCAAGTACCACAAGGGGCACCACTTTATTCTCGACGTCTTCTGATTCGAAGCCGGCCCATCCAGCCGTAGAAACAATCCGGGGGGAGCCAGAGCGAGGCGGTGGAGCAACCCACCGCCTCGTTGCCGTTTCTTGGTGCAGATTGACATCTCCCTGCCTCTGGGGTAGGCTCGCCGGGAAACGAACTGCAAGACTCCCCGAATGCCGGCCCTGGAGAGCCCATCATGCCCTGCCGCACGTCCGCCGATCACGGGAACCACTTCCGCCGCCTCCGCCGGGCAAGCCGACCGATCCAAACGGCGTTTGTCGCAGCCCTGGCTACGGCCGCCTCCCTTGCCGCCGCCGGCGGCGGCGCCGTGGCGGAGGAGAACGCAGCTCCCCATCGCCCTAACGTCGTCTTCATCCTCACTGACGACCAGCGCTGGGACCACATGAGCTGCGAGGGGCACCCCTTCCTCGAGACGCCCCACATGGACCGCGTCGCCGGCGAGGGCGCGCGGTTCACGCATCACTACGTCACCCACTCGCTCTGCTCGCCCAGCCGCGCCTCCTTCCTCTCCGGCCTCTACCCCCACGCCCACGGCGTGCTCAACAACTTCACCGAGTACCCCGAGGAACTGGACAGCTTCCCCGTCCGCCTCCACGAAATGGGCTACCACACCGCCTACGTGGGCAAGTGGCACATGGGTGAAGACAACGACGAGCGGCGCCCCGGATTCGACTACTGGGTGAGCCACCGCGGCCAGGGGCAGTATTACGACACCGAGTTCAATTTCAACGGCGAGCGCAAGGTCCTCGAGGGGTACTACACCACCCGCGTCACCGACGTCGCCGTGGAATGGCTCTGCGAGCACCGCGAGGCCGATCGCCCCTTCCTCCTCATACTCGGCCACAAGGCGCCCCATACCCCCTTCACGCCGGAAGAACAGTATCGAACCGTCTACGACCACATCGACATCCCATACCCCGAGACAGCATTCCAGCTCGACGACAAGCCGCAGTGGATCACCGAGCGGCTGACCACCTGGCACGGTATCTACGGGCCCCTGTTCACCTTCCGACCTGACTTCCCCGACACCAGCCCCGAGGGGGTGGAGGCCTTTGCCGATTTTGTGCGGGCCTACACGGCCACGCTCCTCTCCGTCGACGACAGCTTGGGCCGCCTCTATGCGGCACTGGAGGAGATCGGCGAGCTGGATAACACGCTCCTGATCTTCGCGGGCGACAACGGGATGCTCCTCGGCGAGCACGGCATGACCGACAAGCGGGCCATGCAGGAGCCGAGCATCCGCACCCCCCTCTTGGTCCGCTACCCGCCGCTGATCCCCGCTGAGAGCGTGATCGACAAGATGGTGCTCAACATCGATGTGGCTCCCACGATCATGGAGGTCGTCGGCGGCCGGCCCTTCGAGGACATCCACGGCCGCTCCGTGATGCCGCTCATCCGTGGCGAGACGGACGACTGGCGGACCGCCTGGTACTACGTCTACAACTACGAGCGGCAGTTCCCGTACACGCCCAATGTGCGGGGCATCCGCACCGAGCGCTACAAGTACATGCACTACCCCCACGGCGACGGCAGCCCGGACCGCCACATGCCCGAGCTCTACGACATGGTCGAGGACCCCGGCGAAACGCGGAACCTGGTCCACGATCAGGAGTACGCTGAGCTGATCGAGGAGCTGCACGAGGAACTCTACCGCCTCATGGACGAGGCGGGGGCGCTGCCCGACGAGATGCCCATCGACGAAGGCATCAAGCAGGAGCTCCCCGCCGCCGCCATCCGCTAGGAATTACCGCGCACTTGCCCAATCCGTCGCCCGCACCGCCGGGCGAAAGTTTATCCAATAGATGAACTTTGACGGATGGATTGGAGTTTTTGCGCCGGCCGTCCGATTCTCTCTCGTGGGGGCTTTCCGGGGGTGGTGTGCGCCGGCAGGGCTACGCCATGGGGTTTCGCCGGCCGGTAGTCAGCAGGGGGGACTCAGGCGTGCGTTCTGGGCTCTCCAGGACCTTCGAAATTCTCGCCGGAACC
The DNA here is from genome assembly GCA_007119795.1 of Planctomycetales bacterium. Next base: position 9,300 of record SKOZ01000009.1, on the reverse strand, counting down.
GACAACGAGGCGGCGGTACGCATCCTCTTGGCGGCGCTCGATTCGTCCTACGTTCCCAACCGGCTGGCCGCCTTCCGGGCGCTCTTGGCCCGCCGCAGCCCGGCAGGTCACCGCGAGATCATTCGGCGCTTCGAGGGGCTTCCCCCGGAGTGGCAAGAGCTCGCCCGCCAGCATGCGCCGCGTCTGGGGCGCGCCCTCCGCGACGCCGTACTCTCCAGCGACGCTCGACTATCGCAGGGAGGGTGCCAGGCAGCCGTCTTCTTTCGCGATTACCATCTCATCCCCGCCCTCTTGACTGCTGTGGAGGATCGGGCGAATCCCTTTAACGACCGCGCGGGCCGCACCCTCCTGGCGCTGGCCGAGGCGCTCCACGCCGAGATTGCCGGGAGCGGCCCGTGCGAACCGCTTCGTGATCCGCGCCTCGTCCGCGACCAGGTGCTGCCGGCCTTGGAGGCCTCCGTCCGCCGCTTCGCTCGCCACCATCGCCGGGAGGTGCTCGAGGCCTTCGCCCTCCTTGCCGATCGCGACAATGTCGTCTTCCGGCAGGTTCTCAATGAGCCGCATCACGCCGCCTTCGTACCGCTCACCGAGATGCTCGGCGGGAGCGACTGGGGAGGGATCATTCGGCTGATAATCGACGCCCTCGAGGAGCCGGCTCCCCCCGCGGCGATCATCAGCCTGGTCAGTCGGCGCGGGGACGTGAAATTCCTCCGCACGCTGCTCTCCCGGATAGCTGCCCACGACTCCCCAAACCTCCTGGCAAACCTGAAACGGGTTCGCATCCTCGCCTGGCTCCGCGGAGGATCGGCCGTGCTCGACGAACTCGACGAGACGGCGCAGGAAGGGGCAGTGCGCCTGGCGATGGCAGCGTCGCTGCCGCGAGCCCAGGCCTTTGGAGTCATCGATCACCTCTTGCGAAGGGGAAAGCCCGCGGCCCGCTGTGTGGCGGCCGAGGCCCTGGGCGAATTCCATGGGGCCGAGGCCAATGCCCTGGCGATAGCCGCGCTCGACGATCCCGACCCGCGGGTGCAGGCCAAGGTGCTGCCCCATCTCCGCCACCGGGGGATCCCCGGGGCGCTGCCGCGGCTCGTTCGGCTTGCCGACAGTCCCCATGCCGTCGTCCGCACCGCCGTGGGGCGGGCCCTGGAAGAATTCCACTTCGCTCCCTATCTGGCGGCTTTCGACATGCTCAACGAGCCCGTCCGCCGCAGCAGCGGAGCCCTGGTCAGGAAACTCGACCCGAACGCCGCCGAGGCGCTGGAAGCGGAGCTGAAGGCGGCAAGACGTACGCGGCGGTTGCGGGGGCTGGCCGTGGCACAGGCCCTCGATCTCGTCGAACGGGTTGAACCGACCCTCATCACGATGTTGGACGATCCCGACCCGGAAGTCCGCTCGCAGGCGGCCCACGTCCTTGCCCAGTGTGACACGCCCCGGGCGCGCGCCGCGCTCCGCGCCCTCAAGCACCACCACGGCAACCGCGTACAACACGGGGAGGCCCCGGACCGCCGCGCACAAACCAGGTTTGACCACTGGCGGGAGGTTCTCGCCGACCCGCGGGACTAAGCCCCCATGACCGCCCAACCCCTTGCCACCACCGCAGTACCGGCTTTCCCGGGCCCGAGGGCCGCTCCGGCCCGGAGCGTCTGCCGGCGAACGACCACGCTTGCGGCGGCGATCGCCCTCGGTCTTGCATCCGCCCTCATAGCACCCACCGTACAGGGTGCCGAGCCCCCCCCTTCTATAGACCCTTGGGAGGCTCTGACCGACCACTTCCGCCAAGGCATGCGGCCCTTTGGCCCCCGACAGGTCATTGTGGCCTTCGGGGTGCTCATCTCCTTGGGGCTGGCGGCTTGGTGGCTGGCCTACTACCTCGCCCGCCGTCCGCCGCCCTCTGCAGACCGGCCCCTGGCCCTTTTCCGCGAGCTCTGCCTGGGCCAGGGGCTTTCGTGGCCGGAGAGCATTCTCCTCTGGCGCTTGGCCCGCAGCCGCGACGTCGCGGAACCTGCCCGGCTGTTCGTGGAACCGGAGCACTTCGACCCAGCTACCTTGCCGGCTGCTCTGCACGGCGAGGCACCCCGGCTGGAGCAGTTGCGGCAACGGCTCTTCGCCGATCCCACGAGCGGTGAGCTGATTGCGGGCCAGAACAGCGACGAGGAATCGTCATCGGTGGCAGTCGCCTCGGGGCTGTCGCCCCTGTTGGCTCCCCCACGTCCTCCCGCGCTGGACGTCCCTCCCTGGCCCCACTCGTAGAGCCGTCCTTGGCGCCGCAGGCAGCCGCCCGGCGCTTGTGGGAGGGGAGTCTGTCGCCCGCGGGATTGCGTGACGGAGATCCCTGCTCGGTCCGTCATGACCCCCGTTTCTCTTCGCCTCGGCTCCGGCGGCACGGCCTGGCCAGCGACTGCGCTGCCTTCTGCGACGGCTTGAACGCGGCGGAGCGAAGGCAGAGAATAGACGACCCGGCCGGGTGGGGTTCGGCCGGTGAACTCGTTTTCACCTGGTTAACCTGGGAGAGGGATGCCGTGGCCAAGTTCGCCGTCATCCTGCCCGCTGCGGGCAGGAGCAGCCGCTTTCGCGACCGCCATTACAAGAAGCCTTTCGCCATCCTGGGCGGCAAGGCCGTGTGGCTCCACTCCGCGGAACGCTTTCTGAACCGCAAGGACGTGGTCCACCTCGTGCTCGTGATCTCGCCGGAGGACCACGACGAGTTCCACTTCAAGTTCGGTTCCAACGTCGCCATCCTCGGCATCGACGTCGTCCACGGGGGAGCCGAGCGGGCCGACTCGGTGGCTGCCGGGCTCGAGCGGGTCAAGACCGAGGCCGAGTTCGTCTGCGTCCACGATGCGGCCCGCCCCTGCCTGGCCGTGGAGTGGACCGACCGCGTCTTCGAGGCGGCCGCCAAGCACGACGCCGCCATGCTCGCCATCCCTGTGGGGGCGACGCTGAAGCGGGTCGGCCGCGACCGCGTCATCCAGGAGACGGTCGACCGCCGCGACCTCTGGGAGGCCCAGACGCCCCAGGTCTTTCGCCGCAAGCTGCTCGAGGAGGCCTTCGCCCGCCGCGGCGGCTTCAACGCCACCGACGAGGCCCAGCTCGTCGAGCGGCTGGGGAAGCCGGTCACCGTGGTCAACGGCTCGCCGCTGAACGTGAAGATCACCACCAAGGAGGACCTCCGCCTGGCCGAGCTGGCCATGAAGATCCTGCCCAAGCCCAAGCTCGAAGGCCGCCTCCACCCCTTCGCCGACGACGACCTCTGGCGGTAGAAATCGACCCACTACCGCGAGATGCCCAACCGCCTGAGGAAGTCGTCTGTGCCGTCGCTGGGGGCCAGATCGCCGGGACTGTAGAGGAAGCGGGCCGTATCGACGGGGATGTCGAGGTTGACCTCCATGAACTGGAGACTGACGAGGATGGTCGCGCTGCCGCGTTGCGGTTCGATGCGGTGGTATTCGATGCGGTAGGGGAAGAGGTCGTCGCGGCCGACGAAGAGGTGCACCTGGTCCGGGAGGTGCTCCCCCAACTCCGAGAGATCGACGTCCTCGCCCGCCAGCGCAGCCTCTTTCTGGTCGGGCACCAGCCGGGCCAGCATCGCCGGCTTCCATCGCCCCCGCGCCCTCCACAGGGTGGTCCCTGCGAGCTCCGCCGGTTCGGCTGGGGCGAAGTCGAAATTGCGGTGCAGACCGCGGAGCAGTTGGGGAAGCCCGCCGAAGCCCGGAAGCGTCACCGGATCGACCGTCTCGGTCATCCTTCCAGCCTGCTGCAGGGCCCGCTGGACTTCAACCACATCGATGCGGGTCAGGCTCTCTTCGCCAAGCAAGTGCTGGTAGACCCAGAGGAAGCGACCGTCGCAAACGTGGAGGAGGGTGCTCGTCTCGTCGCCGAGCTGCGTGCGGAGCTCCAGCCGCAGGAGGGGATGGGGGCCGGCACGCTGTTCGACATAAGTCCCTGACCCAAAAAGGGTTAACCCAAAAATCCGAATCTCGTGGCGAAGCTTGGCGTAGACCGAATGGCGGTTCTCGAGGGCGAGAATGACCTCGGGGAGGAGGCGATCGGCGGCGGGCGGTTGCGAATCGACCTCTGCCGGCGGCGGCTCGGCGTTGAGTTCCGCGACCGCTGGGCGCGCGACGAAGACCGTACCGGTAATACATGCCACAACGAGGATTTCGGTAGCACGTCTGGTGATCATTTTGGGGGTCCTGCCGGATTTGCCAAAGAATCGCGTTGGGAGACGCCGACGAATAGTTCCCAGAGAGGGGGAATTGATGCGCGTCCGGCTTAGGCCACATGGTAGCGGGCCGACCGAGAGGACGCCATGGGAAATCGGAACGCGAAAACCCGTTTTTGGAACGCTCGCTTACGCCGAAACGGCGCCGAGGTGCCCGGCGGAAGGCAACGAGCAGCAGTAGGGGGGACACCGATGAAATACGGTATGTGTCTTGTGTTGCTTCTGGGGGTGCTCGCCGGCTGCAAAGGGCCTTTCCGCCATAATCTGCCGCCGGCCCAGATGATTGCCGAACCGGGTCCCGGTGTCGGCGGCCCCGGCCCCGGGGTAATGACGGTACCGGGCATGGTTCCCCCGCCAATGGGGATGACGTCGCAGGTTCGTTTCGTGGGCCCTGAGGGGATGACGGTCAGTTGGGACGTTGGAGCGCCGGGGATGTTCGACTCCGAGCCCCAGATTGTCCCATTTCGCTACAACTTTCCCCAGGGAGCGATCTATCGCTTGAGGCTTACCAACATCCCCGCACGGCCCGGGATCGAGCTCTACCCGACGCTTGAGGTAGGCCCGACGATTCCACGGACTGCGGCCTTCCTCGCCCACAATGCCGTTCCCGTCCAGATCACCGAAGAGGATCTCGACCAGATCCTCGGGGGGAACTTCGTCACGAAGGTGATCTACCTCCCTGATCCGGAGTATCAAGACATCGCCTTGGCAGGTATCGAGACGCTGGTCAGCACAAGGCTCGATCCCGGCGTCGATCCGATCGTCGAGGCCGATCGCCGCGGGGCGATTCTGGCCATCGTCCGGATGGGGAACAAAGACCTGGCGATCCCCGGCGAGCACGGCGACGGGATGATGGTGGGCATGGGCGTGGCTGCAACGCCTGGGGGTGTGCCGAGCAACTACATCTCGGGCGTCACCGGCCCCCCATACGGGATGCCCATGAGCGGCACCCCCATCGGTCTGGCCGGTCCGCCGCACGTTCCCTTGGGTGGTCCCGCCGGTCTGCAGAAGCACACCATCCGCAACCACACCCGAGTGAATATCCCCAATCCCACCACCAGGGTTCGCATGGACGTGAGGCAGACGCCGGGGATCAGCTATCCCAGGCCGGCCAACCATGCGATCGTGCACGAGTCGACGCGCATGGGTCTCGGACCGGTAGCCCCGCTGGGCAGCGGTCGCCAAGTCTTGGGGCCCGCTTCGGACCCGGACTGTCCCCTGGGGGGAATCCACTAAGGGGATCAAGTTGGAAGTCGGTGGCCGCGGGCGGCGAAAACCCGCGGCCACCGCCCGTTGAGAGACGATCGTACGTCGACGCCGCGGATCATTGAGGGACGCCCTGACCATGGTCGAATTGCTCCGCCCCCTGCTGGCGCGAACCGGCTTCCTCAAGGGGTGCACTATCGGCAGCCTGATCGTGGCATTCGCCGGTTCGCTCCTGGGATCCGCCGCCGCGTTCGCTCAAGGCGCCGATGTCCACTACTTCCATCAAGGCATCATGCCGCCGGGAGCCATCGGAGGCGTACGGCTGGCGCGCGGCGGACCGGTTCACGGCCACTTCCAGCCGGTGGAAATCCGTGCCCCTCGCGGAGTTCGGATCGCCACGGCCAGCGGCGGCCAGTTCGATGAGTCGGCGCCTGCCCCACTCCGCCTTGGACTGCACGTCGGCGCGGTGTACAGGCTGCGGGCCACCCACGTGCCCTTCGCCGAAGGGGAAGAGGTCTTCCCGACCATCGAGGTCATCGACCGCACCTACGCGCCCTTGGACCAGCAGCAGCGGTTTGCGATTCCCGTCGAACTTACCGAGGAGGACCTTCGCCTGGCGCTGGAGGGGAAGTTCGTCACCCGCGTCATCTACCTGGAAGATCCGACCCGCGCCCTGCCGGCGCCTGAAGACCCGCAAGGACAGCACTGGTTCGAGGTCCGTCCCGGCGACGATCCTTTGGCCGTAGCCGACACCCTCGGCCGTCCCGTGGCCATCCTCCGCCTCGGCGGACGGCTCCCCGACGACGCGGTGGGCATCGACGACGCCTTCCTCTACGGTTCACCGCCGCTGGTCCGCTACGCAGCCGAGGTGACGGTGCTGCCGCCGCCACCGCGCCGCTGATGAAGGGAACGAGACACCACCGCAGTGCAAGAGGCACGAGGATGCGAGACCCGACACTCCTGCTCGGAGACGGCTACCGAAGTCGACCCAACCATTGGCGTTGGGCCCTGGTGGCCCTTTCCACACTCATCCTCTGTTCGTGTCGCTCTTCACAGGAGGGGTGGCCCGGGGCCGGCGGTCATCCCGCCGGCGCCGGCCCGCCGCCGGGACCGCCACCGATGGCCTATGTTCCCGAGGGGTTCGAGCAGGGTCCCCCGATGCCCTACGCGGCCCTGGGACCCTGGGCACCTCCGGGAATCGCTCGCCCGTGGCCCGAGGACGAGTACCTCCACGACGGCGGAGACGGCGGTCTGCCCGCGCGCGTAACCCCCGAGCGCGAGGTGCTCGGCCTGGAACTCGAAGACACCGTGGCCCACTTCGATACCCTCGACGGCCACACCCTGGTCGAACCGAGCAACCGCGTCCATATCTACAGCCCCCGCTTCGGCGCCGTCCGGCAGGTGGTCAACGTCGTGGCCAGCGAGCAGCAGGAGGGACCGGCAAACGTTCACCTGCCCGCCGCAATCCTGGAGAGCGACGACGTGCAGATCGCCGGCACCAGCCGCCAGCACCTGCAAACGCTTCGCGAAGTGGGGCAGCGGTCGCTGACCACCTACCAATCGCAGCAGGGAGACGGGGCCCTGTCGAGGACTCTCGGTCCGCGGGGCTTCTCCGATGCCTTCCTCCCCTACGAGAACTTCCTCGTCATCCGCCAGGGGGTCTTCGACGCCGCCGAAGCGGCCTATCTGGCACGGGGAACCAGCGCTGCGGAGGCCTGGGCGCGCGTCGAGCAGGTGGAGGTGATCCTCGACCGCAAGGCAGCCATCGCCGCCAGCGAAGGCCGCGGCGCAGCCGTGATCTTCAGCATCGACGAGCCTCCCGCCAATCCGCAGCTCCGGCTGATCAAGGTCGCCTCGACCCCCTTCGCACAACCGGGCGACGTGATCCACTTCACGCTGCGGTTCGACAACGTGGGCAACGAGCCCATCGACAACGTGACGCTCATCGACAACCTCACCACGCGGCTTGAATACGTCGAGGGTTCCGCCCAGAGCAGCCGGGACACGGACTTCTCCACCGCGGTGAACCAGGGCGACTCACTCGCACTCCGGTGGGTGCTTGCTGAGCCCCTCGAGCCGGGCGAGGGAGGCGTCGTCCGCTTCGAGTGCCGCGTCCGCTGAGCCGCTCACTTGCCGATGCAGAAGCGGCTGAATATGCGGTCCAGGAGGTCTTCGCTGTAGACGGTGCCCAGGATCCGGCCGAGGTCCTCCAAGGCGGCGCGGACTTCGGCGGCGACGAGCTCCTCGCCGGCAGCCGCCTCCGCCAGGGCACGGGCCCGGGCCAGCGCCGAGGCAGAACGCCCGAGGGCCTCGTGGCAGCGAACCGCCGTGGCTGGCACCACCTCTCCTGCCGGCGAGTGCCCTGCGACCAGCGCTTCCGTCAGCCGGTCTCGCAGCCGGTCGACCCCTGCGCCGGTCACTGCACTGGTGACCACGGCACCAGGAGGAACGCCGCCTTCCAGGGCCCCGCCCCCCGCCAGGTCGGCCTTGGTCACGGCGATGATCCGCCGCCCCTCCTCGCCCTCCCACGCGGACGTTTCCCAGTCGGAGCGCGGTCGGCCAGCCTCGATGCACAGGACGGTCACTGCCGCCTCGTCGCGCTGGCGGCGCATCGCCGCCTGGGCCGCAGCAGCAACACCCCCTGCCGCAGATGTCTCGGTCTCGTGCGGCGGCGGCTCGCTCCCGGCGGTATCCACGACCAGGCACCGCCCTCCCGCTATCTCGATTTCGGCGGACACATAGTCGCGGGTCGTGCCGGGCTCCGCGGAGACGAGGGCCAGGTTCCGGCCCGCCAAGGCGTTGAGCAGGCTGCTCTTTCCCACGTTCGGTTCGCCGAGGAGCACGATTCGCGGCAGGACCGGCCCCGCCGTGCGCAGGCTCAGGCGTTCGAACAAGTCCCCTATGGTGCTGGTGGCGGCAGACAGGCGAGAGCGCAGCTCTTCCGGCGTCACGAAGCGGATGTCCTCGTCGCCGAAGTCGAGTCCGGCTTCGAGGTCGGCGGCCAGGTCGAGCAGCTCGTCGCGAAGCCGGCCCAGGGGCGTCGAGAGGCCGCCGGCGAGCTGCCCCAAGGCCGCGGCCAGACCCTCCGGCCCCGCCGCATCGATCACTCCCAAGACGGCCTCCGCCTCGGTCAGGTCGATCCGGCCCGCCAGGAACGCCCTAAGCGTGAACTCGCCGGGGCGGGCGAGACGGGCGCCACGGGCGATGACGGACCGCAGGCAACACTCCAGCAGCACGGGCGCGGCGAGCGTATGCAGCTCTGCCACCGTCTGGCCCGTATAGCTGCGGCCGGCCGGCCAGAGGTAGAGCGCGGCCGGCAGCGGCTTCAGCGCCGCGGAAGGGTGGATGCTCCCCTCCATCGCCACGGGCCGCGGAATGCGATCTTCCAGCGGCTGGCCGGCAAACAGCCCGTTCAGGCACGCGGAGACGTTCGGCCCGCTGAGGCGGAGAATCCCCCGTCCTCCCGCGCCCGCCGCCGAGGCGATCGCCACAATCGTGTCATCGAGATCGAGCGTCACGGACTTCCACCCCCCGTGAATCGGTTCGCCCTCGCCATCATCGGCTTCGTCTCGGGGATCGATCGTGCAAGGGAGGCGGCGCGGCGGCTTCCCGCGAAACCGGTCGCTTAACGTTCCATCACCCAGATGTTGCGGAAGCGGACGGGGCTGCCGTGGTCCTGGAGGTAGACCGGTCCGGGCTCGGGGCCCTCGGGGACGGGGTGGGCGGTGGTTGCGTGGGGAACCTCGACGTCGTCGTGGACCTTGACGCCGTTGTGCCAAACCGTCATGCGGGCATCCTCCACCTTGCGGCCGTTCTCGAAGCGGGCAGCGGTGAATTCGACGTCGAAGGTCTGCCAAGAGAGGGGCGGGAAG
>SKOZ01000021.1 GCA_007119795.1 Planctomycetales bacterium | reverse complement strand
TGGGATGGTTGCCCAGGTACTGCACCTGCCGTTCCACTTCCCGGCGCCATACCTCGTCGACGCGCCCCTGCGCCATCTCGCTGCGGTAGGGGAGCATCGACTCCAGCGGCAGGATGAGCAGGATCCCCTGGCGGTCGGCCTCGTCTGCCAGTTGCTGGAAGGCCCCGAAGAACCGGCTGGGCCAGTACTGCACCGCATTGAAGCCCTCGGCCTTGGCCCCGGCGAGCTGGGCGCGGATCAGCGGCGGGCTGAGGTGATAGAAGGGCTGCCAGCCGCCCTGGAAGAGGCTGGGACGGAGGCGGAGCCTTCTGCCGTTGAAGACGAAGTCGCCCCCTTCGATGCGGAACTCGCGGAAACCGAAGCTGTCCAGATACTCGTCCAGCAGCCGGTCCGTTTCGGCAGCGTTCCCAGAGGAAGCATCGCCCGTTGGCAGCTGGGGCTCGAGCAGATGCACGCGGCATTCATAGAGATGCGGGTCGGAAGGCTCCCACAGGCGCGGGCTCGCCCACGCGCCCGAGAGCTCGACCGTCTCCTCGCCGGACTGGGCCGTGAAGGCCTGCTCCAGCACGGCGGCCGGGTTCCCCTCGGCGTCGACGGCCGTGGCACGCACCAGGTAGGCCTTGCCGGGCGCAAGCTGCCTGAGATCGCTGCGAACGCTCCATCCGCTCTCGGCGACGCTCGTCCGGACCAGCGCGCCCGCCACCTGCGCCCCGGCGGGGGAGGCGGTCAGGAAGACGTCGCCGGTCAGCCCGGGGTATTCCGCAGCTCCCGAGCCCGCCGCGGGCTGGGCGAAGGCCGCCTCGGCGTCGGCTTCGGCGGTGGCAGCTACCAGCACTGCCAGCGTGCATGCCGCCCCGGGTTGCACATACTCGGTGATGTCCACCCGGCCGGCCCGATAGATGGTCCCGGCGGGATGGCCGTTGGCGAACACCCGTGCCCAGTTGGTAACGTCGGAGAACTCCACTGCCACCTGGCGGCCGGCGAAATCGGCCGGAATCTCCACCCGCCGCGAATACCAGCCGACTGCCGTCCCATCGAGCGAGCCGTAATGGGGCGCATAGCCCTCGCCGCCCCCCACAGGTGTCTGCCAGCGGGCGCGGGAACTCCAGGCCCCGGGGACGGGGATGGTGCCCCAGGGGCCGCCGTGTACAACATCGCGCCCCTCGTCGGCGGGAGAGAACCGCCAGAGCCCGTTCAGGCACAGCGCGCTCCGCGTGGCCGTCCCGGAGACCTGCAACCCTTCATGGGGGACTGTCCCGATTTTCGCGGCCGTAGACGGTATTCCTCCTGGGTAACGCGATTCGGCCGCGATAACGGGATTGTCCCCTTCGGCCGGTGCGGCGGCCCAGGCAGCCGACGCGGATGCCAGTATTGCCAGAATTGTCCGAATCACCATGGCGTTTCTCCTCTGACAGGCTGTGACAGTTTCTGCGAGCCAGTAGTAGGTCAGGCACCCCGGCGTCCGGCACCGAAGGTGCCTGGCAGCCGGTGGTGCCCGACAACCATCAACCAACCCGCGGAGCCGGGAAAGGTTCCCGCCACCTTTTCGGGTATTCAACCGCGGAGTGCGGAGACGAGATCGACGCGGGCGGCCTGCCAGGCGGGGGCGAGGCCGGAGAGGAGGCCGACGGCGGCCGAGACGGCCAACCCGCTGCCGGCGAGGAATAGCGAAGGCCTAAGGGCAATGGTGACCGCTTCCGTGCCCACCGCAGGGTTGGTGACGGCCAGCAGCGCGGCGGCGGCGGCCACACCGGCGGCACCGCCCAGCGTGGCCATGATCAGGCTCTCGGCGAGCACCAGGGAGAAGACCCGCGGTGCGGAGAAGCCGATGGTCTGCAAGACGGCATGTTCGGCGACGCGATCCTGCACGGCCATCAGCGTGGTGGTGGCCACCAGGGCGACGACCAGCCCCAGGCAGGCATAGCCCAGGTAGCGGAGCATCTCCACCAGCTCGACGAGGTCGGCCACGGTGGCGGCCAGGAAGGCGGCCTTCGAACTGGTGCTGGTCGGTACCGGTCCTCCGCGGAAGCGCTCGTCGATGGCCGCGGATACGGTTCGAACGTCGGCACGGGAATCGAGCTGGACCTCGAACTGGGTGACCATGCCCGCGGCGCCGAACCCCGGTGTGTATTGCAGGAACGGCAAGTGGGTATAGATGAGGTTCTCTTCCGAGGGCCGCTCGGCGCGGAAGACGCCCGCCACGTGGACGGTGACGTTGCCCACGGTAAAGGCCTCGCCCGGGGCCAGCCCGCGGCGTCCGGCCACCGCACGGCCCACCACGGCGGCGTCGTGGCGGCCCTGGAACGCCGACCAATCTCCGTCAACCAGCTCGATGCCGCGGGCACGGCGGAGTTCCCCGGCGGGCAAACCGTGGAAGACCACCGCGTCCAGGCTGGCCCGGCAGTTATTGGTGAAGACCTGAATGGGGAGAACGCCGGCAACACCCGGCACCTGGCCAATCGTGGCCCCGTAGTCTTCCGGCAGGCGGCTGGTTGCGGGGCAGAAACGGTTGGCCTGGAAGACGATCAGGGCCCGCTCCGCCTCGTGGCCCCGCAGGAAGCGGTCGAACCCGTCGCCCACGGCGGTGACCGCGGAGTAGACGAAGATCGCCACCGCGGCGCCGCTGGTGGTCAACAGCGTCCGCGTGTGGTTCCGCCACAAGCTCTTGAGGATATAGGGGATCAGGCGGAGCATGGAACCTCCCTTTCGCCCTGGACTTCGTGGAGTTTGCCCTGTTCCAGCCGCAGTTGCCGCCCGGCGGCGGCAGCCACGTCGGCGTCGTGGGTGACCATGAGGAGCGTGGTGCCAAGCTGGGCATTGAGAGCCGCGAGCAGGGCCACGATCTGCCCGGTGGTGGCGTCGTCGAGGTCGCCGGTGGGCTCGTCGGCGACCAGGAGCGTGGGGTCGGCGACGATGGCCCGCGCGATCCCCACGCGCTGCTCCTGCCCGCCGGAGAGCTGCCGCGGCAGATGGTCGGCGCGGTCGAGCATGTCCACGGCCTCGAGAGCCACCAGCACGCGCCGCTGCCGCTCTTGCCGCGAGAAGGGGAGCAGGAGCAACGGCAGCTCGACGTTCTCGTACGCGGTCAGGACCGGCACGAGGTTGTGGTTCTGGAAGACGTAGCCGATGTTCCGCGCCCGCCAGGCGGCCAGCCGGCTCCGCGAGAGGCGGGTGATCTCTTCGCCGGCCAGGGCAATCGTGCCGCCGTCGGCGCGATCGATCCCGGCCACCAGGTTCAAGAGCGTCGACTTGCCGGTGCCGCTGGCCCCCCGCAGGGCCACGAACTCGCCGGCCCCCACGTCGAGATCGACCTCCTCGAGCGGCACGATGACTTCGTCGCCTTTGTGGAATCGCTTCGACAGCTTCCGGATCTCAAGCAGAGACATCTGAGGACTCCTCGTTGCAGGCAATCCCACCCTTCTTCCTCCAACTCACCACCAGCCACTAACTACTTCCTACCCCGCCCCTACCCCGAGCGTCACATCCTCGCCGCCGACGCGGATCCGCTGGCCGGCGCGGAGCCCCTCGCGTCCGCCGACGATCAGCCGGGCGGCGGGGTCGAGCCCCTCGGCGACCTCGACCAGTTCGCCCGCAGCGCGCCCCGTGCGGACGGCCTGCCGGCGGGCCGCCCCGGCCGCCTGGTCGGCCAGCCAGACGAAAGCCCCCTCGCCCTCGCCTTCGACGAGTTGCCGGGGCACGAAGAGCCGCAACCGCTCTTCCGGCGTTGCGGGCGTCTCTTCGGTGGGCGGGGCGAGGAAGGTCACCTGGACGAGCATCTCGGGTTTGAGCACCGGCGGCGGCTCGTCGATGGCGACCTTGACCTCGAGCGTGTTCTTCTGGACGTCGGCCGCGGAGGTGGCGTGCAGCACCATCCCGGAGATCGCCTCGCCCAGGGCCCCCGACTCGATCCGCACCAACTGCCCGGAACGGACCCGCGGTACGTCTTCGAAGCGCACATCGGCGCGGACCTGGAGGTGATCGGGGTCGTAAAGTGTAACCACGGTGCTCGAATCGTGGGTGAGCGTATCGGCCACGCCGGCCACCTTGGCCCCCGGCCGGGCGACCAGCTCGAGCACGCGGCCCTTCACCGGGGCGCGGACGACCATGCGCTCCAGGCGCAGCGCCGCGGTCCGCTGGGCCACCTCGGCCTGGGCGACCCGCGCGGCCGCCGCGTCGCGTTCGGCCTCGGCTTCGGCCTGGGCGCGTCTCTCATCGCGGAGCAGCTCGCGCTGCGTTTCCAGGGCGGCAACCTTGCGGCCGAGAGCGGCGCACTGCTGCTCCAGTGCGGGCCCCCGCGCCCGAAGCTCCTCCAGCTCCGCCGTCGCCCGGGCGCGCTCGCTGCGGCCCTGCTCGACCTCCCGCCGGGCAATGGCCTCACCGGCAGAGAGCTTCCGTTCCAACTCCTCTTCGGCCAATTGCAGCCGCGCCTCAGCCGCTCGCATCCGGAAGGGAAGGCTCCCCCGCTCGGTCTCGGCGGCTGCCAGCAACGATTCGGCCTCGGCCAGGGCCGCCTCCCATTGCACCGGCTGCTCGACCGACGCCCGCGCGGCCGCCAATAGGGCCTCGGTGCGGACCAACTCGGCGCGGCGGAGCCGCAGCGTTGCCTCGGCTTCTTCGAGGGCCAATCGCGCGTCGACGTCGAGGAGGTAGGCCACGGGCTGTCCGGCCTCGACGGCGTCCCCCTCGACGACGAGAAGCTGCTCGACGACTCCTTCGGCCATCGCCGTGACGAGCACGGGCGTGGGCCGTGCCTCCACCCAGCCGGCCGCGGAGAATAGCGGTGTGCCCTCCTCGGCGACCTCCGAGTGGCGGACCAGGACGGGCATCACCGTCACCTCGCGGGCCGGCAGGAGAGCGTCGCGGGCGGCCCAGCCGAGTACGCCCGCAAACCCCACCAGGAGGGCCGCGGGCAGGACGACACGGCTGGCAAACCGCCGCCGCGGCGCCCGGTGAGCCGGCCGGACCTCCGACCCGCGGACGGCCAACTGGCGGACATCGACCTGCGGGGCTTTCATCGTCATACTCCTCACGGAAGCTAAAGGCGTGAACCCTTCACTCTTCAAACTTCACCCTTCACACTTCACACTTCACTCCGCTCGTACGTATAGTGCCCCGGCGGCAACGCTCACGTTGCCGGCATCGTCGCGCTCGGCGCGGCCGCGGACGACGACGGTCTGGTGCTCTCGGACCCCCAGGAGTTGGCGCGCATCGCTGCCCAGCGGTTGCCCCTCTTCATCGACGAGCTTGACCAGGGTTCGCGGCGCTGCCTGGTCTCCCGGACAACAGTCGCCGGAGTGCGGGCAGGGCTCCGCCTGCCCCGCGTCGCAGTCTGCCGGGCCGAGGTCTGCGATCAGGAAGGCGGCCATACCTTCCACCCAGGAGTTCGCGCCGCCGATCCGTCCCACGACCACGACCTCGTCGCCCGCCGCCGCGGACTGGACGAGCTCGCCGACGCCCTGTGCCTCGGGAGGTTCCACGGCCAGAAGGTATCGCTCCCCTTCCAGAGCCGCCCCTTGCGATTGCGGAGCGCCGCCACAGCCGGCGGCCGGCAACAATCCTAAAAGGACAAAACCCCATGGCAGCAACTGTCTCATGGCTGATCCTTTCCGGATAAACGAAATCCGAAGCTTCATGAATGAGGCCAAAACCTTCACCCTCCACCTTTCACACTTCACCCTCCCTCCTACACCGCGCGCAATGCCGCGACGATGGGCCGCCGCAGGGCGCGGACGGCGGGCGGCACCGCGCCGACGATGCCCAACACGAGCCCCGTGCCGCAGCCCCAAAGGAGCGTGGCGCCGTCGATCCGCAAGGGGAACGAGCCCATAGTGAACCGGACCGCCGCCCCATCGATCACCGCAACACCAACCGCCGCAGCTACCAGCGTCGCCGCCGCTGCCAAGAGCGTCGATTCCTGCACGAGGCTCAAGGCGATGGCCCGCCGCAGGAAACCGAGCGTCTGCAACGCGGCCAGCTCCCGGATGCGGCCCATGGCCGCAGCGAACATGGTATTGAGGGCCGCGAACACTCCCGCCCCGGCGACGAGCCCTGCCATCGCCCAACCGAGGGCCCGTACGGGACGGTAATGTTCGGCGAGGGCCGCGTAGTAGTCGGTCTCGCGGAGGGCCTCGAGCTCCAAGTCCAGCCGCTGCTTGGTGAACATGTCCACTTCGGAGAATTGGGCCCCTGGCCCCAACTGCAAAGCCACGAGGCTCAGGTCCTGCCGCTGCTGCGCCCGCTGCAAGTCTTCCAAACGGCACCAGATCTCCGACTCGAAGATCGCCCCCACTGCGGTGAAGCGACCGCTCACGCGCCAGCGGCGTCCCTCGAACTCCAGCGTCCGGCCCACGGCAACCTCCTCGTCCGCGGCGCCGAGTTGAGCTGCGGCCAGGCGGCCGACAAGCACCTCGCCCGCCTCCGGCCACCGCCCTTCGACGATCTCCACGGAGCGACGCACCCAGAGTGCCGCCGGCGTCACCCCGCGGACCAACCCCGTACCCGTTCCCATGGTGCCGGGAGGCGGAGCCGCCCCCTTCGGCGCGTCGCCCGGGCTCGCCGAGGCCCGCGTCGCCAGGTAGATCTCCGGCGAGAGGTATGCCTGCCCGAAGCGGCGTTTCACGCCCGCGAGGTTGGCCCCCAACACCTCGGCCGTGGCCGGCGGCACGGCGGAGTATTCCAACGATTCGGAGGTCCCCAGCGTGAAGACCAGTACGACCCTTTCGTCACCACTGGCGGCCAACGACTGCTCGAGGCCGCGGATGAACCCCACCACGACCAACACCAGCAGAATCACCGTGCTCAGCGCCGCAAGCGTGAGCGCAGTCCGCCACGGCCGGCGGAGGAGGTTTCGGACACCATAATCCCAAGGCAACATCGAAGCGGGCTTTCTGTACGACGGATCGCCTGATCCGCCCGGAGTGAGATTTCCGTTTTCGGTCCTAAGGTATGCCGCACAGGCCTCTGTGCGGTGCAACGGTCGGGTGAAACGTACTACGGGTAACGCCGTCTGGGGCGCCGAGTGGCACCCGCTTGACCGGTTCCTCTTGAAGACGCGCGGCAAGAGGGCCTGTGCCGCCTGCCAGGGGGAGCCTCGGGCACTTCGTCCACTGCCCCCGTGTCGCCGTCTCCTATTCTCCGTGCTTCCCTGTCGCATGACAGGGAAGTGGAGCGCGTGCTCCGGCCCGCGAGGGCGCGCAGCAACGCACGGATCCTGGATCCTGACGGAGGGATCGGAACCGGTGCGCAGCGGCGAGCGGCCCGATTCGATGAGAGAAAGAAAGATTAGTGGAGAAGCGACGCCAGGAGCGTGCGGATCTGCCGCCCGCTCGCCAGCGGCGGAGGCTGGCCTGAAAGCGGATCCATCGGTGGCAGCGGCAGGCCCGCCGCTGCGGAAGACACCGCGGCTTCCTCCGCGACATCTGTCAGAGGGACGATTTCGTCCTCTTCCAACCTGGGGCTGATCGAGGGGAGCGCCCCGCTGCAGAAACAGGGGCACTCACATGGGCGATGGGGATCGGGCGGCGGAGCCTGAGAATGGTCCGCCGACCGGGCGAGGTCATCCCCACACGTCGAGGAGCTGCACTCGTGACGCTCCAGGGGAGCCGGACCGTGGGCAGCTCCCCCTCCGCCATGTGCCGCGCATCCGCACAACGCCTCGCCCCAGGCCACCTCCCCCGGCGGCTTGCCGCAGCCCGCATGGCAGTGCAGCGGGCAGAGCAGCACCAGCACGGCCAAGCCGTGGAGCAAGAGGGCGTGAAGCTTGTATGCGCACATGAGCACCACCGGAAAACTGCCCCTCCCAGTAGCGGTGCATTGTACCCCGGAATCTGCCCGCAAACAAGCGCATAGAACCAGCCCGCCCTGGGCCGGCGCCTCGCCACCGGCTCGGGTCCGCCGGAAGTGGGGGCGGCCCTCATGCTCACTGCAAACCGTTGCCGCAGGTTCAGCTCAGCCGCTCCCAGTCGATCGCCGTGCGGCGGAGGGCGTAGCCCGCCTCCCGCAGGTAATTCCCGTAACCGAGCATCCAGTGGAAGCCCCGCATCTTCTCGGCCAGCATGGCGGTGTCGACGGGGAAGCGGACCTCGATCTGCGTGCGGCAGATGGGCATGAAGGGGTTCTCAATGATCTCCCCGGAGACCCCCTGCCACTTCTCCGCGGCGAAGTCGGTGATCAGGCAGGTCAACTCCTGCCCCAGCTTCAGGTCGATCTTCGGCGCGGCGCCGTAGTCCGACTCGAAGTGGGTCATGATCCGCACGGGCTCGTAGTTCTTGCCGTCCATCTTCCGCGGACCGGCGCAGTGGGCCAGCGTCATAATCCCCTGGTGCGGGAAGTTCGGGTTGCACAGGAAGGGGGGCAGCCCGCTGATGTTTCCCAGCAGCAGACCGGCGGGGATGGCCACGAAGTCCGACTCGCAGAAGGCCAGATACCCATCGTCCAGGAGCGTCGTCAGCGTCAGGCAGGCGGTGGTGTCCGAGGCGGGCATGATCGTGCCCATGCAGTGATGGACGGTGATCGCCCCGCAGTCGGCCTCCTTCATCAAGGCGCGGAAGATCTCGTCGAGGAGGAAGCAACCCTCGACGAACGCCATGTCCGTCTCCAGCGTGGTGCCGGGGATGGTGAGGTATTCCTCGGCACGGTGCTTGGCGCGGGCTACGGCGGCCTCGTCGGCGCGGGCCTGGCGGATCAGCTCGCTCAAGTCCTCATAGGTAACCGTCTGGATATCGAGCTTCCAGCGGTCGCGGGCCAGGTCGGGAACCACGCCCGCCGGCTGCGCCCAGCCTCCCGGCCCGCCGATCGCCAGGATGCGGCTGCCGACGGTGTTCTTCAGTCCGCAGAGGGCCCGCAGCCGCCAGAGCACCTCGTCGGGCTCGTCGACGACCACGTCGTCGAACTGCACCCGCTCCAGCGCCAGCTCATCGGTATGCTGGCGGAGGTAGCGGGGGATGATAATCTCGTACCAGAGGTAGATGGGCCCCGAGCGGTGGCGGACGAAAAAGATGAGATCCGCGTCGGGAGCGGCCTTCTTGATCTGATCGAAGATGTCCTGGCCGCCGCCGGCGGCATAGATGACGAAGACGTCGGGCTCGGTCAGGTCACCGGCGCTGGGCAGCTCGCCGGTGCCGCGAATGGCCGTGATCGGGAGAAACTCCACGGGGAAGTCAGCCTTGGCGGCGATGCCGTCGAGCTCCTCGCGGATGCGGCCCACCTCCTCTTCGGCGGCCGCCTGCCCGTGGACACCGCCCCAGCCCCGCCAGCTCGTCTGGGGGCGCGGCTGGGGGTCGTCGTAGGTGAGGATGGGCTTGACAACGAGCTTCTTCCGCGCCGGCGCCGCCGGAATGTCGTTCCCCCCGGACGCCAGGGCCGACCAGGAGAGGCCGCCCAGGACCGCGCCGCCCATCGCCGCACCGCCGAGGAAGAGCCGCCGGGTGAGACCGGCCGTGGAGGCCGCGTGGCCGCCGCAGGAACAACACGAAGGAACGCGCCGACAATCGTGCTCGTATGCCGACATGGTGGAGGCCTCCGAATGCTAGGGACCCGAGAAATTGTCGATAAACCTGTCGATCGTCGGCAACGCGCCTCGCTGCGGGAATCGGGAGGTGGCGCTTCGCCGCCGGGGACGTTCCCCGCGCAAATCCGACCGGGAGGAATCACGCCGGGTATCCGTAGGATACCCAGAGCCGGGCGCCGCTGCAACAACGAGGCGACTAGGCCGGCGGCGAGGTGATCTGGTCGATGATCCAGCGATCGATATCGCGGAGCATCTGCGGCGAAAGCTCGTGCCCGCAGGGATATTGCCGGAGTGTTACCGAGAGGCCGGCGGTGTGAAACAGGCGCAGATCTTCACAGAACGACTCCGGGGGGTAGCGGACGCTGTCGCGGCCCACGGCCAGGAGGATGGGCATCCGCCGAGCCTCGATGATGTGCCGGAAGGGAAGCATGCCGTGGGGGAAGGCCCCGCAAAGGGAGATGGCGCCGCCGAACTCCACGGGGCGGTTCAGCGCCACGCGAAGGGCCATGGTGCCACCGGCATCGAATCCGGCCAGAAAGACCCGCCGGGGGGCCACGTGGTAGCGGTTGGCGGCGGCAGCGATGGCACCGGCTACCGCTGCCTCGGCCCAATGAATGGAGTCCCGGGTCTGCGGCCAGCATGGGGCGGCGGAATCGCCCGCCGACGCCGGGGCCGCGGCGACGTAGTTCCGCATGCTCACCAAGGGCATGATGCGGCGGAGTTGCTGGGGGTCGCCGCCCGGACCGTGGAGCCAGACGATCAAGGGATAGGCGTAGCGGGGCTCGTAGTGGAGCGGGCCGAAGAGGGCACATCCGCCCGGCTCACCCGTTGTCGATAGAAGACCCGCGTCCAGCTCGTGGGTCGGTTTCGGCGATTCTGAAAGAGCCGGCGGGGTGGAACGCCTCGTGGGATTCATGAATGCCTCAAGGGCAGGGGGTATCGCGTAATCACCGCAACCGGCACGCGAAAGCGGCCGGATCGATAAGCCTCCGCCCTCGGGGGCGGCACGGGTCCGACTTTACTCAAGCCCGCCCGCGCTTGTCAACGCCAGCCGGCGAGCAGTTTGCCGAAGGGGGAAATCCCGTGCCAGCTCCTCTCGACACCGCGACGCGTCGGAGGTATGCTTGCGCGGTTGGCTGTGGCGACGCGCCGCGGCTTCAAACGTCTGCTCCCTTCCCCCACCGGCTCTCCTGGGAGTCGCGTCATGCACGAAAGGCACTTGATTTTGGGCATCCACGTCACGGACCGCGTGGCCCGCGCGGCGGCGGTGCAGGAAGTGCTCACCGAATACGGCGACTTCATCAAGACGCGGGTGGGACTGCACCACGTCGACGAGGACGTCTGCTCGCCGCGGGGCCTCATCCTGCTGGAGATGTTCGGCGACGAAGGGCGGTGCCAGGAAATGGCGGATCAACTGGCGGCCATCGGGGGCGTCGAGGTGCAGCGGATGGTCTTCGACCATCCGGCGCCCTGACGGCCGGGGGAAAGGGAACTCCGGCAAGATGACGCGTCGGGAGGCCGAACTTCGGCATCCCGGACGATTCCGTCGATCGTTTCCGGAATCCGGTGCGTAGCAAGACGGAGAGGCATTTCGGCCGATTGCGGACTCGTGTCACCCCGCCGCTCTCCCCTTACCGCGGCGGGCGCGGTCCGCAGCGGGTGCGTCGCGCGACGGCGCAACGGCATCCGCCCGTGGCTGCCCTGGGAGCGGCCGCCGCGGGCTTGCCCTCGGGACCCGTTCCGACCTGGCTGTTCCGGTCGCCGGGCCACCCGCCCGCGCTCGATCAGGGTCAGGTCGAGGGGGTGGTGATCGGGTTCTGAAGGGTCCCCAATGAAAGGCGCGCGCGGAGATCTCCGCGCCATGACTGCCGACGGCGCCGCCTCGAGCATCATGGTGGGCGTGGGCGAAACGTACCTGCCGGCGTTCGTACTGGCGATCTCGGCGAGCCAACTGGCCTCCGGGTTAGTCGCCACCGTGCCGCTCCTGGCGGGTGCCGTGCTACAGCTTGTGGCCCCTGTGGCGATCGTCCGGCTAGGCTCTTACCGGCGCTGGGTAATCCTCTGCGCGGCGGTCCAGGTGGGCGTCTTCTTCGGCCTGGCCGGTGCGGCCCTCAGGGGGATGGTCCCCGCGGCCGTTGTGTTCGTGCTCGCCGCGGTCTACTGGGCGGCGACCATGGCCACGATCCCGGCATGGAACGCCTGGGTGGCAACGCTCGTTCCCGGGCGGGTGCGGGCTCGGTATTTCGCCCGCCGCACCCGGCTGGCCCAACTCGGTGTGCTGGGCGGCGTCGTCGCCGGAGCGGTGCTCCTGCAATGGGGCGAAGTGCGGGGCGGCTCGCTGACGGTCTTTGCCGGAGTCTTCCTCATCGCCGGTCTGGCCCGCCTGATTTCCACCCGTTTCCTCGCCCGGCATCGGGAGCCGGTGCCGCCGGGCGACGAACTCCGCCACGTCCGGCCCGCAGCCCTGTTCCGCGCCCTCCACCGCGATGCCGACGGCAGCGCCCTCCTCTACCTCTTGGCGGCGCAGACCGCCGTTCAACTCGCCGGCCCCTTCTTCACGCCGTACATGCTCTGGCACCTGGAATTCACCTACATCGAGTACATGGTGCTCATTTCGGCGGCCTTCCTAACCAAAGTCGCCTGCCTCCCCGCCCTGGGCCGCCTCGTGGACCGCATCGGCGTCGATCGGCTCCTCTGGCTGGGCGGTGTGGCGATCGTGCCGGTCCCGGCGCTCTGGTACTTCTCCAGCAACCTCTACTTCCTCTTGGCTGCCCAGATCCTTTCCGGGGCGGCTTGGGCCGCCTACGAACTGGCCCTGCTGCTCTTGTTCGTCGACGCCATCCCGCGGGAGCGGCGGGTCAGTGTGCTCACGGTCTTCAACCTGGCCAATGCCGTGGCGATCGTCGGCGGCTCGCTCCTGGGTGGGACCTTGTTGGGATTGATGGGAGTCACCCGCAACGCCTACCTGACTCTCTTCGTACTTTCGGCACTGGCACGGGCCGCCGCCCTGCTCCTCTTACAACCGGCTCCGGCGACACGTCCGCAGTCGGCAACCGTGGCGGCCGTGCCCGTCTCCGTGCAGCCCTCCCTGGGGCTGGTCCGCCGTGCCGTGCTTACCGCCCCACCACTTGCGGCAGAACAGGTCGAGACCACGTCCCAGGCGATCGAATTGCCCGCCGTCATCCCGGCGGGAAACTTGATGGAGATGGGTGTGCGCGAGGCCGTCGCCGGGGGGGCACCGCTGTCCGGGGCGTCTGCCCCTGCCAACGGCGACGGCGAGGAGTTCGAACCGGCCATGCCCGCCGCGGCGGTTGCGGAATTGGCGGACTCCGTGGCCGCTGAATACACCCTGGAGAACTCGCCCTAGACGCGGCCGCCCCGGTTCCGTAATCGCCCCGGGGCCCTATACTTGGAGAAAGCCCCAGGGAACGGTCTCGCTTTCGGCCGAGGATGCCCCTATGCCGCAGTTTTTCGATTCTTCCCCGGACCGTGTTCGCACGGCCATTCGGCAACGCCTGGAGAGCCTCCAGCGCGCCGGCCTCACCCACCTCCCCCGCCGGCGCGCCAGCAGCAGTCTGCCCGCCGCCGACCAACCGCGGCCCGCCGGAAAAGAGCCGGCGTCCCCTTCGGTGCCCCCCGCCGGAGCAGCCGGCGAACCCGCCCGCGAGGAACCCGCAGACAGCGGATCGCTCGGTCCGCTGGGTACGGCACCGATGCCGACGGGTCTCTCGGCCGAGGCCAAGGCGGAATACGTTCGTCGGTGCGTGGCCCTCAACGAGGTCGCCGAGCGTGTGAAGAACTGCCCCCGATGTCCGGACCTGGTGGCCACGCGGACGCAAACCGTTTTCGGCACGGGGAGTCCGCTGGCGCGGCTGGCCTTTCTGGGCGAGGCCCCCGGGGCCGACGAAGACCGCCAGGGAATCCCCTTTGTCGGCCGGGCAGGGAAGCTCCTTACGGACATGATCGAACGGGGGATGAAGATCCGCCGCGAGGACGTCTACATCCTCAATATCGTCCGCTGCCGCCCCCCGGGAAACCGCACGCCCCTCCCTCCAGAAGCCGCCTCTTGCCGTGAATACCTCGATGCCCAATTGGCCATCGTCCGCCCCGAATTCCTATGCTGTCTCGGAGCCTGCGCGGCGCAGAGCCTCCTGGGAACCAGCAGCCCGCTCGGCCGGCTCCGGGGCCGTGTCCACGATTATGAAGGAATCAAGGTCGTGTGCACCTATCACCCCGCCTATCTGCTGCGGGCGCCGAACATGAAGCGGGCCGCCTGGGAAGACCTGCAGCTACTGATGCGCGAGATGGGCCTGCCGGTGCCTTCGGGACCGTCGCCGAAGTAAAAGAGACAGGCTTCAATACCGCAAGACGCGGCGAATCAGCCAAGCACCCCACAGGAGTAGGGCCAGGTTGCCTACCCAGACGGACGCCGGCGGCAGCGTGCCCGCCTTGGCACTGTTGATGCTGGCAGCCAGCAGGGGGTAGTAGACCACGAGGATGGGAGCGAAGCAGAGAAAGAACTTGGTGAGCCCGCCACGGTTCCTCAGGGTTATGGCCATCGGCGCCCCGACAATGGCGAAGAACAGACAACTGAAGCCGGCCGACCATCGCCTATGCGGTTCGGTCCTCAAGCGGCCGATCAGCTCGCGGCGGTGTTCGAGTCGGGCGGCTTGACTTCGCCATTCCCCGGCCGAAAGCCCGTCAAAGTCGCCGGCGAGCATCTGGTAGGCGGCGCGGGCGGCGATCGTTTGGCGATGGCGGAGATCCTCGTCTTCAGCAGCGGCAAGGTGATGCGGGATATCCCGCAGGGCGATCTCGGAGGGCCGCTGGGCCAACATGCCGCCGCGGCTCGCCTCGCGGAGGGGAATCTCCTGCTCGTGGGTGTCGAGAAACCGCATTTGCACGCGGCCTTCCACGTCGAGCGTGCCGTTGCGGAGGAGGATCTTCAGCAGCGAGTTGTCCAGGTCGCTCTCCAGCTCCGCCTCTTCCGCCGTGATGGTAATCGTCGGCGTGCTGCCGCCGCCGCGGATGGTCAGCCGCGGCTGGAGCAGACGCCGGCCGTCGACGTCCTTGACGTTGATGGCGAATCCCGCCGCCTGATAGCCCCGCTGCGTGCGGAGCATACTGTAGGCGATCTCCTCGACGGCCTCGATCACTACCCGCTGCACCCCCGCCCGTCCCCATGAGACCGCCAGATCGTTGAGCCAGACAGTACCCAGACTGAGGAAGAAAGAAACCACCAGTACAGGGTGAATCACGGTCATCGGCGATATCCCGAGTGACTTCAGGGCGACGATCTCGTTGCCGTCGGAGAGGCGGCCGAAAACATTGGTGGTCGCCAGCAACAGGGCCACCGGAACGGCCACGCGAAGGGCCTCCGGGAGGATGTAGGGCACCATGCGCACCACCTGCGCAGGGGGGATGCTCTGCTTGAGCGCCTCGCTGGCCATGCCCACGAGGATCATCAGCAGTGTCAGTGCCGCCAGGCTAACGAGAAAGTGCTTGGCCAGTTCGGCGAGAACGTGTCGGGTCAGGATGGACATGGGCAGCTTAGTGTCCCCGGCTTGGGGCCGGCGGGTCAAGAGCAGTCGCTGGCATTCGGCGCTTCCGCATTCGCCGGTCTCCTCTTCGCCTTCCGCTCGCGTTCGCCGGAGGGGGCCTGCCATCGCCGCGGCGCTGAATTCGCCTCTGACGCGACGAGTAAGACTTGACAGCCACGCTTCGCAGAACGAGTCTATTGGGATATCGGGCGGTCGTGTTGCCGGCCGAGATGACCTTCGCCGCCACGTGCAAACCTGTGGGAGCACGCGTCACTCGGATGCCTTGGCCAAGCGTCCCCTGCCATGCCGGCGCGGCCCTTTCGCCCCCATTTCCGGGAGGAAACCAACAATGCCCTCGATGCGCAGACCCCGAACGGCTGTGTTTTCCTGGCTAACGATTCCGGCGGCCCTCGCCCTGGCCCTTATGGCGTGCTCGCGGGCGCCAGCCGCAGAGGAGCTGCCCAACATCCTCTGGCTGACCTGCGAGGACATCGGCCCGCACCTGGGCTGCTACGGCGACGACTACGCCTCCACCCCCAACCTCGACGCCCTGGCCGACCGCGGCCTGCGGTACACGACCGCCTGGTCGGACGCCCCGGTCTGTGCGCCGGCGCGGACGGCGATCATCACGGGCGTCTACCCCACGGCCACCGGCTCGGAGCACATGCGGAGCATGGTCGCCGTCCCCGAATTCCTGCGAATGTATCCCCAGATCCTTCGCGAGCGGGGGTACTACTGCACGAACAACGCCAAGACCGATTACAACGTGGCTACCGAGGGGCGCGTCTGGGATGAGTCGTCGAACCAGGCCCACTGGCGGAATCGCGAGGAGGGGCAGCCGTTCTTCGCCATTTTCAACTTCACCGTCTCACACGAGAGCCAGATCCGCAGCCGCCCCCACACCCTCAAGAGCGACCCTGCCGAGGCGCCCCTCCCGGCCTACCATCCTGATACCCCCGAGGTCCGCCACGACTGGGCCCAGTACTACGACAAGATCGCCGAGATGGACGCCCAGACCGGCCGGCGCCTTGCCGAACTCGAGGAGGCTGGGCTTACAGAGGAGACGATCATCTTCTTCTACAGCGACCATGGCTCGGGGATGCCGCGGCACAAGCGATGGCCCTACAACTCCGGCCTGCACGTACCGCTGATCATCTACGTCCCGGAGAAGTTCCGCCATCTAGCCCCGGCCGACTACCGCCCCGGCGGCACCACCGACCGCATGGTCGGCTTTGTCGACCTCGCCCCCACGCTCCTGAGTCTCGCGGGCCTCGAGCCGCCCGCATGGATGCAGGGCCACGCTTTCATGGGCCATTACGAGGCCGAGCCCCGGCGGCACCTTTTCGGCTTCCGCGGCCGGATGGACGAGCGGATCGACCTCGTCCGGTCGGTCCGCGACGGCCGTTACATCTACATCCGCAACTACATGCCCCACCTGATCTACGGGCAGTACCTCGACTACATGTTCCAGACGCCCACAACCCGCGTCTGGCGGGAACTCTACGACGCCGGTCAGCTCGACCCCCCGCAGACCTACTTCTGGGAGCCCAAGCCGGCCGAGGAGCTCTACGACCTGGTTGCCGATCCCGACGAGGTCGACAACCTCGTCGATGCGCCCGAGCACCGCGCTGCGCTCGTTGAACTGCGCGAAACTTTGGAGGAACACGCTCTGGCAATCCACGACGTGGGCCTGCTGCCCGAGGCGGAGATGCACCGCCGGGCCGCGGCGGGGGGCACGACGATCTACGAGACGGCGCGCGACCCGCAACACTACCCGCTGGAGCGGATCCGCAGCATGGCCGAGGTGGCCGCGGCTCGCGACCTGGAGGCCGTGGGCCGCCTCCGCGAAGGCCTCGCCGACGGTGACCCCGCGGTCCGCTACTGGGCCGCCACGGGGATTCTCGTTCGCGGCGGCGATGCCTTCCAGGAAACCTCCGAAGCCGTCCGCGCCGCCCTGGCCGATGAGAATCCCAGCGTCCGCGTCGTGGCCGCCGAAATCCTCGGCACCTTCGGCAGCGGCGAAGAGGTCGAGGCGGCCGTCGACGCCCTCGCCGAGCTGGCCCCGGCGGACGAGAACGGGGCCTACGTAGCCATCGCCGCGGTCAACGTCATCGACCGTCTCGGCGAGAGGGCGGCGCGGCTGTTGCCCCTGCTCGCCGAGATGGAGGTCGACGACCCCGACGCCCCCGGCCGCGCCAACGGCTACGTCAACCGCCTCGTGCAGCACCTGACAGGGGATGGGAATTGAGCCGATCCGAGATCGCCCGCCGCATGAGCGCTAGCGAACCGCGCGCCGGCCGCCGCCGGGCACGAAGGCCGCCATGCGGTCGAGGAGGGCCGCCGCTTCGGTCCCTTCGATGAGCAGGGTGCGGTGCTTGGGACGGAGGAAGCCCTCGGCGACGGCCGTGTCGAGCCACTGCTGCAGCGAGGCGAAGTAGCCGTTCACGTCGAGCAACCCGCACGGTTTGGCGTGCAGGCGCATCTGCAGGAAGGTGAGCATCTCGAAGAGCTCGTCGAGCGTCCCCATGCCGCCGGGCAGGGCGATGAAGCCGTCGGAGAGCTCGGCCATCTCCGCCTTGCGGCCGGCCATCGTGTCCACGATCCGCAGCTCGGAGAGGCCCAGGTGGGCCAGCTCCTTCTCGACGAGGCTGCGGGGGATGACGCCCACGCATTCGCCGCCGGCAGCGAGGACGGCGTCGGCGAGGACACCCATCAAGCCGATGTTCCCGCCACCGTAGACGACGCGGATGCCGCGGCGGACGAGCTCGCGGGCGAGTTCCTCGGTAGCGGCGGCATAGTGCGGGCCGCGGCCGCGGCCGGTGCCGCAGAAGACACAAATCGACTGCATGGGCAGGGAGACTACGGGGGAAGCGGCTGCTTACGAACGGATCATCACCAGGAGCATCTTGAAGGCCGAGGTGGCCTTGAGGGCATGGGGATGATTGGCCGGCATGAGGATCATCTCGCCGGCGGCCACGCGGTGTGGCTGGCCGTCGATGCTCACCTCGGCCTCGCCGTCGAGCACCTGGACCAGGGCGTCGAAGGGTGCCGTGTGCTCGCTGAGACCCTGGTCCTTATCGAAGGCGAAGAGGGTCAACGTACCCGTGGGCCGCTTCACCAGCGTGCGGCTTACAACCGCCTCGGTCTGGTAATCGAGGAGTGTCTCGGGGCGGAGGACCTGGGCAGCCAGAGGGT
Organism: Planctomycetales bacterium; assembly: GCA_007119795.1. The sequence goes on along the minus strand of SKOZ01000021.1, from coordinate 19,477 downwards.
TTTCCGCGGCGGCGGGATCGTTGGACATGGCGATGTGTCTCTCCCGGGTTCTTCTTCGTGAAACGGGCGAAGGGGCAAGCCGGCGCCGACTGCCATGGAGCATTCTACCCCTCCACCGCGGCGCTGGGGAGGCGCTCCACCCCGTTGACCGGCGCGGAGGGGACTGATACCTTGATTGATCTTTTGCGGGATGCGCCGGGTGCGCCGTCACTTGAAGGGAGGCCTATGAGCTACGAAGTCACTTTGATCACCGGCGATGGCGTGGGCCCCGAACTGGCCGATGCGGCGCGGCGCTGCGTCGACGCTACGGGCGTTGCCATCGATTGGGACATGCAGGAAGCCGGCGTGGACGTCATGGCCCGCACCGGCTCGCCCCTGCCCGAGGCCACCATGGAGAGCATCCGCCGCACGCGCTGCGCCCTGAAGGCTCCCATCACCACCCCCGTAGGCACCGGCTTCCGGAGCATCAACGTCTACTTGCGGCAGGAGTTGGGGCTCTTTGCCTGCCTGCGACCATGCAAGTATTATTCCGGCGTGCGGAGTTTTTTCAGCGAAGTTCCCGTCGATCTGGTGATCGTCCGCGAGAATACGGAGGACCTCTACGCAGGCATCGAGTTCGAGAAGGGGCAGCCCGCCACCGCCAGACTGGTCGATACGATCAACGAGGTGTCCACCGACCGCAAGATCAAGACCGGCCGCGAGGAGACGGGGCTCTCGATCAAGCCGATCAGCATCTCCGGCACGGAGCGGATCGTCCGCTTCGCCCTCCAGTACGCCCAGGACAACGGCCGCCGGAAGGTCACGGCCGTCCACAAGGCGAACATCATGAAGTACACGGACGGCCTCTTCCTGGAGACGGCCAAGCGTGTGGCGGGGGAGGTCCCCGAGGTGGAATTCGAAGAGCGGATCGTCGATAACATGTGCATGCAGCTCGTGCAGAAGCCCGAGCTCTACGACGTCATCGTGCTCCCCAACCTCTACGGCGACATCGTCAGCGACCTGGCCGCCGGCCTGGTGGGGGGCCTGGGCGTAGCGCCCGGGGCAAACCTGGGACCCGACGGGGCCGTCTTCGAGGCCACCCACGGCAGCGCGCCGAAGTACACCGGTCAGAACAAGGTGAATCCTACGGCGCTGATCCTCTCGGCAATGCTCATGCTTCGCCACCTGGGCGAGCGCGAGGCCGCCGACCGCCTGGAGCGGGGCGTGGCCGCCGTGATCGCCGAGGGCAAGGACGTCACCTACGATATGAAGCCTCACCGCGATGACCCCACTGCGGTGGGTACGCGGGAGATGGCCGAGGCCATCTGCGCAAAGATCGCCTCCTAGCGGGGTTGCGGCTTTGCGGGGTGGCCGTCGACGGTGGAGGCGGCACGAGCGCCGGCCGGGTGTCCCCTGCCCGCGCCCCGTGCCCACGTTTGGGGACAACTCGTTTCTCCCGGCGGCACACACGGCACCTGCGGCATCTCCTCTCCGCCGGCCGTGATGCGCAGGCCGAACCGGACCACAGGGAGCTTGCCATGGAGAAAAAGACCGTCCGCACGGGGATCGTCGGCGCGGGCTTTTCCGCGACCTTCCACTTCGAAGCCCTCCGCAAGGTCTACGGCACGAACGTCGAGGTGGTGGGGGTCCACACCATCGACGAGCCGCAAGGGCGGGCCTACGCCGAAGAGCGCGGCATCCGCTACTTCGAGAAGCTCGAGCCCCTTATCGACGCCGTCGACGCGATCCACGTCTGCGTGCCCCCCATCGCCCACGAGCCGGTCTCCGTCGCCGGTCTTAAGGCCGACCGCTTCGTGATCTGCGAGAAGCCGCTCACCGGCTACTTCGGCGACGGCAGCGACGACTTCCACGGCGACCGCTTCCCCAAACAGGTCGCCCTCGATGCCGCCCTGGCCAGCGTCGACCGCATCCTCGAGGCGGAGGCGAATAGCCGGGGGCGGCTCCTCTACGCGGAGAACTGGGTCTACGCCCCGGCGATCCAAAAGGAACGGGGAATCCTCGAGAAGACCGGCGGCCAGATCCTCTGGATCCACGGCGAGGAGGCCCACAGCGGCTCCCACTCGCGGGAGTATGCCTATTGGAAGTTCTGCGGTGGGGGTGTGCTCATCGGCAAGGGCTGCCACCCGCTCACGGCGGCCCTCTACCTGAAACGGGTCGAGGGCCGCGTCCGCGACGGCAGGCCCATCCGGCCGGCCGCCATCTCCGCCCGCACCCACGCTCTGACCCGCATGCCCTCCTTCCGCGACGAAGGGCACATCCGCTGCAACTACCACGACATCGACGACTTCTCCGCCATGCACGTCGAGTTCGAAGACGGCACCATCGCCGACGTCTTCGCCTCGGACATCGTCCTCGGCGGCATCCACAACTGGCTCGAGGTCTGCGCCAACAACCACCGCGCCGTGTGCAACATCAACCCCAATACGGCGATGATGACCTACAACCCCCGCGAGGAGTACTTCCGCGACGTGTACGTCGTCGAGAAGATCGGCACCAAGCAGGGCTGGGCCATGACCTCGCCCGACGAGGACTGGTTCACCGGCTATCCCCAGGAGGTCGAGGCCTTCTACCGCACGATCGCTTACGGCGAGGAGCCGGAGAGCGACAGCTTCCTGGCCGCCGATACGATCTCCACCATCTACAGCGCCTACCTTTCCGCGGAGCGAAAGGGCGCCGCCGTGGACGTGAAGACCTACTGAAGCGCGGGGAGCGGTCATCCGCGAAGGCGTCCGGCGGGCGTCTCCGCGGCGAGCTCTTCGATCATGTCCCGCGTGGCTGCCTCGACGGCCTCCTGCCACCGCGCCGGGCCGAAGCGGTCGGCATAGGGCCGCCGCGCGTAGGCGAAGATGATCCCCCGGGAGTTGTTGATCACGGCACCGCCGCCGCCGGCGTCGAAGGCCGCCGCCACGTCGCGGGCGCCGGCGCCCTGGCTGCCGTAGCCGGGAACGAGCAGCCAGGCATGAGGCATCACTTCGCGGAGCCGGGCGAGCTGCTCCGGGTAGGTGGCTCCCACGACGCCGCCGACCAGCCCGTAGCCGCAGGAGCCCAAGCGGCGGACCGCGAACTGCTCGACGAGCTCGGCCACGTGCTCGAAGAGCGGTCTTCCCTCGGCCACCAGGTCCTGAAAGAGCCGCCCGCCGGGGTTGGAAGTCTTCACCAGGACGAAGAGCCCCGCCCCCCGGGCGGCGGCCGTCTCCACGAACGGCTGCAAGCTGTCGTCGCCCAAGTAGGGATTGACCGTGACGGCGTCGGCGCCCCAGGGGCTCACCGGCAACGGGCCCAGGAGCCCCTCGGCGTAGGCTGCTGCGGTGGAGCCGATGTCGCCCCGCTTGGCGTCGAGAATCACGAGCAATCCCTTGCGGCCCGCGTGGCGAATCACCTCGCCCAGCGCCGCGGCGCCCGCCGGACCGTGCTGCTCGAAGAACGCGGCTTGGGGCTTGACCGCCGGCACGAGCGGTGCCACCACGTCGATGACTCCACAGCAGAAGCGGCTGGCCGCCGCCGCCCGCGCCGCCGGATCGTCGCCGTCTGCCGACCGAAGCCCGGCGGGGAGCTGTTCCACGCGGGGGTCGAGCCCCACGAGAACCGCTGTCCCGCAGCGGCGAACCGCCTGGGCCAGCCGGTCGGAGAAGATCTGCACGGCGCTGCTCCCCTGGGCTAAGGTTCCGAACCGCCGGCCCGCGGCGCCACCGGCCGGCTGCGCGCTCAGTCTGGATGCCGGCGGACGAGGATGGCGGTTGCCTGCGCCTGCGGGGTGACGTTGACGTTGATAAAGTTCTCCCCGGCAGGGGTGTCGGCGTCGGTGACCACGGCTACGGGGCACTGCGGATCGGGCGTTTCGTAGTTCAGCGTGCGAAACAACCGCCCCTCGCGCAGCGCCAGCAGGCTGGCCACCACCTCCACCAGGCCGCAGCCTGCCGCGGCATTCCCCATGTAGCTCTTGGCCGCCACGACGGGAACCGGCTCGCGGCGGCTTCCGAAGACCTGGTCGATGGCCCAGGCTTCCTCGACGTCGGCCGAGCGGGTACTGAGGCCGTGGGCGTGGACGTGACCGATCTCTTCGGGGGCGTAACCGGCAGACGCCAGCGTCGCCGCCAGCACGTTCTTCATGGCCCGGTCGCGGCGGGCCGCAAGGTGCGGGTCGGCAACCGAGCTCGAGGCCCCGGCGACGACCTCGCCGTAGATCGTGGCCCCCCGTGCCTGGGCGGACTCGAGCTCCTCGAGGATCAGGGCCCCAGCCGCCTCGGCGAGGACCATCCCCGTCCGCTGCCGGTCGAACGGCCGGGATGCCCGCGCGGGATCGGCGTTGAACTGTGCCAGCTCGTCCTGCTTGGCGGCGTGGATCAACTTCATCAGTTGCAGGCGCGTCCCGGTGGCGCCGACGAGCATTACGTCGGCGTGCCCCCGGGCGATGATCTGCTGCGCCTCCAGCAGGGCGGCGTTGCCCGCCGCCTCGCGGAGCGTCAGCGAGTTGTTCGGTCCGCGGAAGTCGTTGTAGATGGCCACGTGGCTGGCGGGCATGTTGGGCAGGTACTTCAACAGCCAAAGGGGCGACATCTTCGGCAGCCCCTCCGCGGCCCACCGCGAGAACTCGAAGTCCCCGCTGGCGGTAAGGCAGTTGCGCACCCCCTCGATGAACTCCTCGGGCACGGTCAGCATGTAGTCGGCACCGAAGCTCACGCCTACCCGTTCCGGGTCGAACTGCCCCGCCTCGACCCTGGCGTCCGTCAGGGCACGCTGCGCCGCGGCAACGCCCATCTGGCATTCGCGACACATGACCTTAAGGCCCTTGCGGATCGTCTTCTGCAAGTCCTTGGACAGGGGGCCGAAGTCGCCGATCGATCCGCTGAACTGCTGCGCTTCGCCCCCGCAACGCACGGGGAAGTCGTCCGGCAAGGCGAAACTCAGCGGTCCTACGCCGCTCCGGCCGCTGGACAACCCCTCCCACAGCTCCTCCTTGCTGCTGCCTAAGGGGCTGAGGCCGGCGATCCCGGTTATGACCACGCGACGCACTCTCGATCTCATGCACGCACCGTAATGGTTATCCCAATTGGCGGGCTTCCAGAGCCCTTCCAGCCCGGTCGCACTATAGCCACAAGGGGGGCCGCCGTGGGTCGGCTGCCTTGCCGAAAACGTTACCGTCGGCAGCCTTTAGGCAAAGGCTGATATTCTAGTCGCCCTCCAGCGCTCCGTCGAGAGGAATGCCGATGCCCCCGGCGGCGGCGCGGCGGCGGTTATTGACGCGCCCGGCGCCCGAGCGAAGAATCCCCCAAAGCAAGGTCTCGACCCGCTCCTATCCGATGAGTCGGGTCCAGTGCCGGTTACCAGAACTACGAAACGAGTCTGCTCTGCTATGGAAATCCAATCCCTGCAGTCCCTAGCCGCGAAGCGGTGTGTCCCCTGTGAAGGGGGTGTCCCCAGATACACTCGCCCCGAGGCCGAAGAACAACTGGCCCAGCTCTCCGGCTGGGTTCTCAACGAGCCCGGGAGGCGGATCCGCAAGCACTGGAAGGCCCGCGACTTCATGGCCGCCATCGAGTTCTTCCGCCGCGTGGCCGATCTCGCGGAGAGCGAGGGGCACCACCCCGATCTCCACCTCGTCTCGTACCGCAACATTTCGGTGGAACTCTACACCCATGCCATCGGCGGGCTCTCCGAGAACGATTTCATCCTCGCCGCGAAGATCGACGCCCTGCCGATCGACCTGAAGGATTGACCGGGCCTTGGCGGGCCATGGCGGCAACTCGGGCGAGTGTCGGAGGTGTCCCGGCCGTAGCGTCCGAGGTTCGAAGCGATTTGCGGATCCGGATAGCTGCCTACAGGTACTCGCGGGGGTCGAGGTAGGCGAGCGTCAGAAGGGCGTAGGCCGTGGAGAGGTTCGGCTCGCCCTCGAGCCAGCGGATCTCCTCGTTGACCCAGGAGCCGTCCGGTTGCTGGCGGCGGAGGATCTCCTCGCGGAGCTCGCGGCGCCAGTCGCGCTCGACCCCCTCGCCGTCGACGACGACATCGACTCCCATCGCGTCGAGGGCCTTGGCGAAGGTGTGGTAATAGTAGTAGAGGCCGGCGTCGCCCATGCCGGGGTTGCTGGTGACGTCGAAATGTCGCCGGATCCAGTCGTAGGCCGCCTCGACCCGGGGATCGTCGGGGCCGACGCCGGCGTAGATCATGCTCTTCAGCCCGGTGTAGGTCATCGAGCCGTAGCTCCGCAGGCCGCCCTCGGGCGTAGTGCCGGCGTGGCTCTCGCCACCGGCGGCGGGTGTGTAGTAGAAGCCCCCGTCGGGGTTGCGGGCGGCGAAGGGCGTCGTATTGTGCTCGGTCTCCAGGTTCTGGGTGCGGGAGACGAAGACCAGCGCCTTCTGCAAGTGGGGATCGTCCGGTCCGTTGCCCGCGGCCACCAGGGCCTCCACGAGGAAGCCCGTATTCGAGAGGTCGGGCCGTTCGTGCCGCCCGTAGCCGGCGCCGCCGTACGCCGGGTCGTCGATTTCGATCCCCTCGCTCTCATCCCACTGGATGCCCTTGACGAAGCGGTCGGCGGCGGCGATCAGATCGTCGTAGCGCCCGTCGCGGTTGGCTGCGGCGAAGCACAAGATGGCCACGCAGGTCTCGTAGTTGCGGTAGAACGTTCCCCGCTCGTAGATGCCGCCATCCTCATGAACGAATCCTTCGAGGAACTCGAGGCTGCGGGCCACCAGGGGATCGTCGGGCGAGTAGCCGTGGCGGAGGATCGCCGTGGTGGCCAGCGAGGTGACACCCAGACCGACAAAGGACGAATAGGAGCCGTCTTCGGCCTGACCGTGGGCACGGAGGAAACCCACACCGCGGGCCACGGCCTCGTCGTAGGCGCCGATCGCGTCCGCGGCGGATGGCTCGGCGGCCGACACAACTCCCGGAACGGCAAGGATCGAGACGAGTAGGGCGGCCGAGAGCGTGGCGGTTCGTCGATGCATGGTGACACCTCCATCCTGTACGCGAATGATAGCGAATGCCCCTCTATTAAGGGGGGGCGCTTTAGGAACCCCTCGGCCATGCTCCCCTCTCGGACCGTTCGGCGGAACGGTCGCCGATCCACCGGAGTCGGAAAGTAACGCCTGCTCCCATCGCGCCGGGGGATTTCCCTAACTCTCCGAATTATACCCCCTTCTGGCGTCGGGGACACCGAGATGTGCGGGCCTTTACGAGGCGAACCCCGAAAAAACGGGCGCGGGAACCCGGCGGAAAGGAAGCCGGCGGCGCACCGACCGGACGAGCGTGTCCGGCCGCCAGGGCGCGACTCCCACTCAACGGAGGACAGCGAGGATGTCTTGCTCGCGGAGGATGAGTAACTCGTCGCCGTTGACCTCGACCTCCGTAGCGCTCCAGGACTCGAAGACGATACGATCACCATCGTTGACCTGGGGTGCGGCGTGCCGCCCGTCGGCCAGTCGCCGTCCGTCGCCTACGGAGAGGACCTTTCCTTGCTGCGGTCGGTCGCGGCGGATGTCCGGCAGGTGAATCCCCCCGGCGGTCTGCTGCTCGGCTTCGATAGGCCGGACGATGACGTTCTCGCCCAGTGGCACCAGCTTCATGATCGGCAAGCTCCTCAATCGGCGCGGCCTTGCCTCGACAGGCCAGGCTTTACCTCGAGCGTTCTGCGGGTGCAGGGGCAGCCCCCGAACCTTGGCGCAAAGCGGCGATTGTCTCGCGCCCCCTCGAGGAGTGCAAGAGGCTGCCACCGCCCGCTGCCCCGAAAACTCCCCAACGTGGCCGCCAATGGCTCCGTCATGCCGCAGATTATGTCCCGGACAGCAGGATGCCCCCCTTTTTTGGAGGGGTCCTGGGAGAGGGAGGCCGTAGCGAGGCCGGTTGAGGGCGAGCAACGTTGATGACACAAGTGGGTGTGAGCATACCGGCGGCCGTTTCCTCCGGGAATCGTTTGGTGAGGCGACCTCCCCTGCCCTCCTGCTTGGCAGCACTGTGGCCTACTGCTCTGGGGGTGTCTCCTTGCGGCCGGTACAGTCCGGCGAAGGCGTACCGCAGGCGCAGCCGAGGTCGCCCTTGTCGTCCCGGCGGCCAGCGAGACCACCGCAGGAACCGCGGAGGCGGCGGCGACCGAAAATGGCGCCCACCGAGAGGAACAACATGGCCAAGGCGAAGGCGACGACGCTGATAACGAAGGTTTCCATGCGTATCTCCGTGCGTGGCCGAGGGGGCGCGGCCGTTAGATGCCGAAGTCGTCGTAGGCGATGTTCTCCGGTTCCACGCCCAGGTTGTCGAGCAGGCGTTTGACCGCCTGGAGCATGACCGGCGGGCCGCAGATGTAGTACTCGCAGTCCTCCGGATTGGGATGGTTCTTCAGGTAGTTGTCGTACAGCACCTGGTGGATGAAGCCCACCGGGCCGGTCCAATTATCCTCGGGGAGGGGCTCGGAGAGGGCCACATGGAAGGAGAAGTTGGGGAATTCTTTCTGGAGCTCGCAGAACTCGTCCTGGTAGAACATCTCGCGGAGGCTGCGGGCCCCGTACCAGTAGGAGACGCGGCGCCGGGTCTTGCGGTTCTTGAAGAGCTCGAAGATGTGCGATCGCAGGGGAGCCATGCCGGCACCACCGCCGATGTACACCATTTCGGCCCCGGTATCCTTGATGAAGAAGTCGCCGTACGGGCCGGAGATGGTCACTTTTTGCCCGGGCTTCAATCCGAAGATGTACGAGGAGACCCTGCCGGGAGGGGCGCCGTTCGAGCCGGGCGGCGGAGTGGCGATGCGGACGTTGAGCTTGATGATCCCCTTCTCGCCCGGGTAGTTGGCCATCGAGTAGGCCCGCGTCACCGACTCGTCGACGCGAGACTCGAGCATCCAGAGCCCTTCGCGGTCCCAAACGTCGCGGAAACGCTCGTCGATCTCGAAGTCGGCGAAGCGGATGTGGTGGGGGGGGATGTCGATCTGGATGAATCCCCCCGGTTTGAAGTTGAGCTCCTCGCCCGGCGGCAGTTCGAGAACGAGCTCCTTGATGAAGGTGGCCACGTTGCGGTTCGACTTCACCATGCAGACCCACTTGCGGGTCTCGAGGGCCTCGGCGGGCACGGCGATCCGCATGTCGTGCTTGACGGGGACCTGGCAGGAGAGGCGGTAGCCCTCGCGGGCCCTGCGGTTGCTGATGTGGTTCCTTTCGGTGGGAAGGATCTCGCCGCCCCCCTCGAGAACCTGCACCAGGCACTGGGCGCAGGTCCCGCCGCCGCCGCAGGCCGAGGAGATGTAGATGCCGTTGACGGCGAGCACGTTGAGCAGCTTCCCGCCCGCGGCGGAGCTGAGCTCCTTCTCGTCGTTGACGCGGATGTTCACCTCCCCGGAAGGGACGAGCTTCCGCTTGGCGAGGACGATGACGATCACCAGCGCCAAGACCACGGAAGTGAACGTGCCCACACCGAGGGCGATTTCCACGAATGCCTGCATTATTTGTCCCTAAAGTCCTTGGAACCCTTGCGTCTCAAAGACGAATGCCCGAAAAGGCCATGAAGCCCAGGGCCATGAGCCCTACGGTGATGAAGGTGATCCCCAAGCCGCGCAGGCCGACGGGGATGTCGTGGTATTGGAGCTTCTCGCGGATGCCGGCCAGACCGGCGATGGCCAGCGCCCACCCCACGCCGGTGCCGAAACCGAAGACCACGCTCTCCGCGAAGTTGTAGTCGCGCTCGACCATAAAAAGGCTGCCGCCGAGGATCGCGCAGTTGACGGTGATCAGGGGGAGGAAAATGCCCAGGGCCACGTACAGGCGGGGGACGTAGCGGTCCAACGACATCTCGAGGATCTGCACCATGGCGGCGATCACGCCGATGTAGGTGATCAGCCCCAAAAAGGTGAGGTCGACCCCATCGAGGTTCGCGGCCGTTCGCTCCAGGAATCCTGCCACCTGCGAACGCCAGAGGAACTCGGGGGCGCCCCACTGGTAGAAGGCGGCGAGCCCGGAAAACCAGCCCGCGATCGCTCCTTCCTGCAGGACGTTGGAGAGAATCAGGTGGTTCAGCGGGACGGTGATCGATTGGATCACGATTACCGCTATTCCCAGGCCGATGGCCGTCTTCACGTTCTTGGAGACAGCGAGGAAGGTGCACATCCCCAGGAAGAAGGCCAGTGCCAGGTTCTCCACGAAGACGGACCGGATGAAGAGGCTCAGGTAGTGATCCATGGCTCAAGGGCCCTCCTCGATCTGCTCGGGCCGGAACGTACGGATGACCCAGATTGTCAATCCGATGATGAAGAATGCACTGGGCGGCAGGAGCATCAGGCCGTTGGGCGGATACCAGCCGCCGTCGGGATTCGTGGGTAGAATGGTGTAGCCCAGCAGCGTCCCCGAGCCGAACAATTCCCGCGTAAACCCCACGATGATCAGGATCAGACTGTAGCCCAGGGCGTTGCCCAGGCCGTCCAGGAAGCTCAGCCCCGGGCTGTTATTCATGGCGAAGCCCTCGGCCCTCCCCATGATGATGCAGTTGGTGATGATCAAGCCGACGAAGACGGAGAGCTGCTGGCTTATCGAATATGCGTAGGCGCGGAGAAACTGGTCCACGATGATCACCAGCGAGGCGATGATCGTCATCTGTACGATGATGCGGATGCTCGCCGGGACCTGGGTGCGGATGATCGAAACCGCCGTGTTCGACATGACGAGCACGAAAATCACCGCCGCACACATCACCAGCGTCGCCTCGAGCTGCGTGGTGATCGCCAGTGCCGAGCAGATGCCGAGCACCTGCAGCGCGATGGGGTTGTTGTTCACCAGCGGGTCGAACAGGGCTTTCCAGGCCTTGGATTGTGTTGCCATCAAGAATCCTCCCTGGCCAAAGGCCTCTCGCGGAGCGGCGCCGCCAGTACGGCGTCGTCCCCCCGGCCCAGCTCCTCGTGAAGCCGCTGCAGATAGGGTCCGAAGCCCCGCTCTCCCAGCCAGAAGCGGAGCATCCCGTTGACGCCCTCCGAGGTGATCGTGGCGCCGGAGAGGGCGTCGATCTCGTAGTTGTCCTCGGGATCTGCCCGCTTGGTCACCCGGAGGACCACGCGCCACTCTTCGTCGAAAACCCGTTTTCCCTGCCATCCTTGCAGCCAGCGGGGGTTCTCGATCTCGCCGCCGAGCCCCGGGGTCTCGCCGTGCTCGTAGAAGGTGATGCCGCGGATTCTCACCTCCTCCGGCCCCTCACGGAGGGTGTCGGCGTCCAGGGCGAGGAAGGCCCACATCGTCGACCAGAGGCCGTACCCCCGCGCCGGGAGAACGACCTGATCGAGCCGGCCGTCCTCGTAGACGAGGTAGACAGGGCTGTACTGTTCGCGGCGGCTGATGCCCGCTACGTCTTGATCGCGGGGGAGGCGGATGCTGGTGTCGGGGTCGCGGGCTACCCGCCGGGGTTCGATGTCCTCCGGGTCGATGGCGTCGGTGTACCACCCCTCCTCCAGGTCAACCGTCCTCGCCTCGACCTCCTCGAAGAGGGCCTCGACGTGGCGCCCCGGTTCCCAGAGCCCCGCCGCCAAGAGGATGTTCTGCCGCCGGTCGAGCAGGCGGTTTGCCTGCTGCCGCTCGCGGAGGAGGACCGCTGCCGCGGAGACCAGCGTGGCACAGACCAGACACAGCAAGGCGGCAACCTTGAAGGTATGGCCTACGGTGTCACGGGGATTACGTGGCATGGCGCGCCAGCCTCCTGCGGATGTTGGCCTGGACGACGAAATGGTCGATCAGGGGCGCAAAAATGTTACCGAAGAGGATCGCCAGCATCGTTCCCTCGGGGAAAGCAGGGTTGACTACGCGGATCAGCGCCGTCATCACGCCGATGAGCGCCCCGTAGAACCACTTGCCCGTCTCGGTCATGGTCGCCGACACCGGATCGGTAGCCATGAAGACCAGCCCAAAAGCGAAGCCCCCGGTCACCAGGTGCCACATGGGGTCCATGGCGAACATGGGATTCGTCTCGCTGCCCACCCACCAGAAGAGGCCGGTCAGCGCCATCGTCGAGACCAGCATGGAGAGCATGATCCGCCACGAGCCGATAGCGGTGGCCACCAGCAGTACGGCGCCCACGAGACAAGCCAGCGCCGACGTCTCGCCCATCGAGCCGGGGATCGTACCTAGGAAGGCGTCCCACCAGGAGATGCCCAGTCCGCCGGCCTCGGGCGGCAAGGTGATGGCGTCCATTCCTGCCGGGGCGGTAGTGAGCGCCGTCAGCGGTGTCGCCGCGGTATAGCCGTCCAGGGCCACCCAGATACGATCGCCGGTGATCTCCGCGGGATAGGCGAAGTACAGAAAGGCCCTGGACGTCAACGCGGGGTTGAGGAAGTTCCGGCCGGTGCCGCCGAAGATCTCCTTCCCGATGACCACGCCGAAGCTGATCCCCAACGCTACCTGCCAGAGGGGAATGGTCGGGGGGAGGATCAGCGGAAAGAGGATTCCGGTAACGAGAAACCCTTCGCTCACCTCGTGCCGGCGGACGCTGGCAAAGAGAAGTTCCCAGGCACCGCCCACCGCGTTGCATACCACGAAGACGGGGACGAAGTAGAGCGCCCCGTAGAGGAAATTGGAGAGGAAGCTCTGCGAGTCGAACCCCACCCCGGACATCTCCATCACGGTGCCCCGCCAGCCCTCCACGGTGGTCGGGCCCAGACTCTCGATGGCGAGATTGCCCTGGTAACCCGTATTCCAGATCGCCATGAAGATGCAGGGCCAGAGGGCAATACCCACGGTGACCATGGTCCGCTTCAAGTCCAAGGCGTCGCGGACGTGGGGGGCGGCGCGAGTGACTTCCCCGGGCGTGTAGAGGAACGTGTCGATGGCCTCGTACAGCGGATAGAGCCGCTGCAACCTGCCTCCCTCGCCGAAGAGGGGGTGGAGCCGGTCCAGGAACCGTCGTAAGAGCTTCATGCGCAGTCGTTCGCCTAAGGAATCCAGCAGTCATGGCCAAACACCGCACTCCACAAGGAGCCTCGCCCTTGCACCGCGGAAAAAAAGGAGAGGGGCGTCCTAACCGGGCGGCTTGGCTCCCTCTCCGAACTGGTTACCCTTCCTTCTCAATCGTGGTGAGGTTCTTTCGCAGGATGGGACCGTACTCGATCTTCCCCGGGCAGACGAAACTGCACAGGGCCAGGTCTTCCTCGTCAAGCTCCAGACAGCCAAGGTCCACGGCCTGTTCGGTGTTTCCCACGAGTAGCGCCCGCAGCAGGAACGTGGGAATGACGTCCAGGGGCATGACCTTCTCGTAGCTGCCGATGGGCACCATGGGGCGGCCGCTGCCCTCTCGCGAGGTGGTCAAGGCCAGCTTCCCCGGACCGCCGAAGAAGGCGTTGGCGAAAACCCGCTTTACGGAGAACTTACTGCGCAAGGGGTTCACCCAGCCGAAGAAGGCTCGCTCCGCAACGTCCGCGAGAGCAGACACTTGAACGTGGTAGCGCCCCAGGAAGTCGCAAGGCAGCTCCGACTTGCGGCCGGAAAGGACCGACCCGGAGATGACCCGCACGCTCCCCTCATCCGCCTCCTTATCCAAAAGGTCGCCGAGGTTGGCCCCAAGGCGCGTCCGCAGCAGCCGGGGCCGCCGCGCCGCGGGTCCACCCACGGCCACGATGCGTTCCACCGGCAAACGGCCGCTGAGGAACAGTCGGCCCACGGCCATCACGTCCTGATAGCCGATATGCCAGACCGTCTTCCTCATGTGAACGGGATCGAGAAAATGGATATGGGTTCCCGGCAGGCCGGCGGGGTGGGGCCCGGCGAAATCGCGGACCGCAATCCCCTGGATGCCGTCGAGTCGGGGCAGTGTCTGCGGCGTCCGGCAGACGTAGAGAGGGCCGTCGGTCAGGTGGCGCAGGATGGTAAGCCCGTGGACGAAGTGCCAGGCGGTGTCGTCGCTCTGCTCAATGACCGTCTCCGCGCGAGCCGCCAAGGGATTGGTATCCATGGCGGTTACGAAGATGGCGTGGGGGACGGAGCCGGGAGGGGGGACTTTGCTGTAGGGCCGGGTCCTCAGGGACGTCCAAAGGCCGGAGCGGAGCAGATCCGCTTCGACCTGTTCGCGTGTCAACCGGGGAAAGTCGTCCTCGAGGTAGGAGGAAAAGGTCTCCTCTTCTTCGCCTTCCAACTCGATCACGATCGACAGAAACGCCCGCTTGGCGCCGCGATGGACGCCCGCGACTCGGCCGCACCCCGGCGAAGTGTACGAGACACCCGGCCTCCGCTTGTCGTGGAAGAGGACCTGGCCCAGTTTGACCTCCTCACCCTCACGAACTACGATCTGCGGCTTCATGCCCACGTAGTCGTCACCGAGCAAGGCCACCGTCCGCACGCCGGGCGTTTCGTCGATTGTCGCCACCGGTTCGCCGAGGATTGGCAGTTCGAGGCCCTTCTTGATGGTGATCATGTCGCCCTGTGGAGCGGAGAGACGCGGGAATCGATCTTGCCGGCCGAGGAAGCAGAAACAGCACGCGGGGCAGAAAAACACTAGCCTAAGCTATATTACCTGACCCCCCAAAAGACTCGTTCCGCTGCACGGCTGCCCTCGCTGTCAGCCATGCTTTATCGATACACTAACCTTCCTCGAAACGCCACACCGACATTTTATGTCAATTAAGGCAAACTTTAATCCCCCTGGCCCAGATTCGCCATCCCGAGCCCAAATCCAGTAAAGAACTACCCATTTCGGGCCAATTCTTTGGCGTGACTCCTAGCCATTTTGGTTAATCCTTCCGGACCAACGTACCACCCATCGGCATATGTGCGCGAGCTGAAAAATAGCTCTTGCTGGGGGTTTTTGCAGCACAATTCACCAATTTGGTCGTCATTGCGGGCGGCAAGAAACCCATGAAGTATAGATACCACCTGCACAACTTCCCTGCCGGTTTTGGGTAGGACATTTTTGTCATCGCGTCGTCCTTGCCGCCCGCCGACGATGTCCTACCAAGGTGGCCTGCGGCGACCTCCTACAGACGAGAGGCGTTCGACTTTGCCCGCGCGTGGCAAAGGAGGGGATCATCGACGGCCAGAATAATGCCCTCTCCACTACGCCATAAAAACCCCTCTTCAGCCCACCGCGGACACGTCCGTTCCCCCGATGCAAGGGCCGGCCGCACCTCGAACCTGCCACGGAGCCGCTAGACGCGCACCGGTTCGCTGGCGGCGCTGTGGCCGGCGGCATCGACGGTGACCACTCGGATCACCGCCCCCGGCTCACCGGCAGCAGCCAGAAACTCGAAGGGGGCCTTGCTCGTCTGCGGCCGGTGATCCACCCGTCCAAGCGCCTCTTCGCCGCGGCGGATCTCGTAATGGGTGATGGGGGCGTCCGCCGCATAGGCCATGTGCCAGGTGACCCGGAGGCGCGCCGTGTCGTTGCTTTGGACGACCTCGGCGGCCACGTCTCGGGGGGCGCCGAGCGGTTGCCGGTCGACCTGGAACCAGTTCGTCTCCCCATCCTTGGCGCGGCGGGCGAGCCGCTCGATCTCCTCGCGGTCCCCCTCGCCGAGGGCCTCGGGACGGATTTGGGCCGCGGAGAGGTTCTGAGCAAGCTGGCAGGCCCGTGCCTCGTCGTCGATCTGTCCGATGCCGACAATCGCCGTATCGATGCCGGGGGTGGACAAGGCATACTCAACCAGCGGCCGACTGGGGAGTTCCGGATCACCGACCGCGCGGACCACGTCGGCCGGTGTTCCCGACCAGCGCGCGGGCTTTGTGTACATCGCCCCATCGGCGAAGACCTTCATGGCGATCTGGCCGACGTTCTTGGCGGCGGCCACGGCGATGGCGTTGTGCTGGTGGTTGAGGTACAGGCGATCGTTGGCGTTGATGGCAATGAGCATGGCGTCGATCAGGTCGTCCTGCCCGTCGCGCTGCAGGCATTCGATCATCACCGGCGAGGAGGAGTGGCCGGAGATGCCGATGTGGCGGATGCGACGTTCCTCCTTGGGATTCAGGCCGGTGAGGTTGGTCCCGTCGCGGTAGTCGCGGAGCGCCGCCAGGGCACCGATTCGCTCCGCGCGCGGGTCGGGAGTCTCCAGGCCGTAGTAGATGGCATCGACCTCCTCCATGGTGTTCAGGTTGTGGATGAGGAAGAGATCGACGTAGGCGTCGTCGTCGTAATGGCCCTGACCGTCGCCGAAGACCTGGGAGAGCGTGCGGCGGAGGTCGTCGACGGCCATCGAGCCCCGGGGCCCTTCGGTGCGATCGCGCACGTCGGGGTGCGAGCCCTTGGCGTGGCGGATCATGGTCTTGCTCGCAAGAAAAATGCTCCGCCGCCGCCTCTCGTCGTAGCCGGACAATCCCGGGACGAGGTTCATGCGGCGGAAGGCTTCGCCGAAATTCTCCTGGCTGGGGCCGTAGACGTTGGATGTGTCGAAGTAGTTCACTCCCGACTCGAGGGCCTTGACGATGATCGGCACGGGATCAACGTCGGCGGGGGTCCATTGCAGCGAGGCCTGCCCGCCGAGGCCGAACGTGGTGACCTCAAGCCCGGTGCGCCCGAGGGTGCGGGTCATGGGGCGGGCTACGCCGACGCCGCCCAGCACAAGATGGGGGACGGAAAACGAGCCGGCCAGGGCGACTGCCGAGGTGCCCAGAAAGCGGCGGCGGGATACCGGCTGAATCATAGTGATTCCTCCTTGTCTTGGGGTGTGGGGGGGGTCCTGTAGCGTGACGGGAAAACGCTTCGCCGAGCCCGGAGGGCAACCACAGCCACCCACCCGAGATCGCGGTTCGCCAAGTGGGCCGGCGGATTCGAGCCCCGCGGCGATCCGCCCGTAACGACCCGCCGTTCCGATCAATATTGTGCCGCGCCGAAGACCGGACGCCACCCCCCTAAGGAGCTGTGTTCATCGGAAGTCTCCACAAGGCGAAGCCTTACCGGAGCGGAGGAAGGATTTTTGTTGCCGCGGCCTTGCGGGGAGATTAACATCAAGGGGTGGTTCCCAATTTGGTTGGTTGACCTTTCACCGAATACACTCTGCCGGGGGGCTATGCTGGGGAGAGGAGGAAGTAGTATGTCGGCGCGTGTCTTGCGATCTAATGTCTCCGTTTACCTGGTCGTGGGTTGTCTGATTGCGGCTTCGGCATCGCTGGCCGGCTCGACCGCACAGGCCCAAGTCGGCGGGATTGCCTTGGCCACCACGCGCGCGGTCGGCGGGGTCTCGATTGAGCCCGACGGAGTTTTGGAGAATACCACGGTCGAGGCCGTGGGGCTCTTGCGGCGACTCCGTGCCGAAGCGATGCAGCCGGTACCGGAAGACCTCCGGGTGTCGAGCCCCCTGCGAAAGGTCTCACTCCGGCGGTTGGACGAAGCGATCGACCGCCACGACCGGCAGGGGGTCGAACTGCCGGACGAGGTCAAGTACCTGGCCGGTCTCACTCAGGTACGCTATGTTTTCGTCTATCCGGAGGAAAACGACATCGTGTTGGCCGGTCCCGGCGAAGGCTGGACCCTCGATGCCCGCGGCACCGTCGTGGGCGTCGATTCCGGGCGCCCGGTGATGCTGCTCGACGATCTTCTCGTGGCCCTGCGGACCGCGCGTGGCGCGGCGCAGACGGGGATTTCCTGCTCGATCGATCCGCAGCCGGAGGGCCTGATGCGGACCCGGCAGTTCGTCGCCAGCCTCAGCACGATCAACGATCCGGCCGCCGTCGCCGCTCAGATCGAACAGCTCCTCGGTCCCCAGGTGATCTCTCTCCACGGCGTGCCCCCCACGAGCCATTTCGCCCGCGTTATGGTGGCTGCCGACTACCGCATGAAGCGGATCGCCATGCAGTTCGAGCCCTCGCCGGTCCGCGGACTGCCGAGCTTCATGCAGATGCTCAGCGTTCGTGGCAGCGGCAGCATGATGCCCCGGTGGTGGTTGGCGCCGGACTACGACGGGGTGCTGCGCGACGAGGAAGGCCTCGCCTGGGAACTCGTGGGCAGCGGCGTGCAGGCGATGACGGAAGAAAGCTACCTCTCTGCCGCAGGGCAGATCGAACAGTCGGGGCGAGCCGACCCCACTGCCCAGCGATGGGCCGACCTGATGACCACGCACTACGAGGCGTTGTCCCTCGCCGATCCGGTCTTCGGCCAGTTGCGCAACTGCATGGACCTGGCGATCGTGGGGGCGTTGATCGTCAAGGAAGACCTTGCCGGCCGAGCCCAAGCCCGCTTCACGACCCTCCTGGACGAAGACCGCCTGGGAACCGAGGAGTACGCGGCACCGCGGCAGGTCGCTTCGCAGGCGAACATCCTCCGCCGGGGTCGCACCTGGCTGATCAACTACTCCGGCGGAGTCGACATCCCCTCCTGGGAGATCGCCGACCGCACGGAGCAGTCGCCGGCGCTCACTCCGCTCCACCGCGAGGCTCGGGCCGGGGGCGAGCGCTGGTGGTGGGACTGAACCGGAGCTCTGCCGTCGATCGGCGGACCGACCGGCTCGGGATGCATCGCGAGCCGATTCGCGGAGTGCCTCCAGCTTAGCCCGAGGGCGCCCAGGGGGCCACCGCGCGGGCATCGGCCGCCCGGCGGCTCCCTGCCGCAGGTCGTGTATGCTTCACGACGCTATGCATGGTCGCCGAACAGGGGCAGCAGTTCTTCCGGCCTGCCGAGCAGGACGTGGGCACCGTGCGCCCTGAGTTCGGCCGCGGAGCGGAAGCCCCAGAGGGCACCGATGGGGAACATGCCCGCGGCCACTGCGGTGGCCATGTCGGTCCCAGTGTCGCCCAAATAGGCAAACTCGGCCGGTTCGCGGCCGAGCTCCGCGGCGATCCGGCTGGCGGCGGCCGGGTCGGGCTTCTTGGGGATTTCCGGGCGGGCACCCTGGACCGCGAAGAAGTTCGTCTCGGGAAAGAACCGCGCCACGCATCGACGGGTCAGCTCGTCCGGCTTGTTCGACAGCACGGCCATGGGCACGTCCCGTGCCCTCAGAGCCGCCAGCAACTCCAGCACGCCGGGGTAGGGACGCGTCTTCCAGTCCCATCCCTCCCGATAAAGAGCCAGGAACCGCTGCGAAAGGTCCCGCCGAAGCGGGTCGTCCAGGCGTTCCTCGGGGACGACCCGACGGATGAGCACGTCGACGCCGTCGCCGACGAACGTCTTGAAGCACTCGGCCTCCTGTTCGGGCAGCCCCAGGCTGCGCAGTGCCGCGTTCATGGCGTCGGCAATGTCCGCGAGTGTATCGAGGAGCGTACCGTCGAGGTCGAAGAGCACGGCCTGCAATCTCATGGGGCATCCGGTAGCGAGAGGGGCGGAAGAGAAAGAAGGACGGTGGGTCTGTCTTGAGGTTGATGGCTGGTGGCTCACCCAGGGAATGGGGAGCGGCTTTTCCAGCCACTGCCCTCTGGAAGGGCACGAGTGCCGGATTCTCCCTGCGTCACTCAATCGACCGGCCCGGGACGGATGATGCGGGGAGCGGTGCGGACCCGGGGACGCACGGAGAGCCAGTCGACGCCGGGGAATTCGGGGTCGTCAATCTCGCGAACCTCCTCCAACCCCCGGTAGGGGGCCATGGTGTCCACCCAGGCGATCAGCC
>SKOZ01000085.1 GCA_007119795.1 Planctomycetales bacterium | reverse complement strand
TTCCTAAACCGTAGGTCACAGGTTCGAATCCTGTCAGGCGTACTTGGTGACACCAGGGCTCACGAAGGCGGGCTTCCCACGAAAAACTGCTCGAGACGGAATCGCCCCTGGCACGCGAGCGAGACGAGATTCATCCTCGGCCGGGGACCGAGTAGAATCTTCATGGTGCAGTGGGTTGTATAGATAGTTAGGGGGGGTATTCGGGTGCGTGACGGCGGCGGCGTGAAATCGCCCGACAGACGGTTGCCTGAGGGGCGGTGGATGGTTAAAAATGGTGGTAGTAGGCAGCCACGAGGAGCGAGGTTCGTGGAGGCGGCGTTGGTGTCTATTTCGTTCGGAGAGATTGCCGCGCCATCCGGGCGCCTGGGATGGGGATACGCCCGTGACCGGGCGTGGGCGATCTCGCAGACGGGTGCGAGGTGCAGATTGCTTACGGAAAGGGAGATATCGAGAACCTGGCAAAAGCTGTTCACTCGCGGGGAGATCGGAGAGGAGACGTTCGAGCGGGCGGAAACGCTCATCGATCAGCTCCGCCCCGAGAGCCCGCTTCGGCATCGTTTGACCGCCGAACTGGAAGAGCTTCGCCGTATGAAGCTCCAGGAACAGTAGCCGAGCTCGGCAGTCCTTGAGGGCCGCCGACGGGCGCATCACGGGGGAGAGGGGCCATCGTTTGCGCCGGCAGTGCCGCGCCAACCGCTGAGCGCCTCTTGCGGCATCCCGCTCTTGCCCCCTACCAGTACTTCTCCAGGTGAACGTTCCCGGGAGAGCGGCGGGAGTGTTCCCGGAAACCTTCTTCGGCGAGCACCTTGAGCATCTCCTGGATCATCAGCGGGTTGCCGCAGAGGAAGATGTGGGTGTTCTCCGGGATGGGGCGGAAGCCCCATTGTTTCTCGATGGTGCCGTCGAGCCAGAGGTCGTGGCAGAAGCCGGTGCGGCCCCTCCAGGGGACTGGTTCCTTCTCCGGCTCGCTGATCAGGGGGAGGTAGCTGAGCTGCGGGGATACTTGCTCGAGGGTTTGTAGCTCCTCGCGGTAGCCGAGGTCCCAGGAATGCCGGGCGGCGTGGACGATCCCCAGCCGCCGCGGCCCGCCGCGGTTGAGCACCGTCCTGACCATGCTCATATAGGGGGCGATTCCCGTCCCCGTGGCGAAGAGCAGGACGTTGGCTTCCGCGGGCACGTCATCCAGGGTGAACATGCCGGTGATCTTGCGGCCCATCCAGAGGCGGTCGCCGATGTCCAGCAGGTAAAGCCGGGGGGTCAGCGCGCCCGAGTGGACCAGGGTAATGTAGAACTCGAGGTATTCGCGGACCCGTGATGACGAGGCGATCGAATAGGCCCGCTTGATGAGCTTCTCGGGGGGAGGCGGGGGTTCTTCCGGGTCGGCCCGTTCGCAGCGCGGCGCCGCGCCGAGCAGGCCGAGGACGGAATACTGCCCGGGGACGAAGTCACCGAGCTCCCACGTATCCGGAGTGACTCGCAGGATGAGCAGCCCGGGCGCGATCTCGATGCGTTGTGTGACAATGGCATTGTATTGCCCGCCGGCGTCTTTGCCCATCGTGGCCTCAAGGGGGAACGCGGATTCGTTCGTGCGGCTCGGCAGCGGGCCCAGCGTCCTGGATGAAGCCGTGTTTCTGTGTCCTCCCGGCACCGGATCACCGGCGAGGGTCGAAGCCATGCGGGGCTTTCCCGGGCCGCGCGCCGCCTGTATTTTGACTCTTTCCCCTGAAGATGCAACAATGGGCGGCAGTCCATCCTGCCGGATAGGGGGCCCGACCGGGTTGCCGGTCACCTCAGGGGTCCCATTTCGCAGTATTCGCCGCAACGGGCGGCCCCATTGATCAATTCGGAGAGCCAAGGTGAGCACCGCACGATTTCCCGTACCCCGCGTCTCCCGCCGCACCTTCCTGCGCCGCACGGGCCTTTGGACCGGAGGGACGCTTGCCGCCTCGGCCTTCGGCGTGCCGGCAATGGCCTCGGAGAGGGAGCTTCCCCGCCGGACATTGGGCCGCACCGGGGAGTCGGTGACGGTCTTCACGCTGGGGACGGCTCCGTGCGGGCACTCGCGGCACTTTTCCGCCCGCCAGATCGCCGACTGCGTCGACGAGGCCCTCGAGTGCGGCGTGAATTCCATCGACACCGCGCCGGCGTACTTCAACGCCGAAGAAGGGGTGGGACTGGCGTTGGGCGAGCGGCGGGGTGACGTCTTCCTGGCGACTAAGTTCCACGCCGACTCGATCGCCGAGGCCGAGGAGTCGCTGGCCCATTCGCTCCAAGCCCTGAAGACCGACTACCTGGACCTCCTCTACCTGCACGACGTGGGCGGGTACGAGGCCGAAGAGACACTGGCCGGGGAAGGCGTCTTCACCTGGCTGGTCAAGCAGCGCCAGGCGGGGAAGGTCCGCTTCATCGGCATCACCGGCCACAGCCAGGCAGGCAAGTTCCTTCCCTACCTGGAGACCGGCGAGGTCGACGCGGTCCTGATGACGCTCAATTTCGCCGACCGCTACACGTACGAATTCGAGGAGCTCGTGCTTCCCCTCTGCCGCGAGCAGAACGTGGGGGTGGTGGCGATGAAGGTCTTCGGCGGAATCCAGGGCGGTTTCCCAGCCTACCCGGGGCCCCGCCGCCCCGCGCTGATCGCTGGCGAATACCTGCCTGGGGCCCTGCGTTATACGCTCGGGCTACCGGGGGTGGCCACGGCGAGCATCGGCGTCTACGCGCCTGCCGAGGTCCGCGGCACGGCCCTCATGGCCAGTCGCTACGAGCCGCTCACCACAACGGAACAGGAGCGGCTGGCGCGCGTCGGCCGCGATCTTGCTGCGGTATGGGGCGAGCACTTCGGCCCGCCAGCCTGACGGCGCGGCCGGTTCGTGGCGCGGGATCCGGTCGTCTGCTTGGGCGGTTCGGGCAGCACCCCCGCATTCATGGGGCCATTCAGACCCGGCCAGTCCAGGCTCTGGTGGGGTGGAATTGGCCCCTCGGAGTTAGTTATGCTGTACTGGGTGGGGGGTTCGATTCCCTCCATCCCGAGCGGGGCGCGACCGGAAAGGCGGACAAGCAGCAGTGCCATGGGTTTTCCGCAGACACGGCTGACTCTGATCCAGCGATTGGCAGCAGGGGGCAGCGAAGAGGACTGGAGCCGGTTTCTGGCCGACTACTGGTCGCCGGTCTGCCGCTTTGCACTCCGCTACGGGGCCCGCGATTTGAACGACGCCGAAGAGGTCGCGTCTCAGACGTTCGAGGTCCTTTGGCGCAACCGTCTCCTCGTCGCCTGGATGAGCCGCCAGACGGCCCGTTTGCGGTCGCTGCTCTGTGCGGTGGCCCGGAACGTCTTGGCAAACCGGCACCGGGTGGCCGCCAACCGCCAGCGAATCTGGCGGGAGATCCTCCGGGACCACATCCGCGAGGCCGCCGAGATGAGCGAGACAAAGGCCGACCCCTTCTTCGCCGTCTGGGCCGAGGGGATTCTCCAGGCCGCTGTTGAGCGGCTGGCCACCGAGTATTACGGGGAGGGCAAGGGCGATTACCTGCGAGTCTTGTATGGCCGCCTTTGTCAGGGGCTGACCATCGCCCAGGTCGCCGAGGCCCTGGAGTTGGCCCCCGCCACCGTGGACAACTACTACCGGCACGCTCGCGGCCGCCTCGCCGACACCCTGGAGAAGGTTGTCCGCCAGCAGGTGGAACAGTATTCCGTCGCCGAGCAGTGCGAAGGGGAATTCCACCACGAATGGCAGCTCCTCGGCGAGTATCTGACCCGCCATGGTGGTTTGGAGCTGGCCCTCCGCCGCGCCTACGAGTACCTCGATCCGGCCCGCAGCAGCTCGTCGGCCGAGGCCTTCACCCGGGTGACGGAGCGATTGCGGACGCCTGCGGGGAGCGAATTGCCGACGCCTCCGCGCGCGGGCGGTTCCGGAGGAACCCCCTGCCCGCCGGAATCCGGTCCCGGCACGGACAAGTAAAGAGCCGCGCCGCCTTCGGTCGCCTGGGGCGATTCCCGCCCGAAAGCTGCAGATTCGGAATGCGAGGCGGCCGGGGGCCGAATCCTTGCCCGTTTTTCTTGCCCAGAACTACGAATGGTCTGCCTGCGGCTACATGAAGGGGGTTGGGCAGGCGACCGAGTGCCGGCCATCGTCCTTCTTGTCCTGGAACGGAGGTTCGCGCGGAATCCCGCCCGCCGAGCGGGGCGGGGCGGACGGGAGAACGCGCGTGATTCGGTGGTGGGGTATGGCGTTGGGCGCGCGATGAGCGGGCAGTGTCGGTGACGGCGACCGCGGGGCGAGGTCGCCGCACAAGCGGGTCGAGGGACCCCCACGCAGAGCGGCCGAAAGTGTCCGCCCGCCGTCTGATCTGGGCAGGGAACAGGCGGCGGTGCGGACGGGCCGCGATGCAAGCTTCGGCACAGGGATGGGGCATCGCAAAAAGGGCTCCCATATCTTGCCACGGGAACCGCCGTCTTCTACGCTGGAACGGCGGCGGGGAGGGGAAAGGACGGGGAAGGATGAGCCATTCGGCAAGCGCGTCCCAGGGGCTGAGGCGACTGATCGACCTGGGGGAAGGTGGAAGTGCTTTGTCGTGCTCGGAGGCGCT
Organism: Planctomycetales bacterium; assembly: GCA_007119795.1. The sequence continues at coordinate 33,241 of SKOZ01000085.1, read as the reverse complement.
CCGGGTGGTCGACCGCTTGGCAGCGGAGGTTGAGCGGCTCCATCGCTCCGGTGTGATCCATCGCTCCATCGAGTTGCGCACGGTCGAACTCGACGCCCACTCGAACCCGCGGCTTCCGCCACCGGCGGTGAGTCGCCGCTTCGGCGGCGGGATTTCCGATCCCGACTTCTGCCCGCTGGCGTTGCTTCGCGGTCCTTTGATTGAACTACCCGCGGAGATGGGGGCGGCTCGCCGGGTCCTCGAGACGAACGGCATCCCCTTGGCGCCAGAGGCGGTAGACGTCTACCAGCTCGGGGCGGTGCTCTGCCGCCTGCTGACGGGCCGGTCGGTGCGGGCGTTCATGTTCGATCCCGCAGTGAAGCAGCAACTCGCCCGGCCGTACCGCAGCCTCCTATCCCTGGCCCTCGGCCACCTCCCCGGCGAGCGCCTCCGCACGGCATCCGATCTGCAAGAGGCCATCGCCGCCGTCCTCCGAAACGAGAAAGCACGCGGAAGCGACGAGCCCGTGCCGTCACCAGAGCGCCCCGCGCTGCCGGATAAGACTGCTCAGCTTTCGGGGGAGACCGCCCGGACGGCAATCGAGTGCGGCGAAGCTGCCGAAGGCGACGTCCCCGTCCGATCGAGCCAGCCCTCCGTCCATACCGAGGCCTCTCCCCCGGCGCGGCTGGGCCATTTCCGCATCCTCCGCCGCATCGGGCAAGGAGGCATGGGCGAGGTCTTCGAGGCCTTCGACGAGAAGCTCCATCGGCGAGTGGCACTGAAGGTCCTCCGTCGCGAGATGGCCGCGCAGCCGGAGCACCTCCGCCGCTTCGTAGCCGAGGCCTCGGCCGCCGCGCAGCTTGCGCATCCCAACGTGGCCCACGTCTACTCGATCGAGGAAGCGGAGGGCCGCCATTTCTTCGCCATGCAGTACGTCGATGGGCAGTCGCTCGCCCACCACTTGGCTGAGAGCGGTCCCGCACCGCTGGAACGGGCGGTTGCGGTCCTCGACGACTGCCTCTGCGGCCTCCAGGCGGCGCACGCCCGCGGCCTGATCCACCGCGACGTGAAGCCCGGCAACATCCTCATCGAACGGGATTCCGGGCGCGCCATTCTGGTCGACTTCGGGCTCGTGCGGCCGGTCAGCCGCGAAAGCCAATGGACCGACCACAATACCGTGCTCGGCACCGTCGATTACATCGCCCCCGAGCAGGCAACAGGCCAGACGGTCGACGGCCGCACCGATCTCTACTCGCTGGGTGTTGTGGCCTATCAACTCTTTTCCGGCCGGCTGCCCTTCTCCGCTGAGTCGCCGTCGGCCGTGCTCTTCAGCCATGCCTACAAGCTGCCTTCCCCGCTTTCCGATGCGGCGCCGGGTCTGCCACCGGCAATTTCCGAATTCGTGGCCAAGCTCCTGGTGAAGGAGCCCGGGGACCGGTACGCGTCTGCAGCCGAGGCGTTGGCGCACCTGCGAGCGATCCGCTGCAAGGCGGCCGTCGGGCCGGGCCGCCACCCGCCGACCGATACCGACGCGGCAGCCGTCCGCGCAACGGAGGCCGGGCGTGGTTTCCAGGACGCTCCACCTGGCGGTTCCGCGGCGCAGGCTTCTCCCAGCAATCCTCCGCCGGCGGACGCCGAAACACCGGTTCCCCTCTGGGTCGAGGATCCCCCGCTGCGCCCCCCGGCCGCCGCGCTTTCGGAGCGGCTCGGTCGCGCCCGCACGCGCGACGAAATGCGGAGCGTGCGCGCCGGTTGGATGCTCTTCGCCCTCGGGTTGGCCGTGGCCGTCGTCTTCCTGGGGCTGTACGGGCCGGTGTTCCTGCGCGAGGACGGCTACGGTACGGTGGTGCTCGAGGAGGGGGTCTCGCCGGCCCAACCAGCGGAAGTCGATCAGCCGGAACCGGCCAGCCCCATCGAGGACGAAGCGCTGTCCTCCCAGGAGGAGCCGGCGGACGATCCGGTCCCCGTACCCTCGGTCCCTGCGTTGCCCGTCGATCTCCCCGATGGCGGAGACGAGGATATCGCCGACGCAGCCGCCGACGTACCGGGCATTTTCCTGGAAGGGACAGTCCGCCTAGCCGGGAGCGTTGGGGAGCCGTCGGCGGTGCTTGCCGATTGCGCGATCGAGGTCCAACTCCTCGATAGCGACCGTGACGTTCACGAAGTAATCGTCCCCCCTGCCGGGGTCGATGTCGCCAAGTTCGGCTACGCCCTCGCCCATCTCGATGGCAACCTGCTGGTCGGAGCTCCCGGGGAGTCGGAATCGCCCTCCGCGCCGCGCATGGACGGGAAGGACCGTCCCGGGCAGGCCTTCGTTTTCGATCGTGAGGGACGTCCCGCACACACCCTCACTAGCCCCGAACGACGTCCCCGCGACCGCTTCGGCTGCACCGTGGCGGCTGCCGGAGACTGGTGGGTCGTGGGCGCCAGCTTCTGCAGCGTGGGCGAGCGATTGGCCGGGGCGGCCTATGTCTTCGACCGCGCTTCGGGTCGGCTGCTGAACCGGCTGGACAATCCCGGACCCATGCTCGGCCAAGGCACCCCGTGGGACTGGTTCGGCTTCTCGGTAGCGGCTTCCTCGCAAAGCGTGCTCGTCGGCGCTCCCTACGCCGACATTCCCGAGACGGACGCCGGGGCGGCGTTCCTCTTCGACGCTGCCAGCGGCGGCCTTCGCCTCGCCATCCGTAACGAGCAAGCTTCGTCCTTCGACGGCTTCGGCTGGTCAGTGGCCCTGGTTGGTGAGCGGCTCGTGGTCGGCATCCGCTGGGACGACTTCGCCGCCGAGGACACGGGGCGGGTCCTGATTCTCGATGGGACTACCGGCATGCCCCTGCAATTCGTCGACAATCCCCGCCCGCACGAGAACGCTCATTTCGGCCGCGTTCTCGCCGCGGCCGCCGACGACTCTCCATGGTTCCTCGCCACGGCGCCCCATGACGACACCTTTGGTCCGCGTGCGGGAGCGGCGTATCTTTTCGACGCCTCCGGCGAGCTCCAGCGGCCCATCGATCCTCCGCAGCCGGCACTTGGGAGCGAGTTCGGCCGCGCCGCGGCCATGGGCGGCGGCTGGATCCTCATCGGCGCTCCCCTCCAGCGGTCGGCGATCGGTCGCAGCGGTGCCGCCTATCTCTTTGATAGCGGCAGCGGGCAACTGCACCGGGTCTTTCACGCCCCGGAACCCGTGGCCGACGATCAATTCGGTCGGGCTGTGGCCATCGACCCCGATCAGCAGCGGGTCTTCGTCGCCGCCCGCGGCCAGGCGGTCGACCCGCGGGGCATCGTCTACGTCTTCGACATTGCCGAGTCCCCGCAGGAGTTCCGCAGCGATGCCGCAGGTCGGTTTGTCATCGAGGGGCTTTCCCCGGGCCACTATGAGGTCCGCTGTGTTCCCCCACCCGGCTACCGCCTGGTGGAGGGCCGCGAAGACACCGTGAACGTCCGCCTCGGCCCTGACCAGCCCCCCCCGCCCGTCGAATTCCTCCTCTCGGCCGAGTCAGAGCCGTGAGCATTCCGGGGGGCAGCCGCGGCGTTTCCCAGCAGCGCCGGCGATGGTACGATGGCACCAGTACCGGACCGGCCGCCGAGCGACCTCCGGTCGGTATGAGCAACCGCAGACACCAGCATAGCGAGGTGAGGTAATGGACGGGTCGAAGGTTTCCCGGCGGAGCTTCGTGCACTCGGCAGCCGCGGCAGGAGCGGCAGCGCCCTACTTTCTGGCCGTTCGAGCCCAGGGCCGCGCCCGCCGCCCGGGAGCGAACGATCGCATCCACGTCGGCCTCATCGGCTGCGGCGGCATGGGACGAGCCAACTTGGCCAACTGCGCCCGCTACGACGACGTGGCCGTCGCCGCCGCCTGCGACGTTTGGCCGGCGCGGCTCGAAGCCGTTCTGGCACAGCACCCCGACGCGAAGGGTTATCACGATTACCGCGAGATGCTCGACCAGCCCGACCTCGACGCGGTGATCATCGCCACCCCGCCGCACTGGCACACCCTCCAGACCGTGGCCGCCTGCGAGGCGAAGAAGGACGTCTTCCTCCAGAAGCCGATGACGCTCCACCTGGCCGAGAGCCTCGTCGTCCGCAACGCCATTCGCCAGCACGACGTGATCAGCCAGATCGGCACCCAGATCCACGCCGGCGAGAACTACCGCCGCGTCGTGGAGCTGATCCGCTCCGGGAACCTCGGGGCGGTGGGCACGGCCCGGACGTTCAACGTGATGAACCAGGGGCCCGAGGGCGTGGGGCACGATCCCAACCGCACGCCGCCGGAAGGCCTCGACTGGGACCTCTGGTGTGGGCCGGCGCCGCGTATCGAGTACAACGCCATCCTCGCCGCCAACTCGTACAACCACGGCTCCTGGATGGACTACAGCGGCGGCTGGACGCCGGGGATGGCCCCCCACATCATCGACCTGCCCATCTGGGCCCTGGAGCTCGGCTACCCCACCGTGACGAGCTGCTCCGGAGGCCGCTACATCATCCGCGACGACGGCGATGCCTACGACAATCAGGAGGTCCTCTGGCAGTACCCGGCGATGACCATGACCTGGATGTCGTCGCTGACGAACAGCTACGGCTTCGACTTCCACGGCGAACCGGTCCCGCAGCGAAGGCTGGGCATCTACTTCCACGGGACCAACGGCACCCTCTACGCCAACTACTCGATGCACGAGGTCGTGCCCGAGGGCGACCGCATGGAGGGCCTCGAGCCGCCGGAACCCTCGATCCCCCCCTCGCCGGGCCACGAGCGGGAGTGGCTCGACAGCATCAAGAGCCGCGAGCAGCCGAGCTGCTCGGCCGACTACCACATCAAGGTGGACGTCTCCATCGTGCTGGCGAACCTCGCCTACCGCCTGGTGCCTTCCATCCGCTTCGACCCCGAGACCGAGTCGATCGTCGGCGACGATGCCGCGGCCCAGGCGGCCGTGCCCGAATACCGCGCCCCCTGGAAGTTCCCCGCGGAGTACCTCGGCTGAAATCGACGCCCCGCGCCCCCGTTGCCGTACCCGCTCAGTGGGCCTGCGGTGGGCGCACGGCACCGTCGCGGCCCACGAAGACGCTGTTGCCGCTGGTGCTGGCGAAGAGGAGGGAGGGGTCGTGCGGACTGACGCAGACCATCTTGATGTTGCGCAGCGTGAGGCCGGTGTTCTCGCGGTGCCAGGTTTGGCCGCCGTCGGTACTCTTGAGCACCCCTTCGGCGACCGGTTCGTCGTGGAAGGGGTGGTCCGTGGTGGCCACGTAGAGGATGCGCGAGTCGGCCGGACTGACGGCCACGCAGTGCGCGAAACGGAAATCGAGCATCTGCCGCCACGTCCGCCCGCCGTCGTCGCTGCGAAAGGCGCCGCCGGGACAGGAACGGCTCGCCTGGTGGTCGTAGTATTCGCGCGCGGCGACGTAGAGGATGACGAAGTCCCCAGGATCGGCAGCGAGGTGCTTGACGTCGCCGAAGACGTCTTCCGCATCGAGCCGCTGCCAGGTCCTGCCGCCGTCGCGGGTCTCGAAGAGGTGGCGGCGCGTGGCGGTGATGATGTGCTGGGGATCCGCCGGGTCGAGCAGCAGGCCGCGGGGTGCTCTTGCGGCATCGGCGGGGAGGTCGCCGTTGATTTCCTGCCACGAGTCGCCGCCGTCGCGGGACTCGAAAAAGCCGTGGCCATTCGACGCGACCAGCAGTCGCCGCTGGCCCACCGGGCTGGAGAGGTCGAGCGCCATTTCCAGCACCTGGCCGACAGGCAGCCCGGAGTCGGGGTGACCGACGACCCGCCACGAGGCTCCGCCATCGTCGGAGCGGCAGAGGTCGCCTTCGTTGCGGTTCCACCAGCCGGTCGCGGCCCAGATCGTCTCCGGCACCTGCGGGTCCACCAGCACGCCGAAGCAGTTTTGGCCCATCTTCATGCCGGCGCTGCTGCGGCGGAAGGTTTGCCCGCAGTCGTCGCTGATGAGCAGCCCAATATCCATGTAGCAGTAGTAGACGCGGTCCCTGCGCACGGGATCGGGCACCACGCGCCAGGCGCAGGTGACCTCCAAGCCGGTGCCTTGGAAGCGGCCGTCCGGAAGCTGGCGGGTGTAGCGCTGCTGCCAGGAGCTGCCGGCATCGTCGGTGAGGAAGACGTGGCCGCTGGTGCCGAATGCCAGCCGGTCCGGCGCGGCGGGCGAGAGTGCCAGGCACTCCCCCTGGGGTCCCCAGAAGGTGATCCAGCCGTAGTCCATGTTCGCTCCGCTGCCGGTGCGGTGCGTGACCAGGCGCCAGTGCTCGCCGCCGTCGGTGCTCTTGTAGATTCCGGCGGTCACCCAGTCGCGATTGCCGACGTATACGACGTCCGCGTCGCGGGGGTCCACGGCAAGCGACTTGGGGTTGGAGGAGAAGTGCCGCGCGTCGCTGCCGCTGTCGACGCGCCGGGGCATCCCTTCGCCGTGAGCCGCCTGCCAGGTCCGGCCGGCGTCGTCGCTGCGATACACGCCGCCGTTCCACGGTTCCCCGCCGCGGGCGGTGCAGCGGAGCGTGAGATAGACCCGCTCCGGCGACGAGGGGGCAAAGGCGAGCTTCTCGGTGTAACCATGGGGCAAGCCCTCGCTCGAGAGCCGCCAGTTCTCCCCTTCATCCTCGCTGCGGAAGAGGCCTTCGCTGGTGGCGGCGAGGAGGACGCGGGAATCGTCGGGCTTGACGGCCAGGCCGCTGACGACGGCCTCTTCCGGCAACTGGCCGCCGTCGACACGGCGCCAGGTCTGGCCGGTATCGTCGCTGCGATAGATGGCGCCCGCTCCGCCGCTGTCCCAATGCGGCCTGCCCACGGCGGCGTACACCACGTTCGGTCGGCCGGGATCGAAGCATACGGCACCGATGGGCGCGGTGAAGCGGTAGCGGTGCACTGGCGGAAAGCCGCTACGGATCCACTGCCACGATTGGCCGCGGTCGGTCGTGCGGTGGATGCCGCTCTCGGTGCCGAGCAGGATCGTTTCCGGATCGCCTGGATGGACCGCGATGACTTCGATGAAGTAGTCGCGCAGGCCACGGTTGCGGATCTCGTAGCTTCGTCCGCCGTTCGAAGAGAAGTAGAACCCGCCCACGTCGCAGCCGACGTAGAGCACGTCCTTCTCGTGCGGATCGAACGCTATGGAATGGATCCACCCCCCGCCGCCGGGGCCGGTGAGGCGCCAGCGGATCGCTTCGCCCCGCGGCGCGTCGGCGGCCCGCGGCACCACGGTGTCATCGGCGCCGAGTAGGCGCGCGGCGGGTGCGAGTGCGGTGGCGGCGCCCACGGCATAGGTGGTTCTCTTCAGAAACGAGCGGCGGGCGAAGCGGTCCAAGGCGGGACTCCTGCAGTGGGGGGGGTCCGCGGGGGCAGCGCGTGGAGGATTTGCGATCATCGTGATTGTCAGCCCGCTGTGTCGGCCCGTCAAGCTTGCCACGGCGTTGAACGTCGAACGGCTGAATCGTTTGTGAGAACCGCGGGCGGAAACGGCGCGGAGCGAACGCTTGCTCGACGGCGACCGTCGTGCTACAAACGCGGCGGCTTGGCCGTCCAGGATATCTTTCTTCCTTTCCGGAGACACCACCATGTGCACTTGCCCGTTCGTGGCGGCCGGATTGCTCCTCGCGGCCGCGTCGCTTGCCGAGACTGGCGAGGAACCGATCCTCCTCAATCCCAACGAGCGGGAAGCCGTCGCTCGGGGGCAGGCGCTGGGCATCGGCTCCGCGGTTCTTGAGGGTCCGGCGGCGGCCGAGGCCGATTCCCATCAGAGCTGGACGCTCGTCTACACGGCGGGCAAGGGCGGCGTGCGGCCGGGGGGCGGTCTTCGCATCGCCATGCGGCACATGGCCCACCAGTGGTCGCGGCCCCAGATGGACCGCCCCGCAGAGGCCAACTACCTGACCGTCGCCACAGCGGACAACCAGGCGGTGGAGGTGACCGTCGAGTTCGGTATCGGGCCGCGGTTCTTTACGCAGTACCACCCCTGGCAGAACATCGTCGAAGTCCTCTTGCCGGAGCGCGGGCTGGAGGCGGGCGAGTCGCTGCGGGTGACCTTCGGCGACCGCTCCCAGGGCTCCCCCGGCCTCCGCGTGCAACCGTTCGACGAGAAGCGGTTCGTCTTCAAGTGCTACGCCGACGTTGAAGGGGGCGGCGAGTTCCTCCCCCTGGCGCGGAGTCCGGCAGTGGAAATCCGTGCCGCCGAGCCGCATCGCCTGCAGGTGGTTGCGCCCTCGGACGCCGTGGCGACGCAGAGAACGTGGTTCCTGGTGCGGGCCGAAGACCGCTACGGCAACCCGGCGCCGCGCTACCGCGGGACGGTACGGCTGCGGACTCCGGGCGCAGGTGCGGGGGAGCCCCTGGCGGAGCACACCTTCACGGAGGCCGACCGCGGCGTGCACCGCTTCGAAGACGTCATCCTCTCCGAAGCGGGCGTCCACACGCTGGTCGCCTGCGACGGCCGCTTTCGCGCCGAGAGCAACCCGGTGCGGGTCCGAGGCGAACCGCCCCCGCACCTGCTCCTCTGGGGCGATCTCCACGGCCACACCCTCTTCTCGGACGGCCGGGGAACGGTCGAGGAGTACTACGACTTCGCCGAGCGCGTGGCCGGGCTCGACGTCTGCGCGGTCACCGACCATGCCTTCGAGATCGTCGACGCCATGTGGGAGCACTCGAAGCGGGTCACAAACGAGGTCTATCGCCCCGGCCGCTTCGTGACCCTCCAGGCCTACGAGTGGAGCGGCAACAGCGACGTAGGCGGCGACCACAACGTCTACTTCCTCGAAGACGATCCACCTCTCTACCGCTCGGACAACTACTACGACCCCCGCAACCTGCAGATGGACCACGGCCCCGCACCCAAAGTGCCGCACGTCGAGGAGCTCTTCGCCCTCCTGGCGGAGCGGCTCGGGGACCGGGACGTGCTCTGCATCCCCCACTGGGGCGGACGCGCGGGCAACCCCCAGTTCCACCATCCCGACGTGCAGCGGCTGATCGAGATCTTCAGCGAGCACCGCCGCAGTGAGGAGTGGGCCGGCACCTTCCTCGCCGCCGGGCACCGTGTGGGCATCATGGCCAGCAGCGACAATCATTACGGCAAGCCCGGCTACGGCTATCTCCGCCCCGGCGATGACTGGGAGACCCAGGAGATCGGCATGGGACTGGTGGGCATCTACGCACAGGAGCGCACCCGGGAGGCGGTGTTCCGAGCGCTCTACGACCGCCGCGTCTACGCCACCAGCGGTGTGCGGATCATTCTCGACGTCCGCGTCAACGGCCGGCCGATGGGTACGGAGCTCCGTACGGAGACGCCGCCTGCCGTCATGATCGACGCTGTGGGCACCGCCGCGATCAGCCATGTCGAGATCAACAAGCAGGGCCGCGTCGTATGGAGCACCGAGCCGGGCAGACGCCGGATCCGCCTCGAATGGCGCGATACCGACTTCCGCGCCCAGGAACCTGCCTTCTATTACGTGCGCCTCGTGCAGGCCGACGGAGAGGAGGCCATCTCCAGTCCCGTGTGGGTCAACTGAGGCCGGGTGCGCCCAACGCCATCGAGCGTCGTCGACCGCATACAGCGCCCGGAAAGACGGCGAAGATCGCGGGGAAAGACGCCCCGGCTCGCCACAACGTGGCCTCCAGTGGGTTGCCAACGACCGCCCCCGGAAAAGGGGCCAGTTTGCGAACTGGGGAAGCGGGCTATCGGCGTAGTGGTCTGTCCAGTTGGAGTTTACTAATGTCCAGCTCTGTGCAACCACTCCTCTGTTTCCTCCGTTCCCTCCTGTTCGAGCAAGAACCACCTCCAATCGCCCGATCTTTACCGGACAGGAGCGCGCCGAGAGGAACCGAGAGGGATTCGGGGAGTCGAGAACCATCCGGGAGCAGCTCCCTCCAAACCGGCGCCACGCTCTTCTCCCTCACTCGCTCCGTTCCCTCCGGTTCCAGAAAGGTGGGCAAGGCGCCCGCTCTCTTGCCGTTCTTCTTTTGAACAGGAGGAAACCGAGGGAACGGAGAAGGGGAAGGGGATAAGAAACGGTCGAGAAGACCGAGCACGAGGAAACGGAGGGAAGAGGTAGCCCATTCCCTCTCCCGCTTATTTCGGGGAGGACCCCTCCTGTCATTCCCAAAAGGGTTCACGGCCGAGCGTGCCGCCCACTACTGGTAAACTCGAGTTAGAAAGACCAGCGGGGTATTGGGGCCCCAGGGCGTTGGGCTACCGGGACCCGCCGGACGGCACGGCCTCGCGGTGAATCGTTCGCGTCACCGGGCGGCCATGACGGCAGCGAGGACGGCCTCTTCGGGTAGATCCTCGAGCGCGGCGTCGGCGGCGCGGGCCGCCGCAGCCGGCTCGAGGGTCTCGTCTGAGGCCGGATGCCCTTCGGCCGCATCCCGAGGGGGCGATTCGCCGCGGGCCGCGGGGATCGCCTCGGTGGTCGCGCGGCGGGGCCGGCTCGCAGCGGTGGCTTCCTCGGGGGCGGAGTGGTGGCTCGCGGGCTGCTCCGGCGGCAGGGGCGTGCTGGCAGCCTGCTCCCTTTCGCTGGGGTTGTCTTCGGAATCCTCGTCGAAATCGACCGAAAGGCCGCCGAGGTAACGGGATGAAAACTGCAGCCCGAGAACGCCCTCTTCGCCGCCTCCCCCCAGGGGCGCCATCCGGACCGAGCCGTCGTCCGACGTCGATTCTTCCTCGACCACCAGCAGTGCCTCGACCGCTTCCTCCTCAACCGGATCGCTCGCGCCCAGCGCTTCGAGCTCGGCGGCGTGGAAGAAGAGCTCCCACGGTCCGGTGACGAAGACGCGGACGTCGCTCGTCGACGAAAGCCCGTCCGTACCGTCTTCCCAGATCTCGGTGACCAACACCCGCACGAGGTATTCACCACCGGGGTGGTCCTGGGGAACGTCCCATTCGACGCGGCCCGTCTCGGGATCGATGGCCATCCCTTCCGGCGCCCCCTCATCCAGCGAGAAGCGGACGGGATTCGTGGGGATGTCCGGGTCGTAGCCGACGACGGTGAAGGCGAGTTCCTCGCCGGCGATCGCGATCTGGTCATCGAGCGGTTCGATGACGGGCGGACGATCGACCTCGTGGACCTCCACGGAGAAGGTCGTCTCGTCGTAAGCGCCGTGCTCGTCGGTGACGCGGACGACGATCTCGAACTCGTGGCCTCCCTGGAGTTCGTTGGGGGTCCAGGAGAAGACCCCCGTATCGGGGTCGATCCGCGCGCCTTCCGGGGCGCCGGGGCGGAGGCTGAAGAAGAGGCGATTGGCGGGGATGTCGGGGTCGAAGGCTTCGACTTGGAAGGTCAAGGGTGAATGCTCGTACGCTTCCGTGTCGGCGATGGGCGTCAGCTCGGGCGGGTGGTTGACCTCGTCGACGATGACCTCAAAGGTGCGCCTCGCGGTAACGCCCGCCTCGTCGGTGGCCTGGACCTCGATCTGGAAAACGCCGGGCCCCTGGGCCTCGGAGGGCGTCCAGGTGAAGACGCCCGTCTCCGCGTCGATGGCGGCACCCGCGGGGGCGCCGGGGCCGAGGCTGAAGGTAATCGCGGCGCCGTCGGGATCGTAGGCCTCGACGGTGAAGGTCAGCAGCGAGAGCTCGTCGACCTGGTAGTCGGCGATGGGCGCGATCACGGGGGCCAGCTTGATGGTGATCTCGAAGGCCTGCTGCGATTCGTTGCCGGCCAGGTCCTGGGCCGCGACGACGACGGAGGCAAGCGGTCCCTGGCCGGGCTGGGGCGTCCAGGTCAGCAGGCCCGTCTGCGCGTCGATCGTCATACCCGCGGGGCCCGATTTCAGCCCGTAGACGACGTGGGGATCCTCGTTGGTGGTGACCTGGTACTGGTAGAGGAGCCCTTCGGCGGCGGCCTCGACGGGCGCCGAGGTGAACTCGGGCGCCGCCGTATCGATGGTGATCGAGAGGGCCGCCGAGCCCCCGCTGGCCAGATCGACGGTCCCCGACTCATTGCCCACTTCGTATTCCTGGCCCTGGAGGAACTGGCGGGCGGTGATCTGGTGGACGCCGTCGGTGAGGAGCGTGCCGCCATCGGTCTGAATGACGACTTCGTCGGCGTCGGCGACCGCCTCGCCGATGAACGTCTCCCCGGCGTACAGCCGCACCGTAGCTCCCTCGAGCACGTCGCTGACGCGGAAATGCAGCACCTTCCCGGAGTCGCTGTTGTTCAGGGCCGTGATGCCGTCGCTGCTGCTGACGCCGGTGTCGGAACTGGCCAGCAGGCGGACCTGCGAGGGTGCGGCGGGGTGGATGAAGAGGGGGATCAGCTGCGTGTCCCACTGGTAGCCGTCGCGGGCCCGCACGCCCACGTAGATGCTGTGCACGCCCACGAGCCCGCCGCTGGGCGTGACCACGCCTTGCCCGTCGACCTCGGAGAGGTCTACGGTGATATGGGCGTTCTCCGGGTAGACCAACCCGGCGAAGTAGAGTGGATTCCCTTGCCGGTCCCAGGCGGGAAGCTCGAAATAGGTCGGAGTATCGACCGCGGTATGGATGGGGTCGATGGGGAGGAGGAACGGCGGGGTGGTCTGGTTGTCCTTCTGGATGACGACGTTGAAAGTCTGGCTGTCGGTGATCCCTTCGGCGTCGGTCACCGTGACGGTGACCTGGGCCGTGCCCGTATAGCCATGGGGAGCGGAGAGGCGGAGGACGCCGTTCTCGGCATCGACGAACGTGGTCACCGATTCCATGACCACGTCGTCCAGGGGGCGGTCCTGCGCGTCCGTGGCCATCTGGCTGATCGCCTTGCGGACGTCGTCGCCGGCGGTGAGGAAGCCGAATACCGAGTGGTTGAAGTCGAGGTGGCGGGTGGCGGCGTCGGTGATGAAGAACTGCGAGTCGTTCGTGTCGTCGGCGCTCTTGGCCATGGAGAGGACGCCGGCGCTGGTGTGCATGAGCAGGGGGTGGTATTCGTCGTCGAACTTCACCCCCGAGCCGCCGGTGCCGGTGCCCGTAGGGTCGCCCCCCTGGATCATGAAGCCGTCGATGATGCGGTGGAAGATCAGCCCGTCGTAGAAGCCCGACTCGATGAGCTCGATGATCCGGCCCGTGGTCCGGGGGGCCAGGTCCTCGAAGAGCTCGAAGACCATGTCGCCGTACTCGGCGACGGTGATCTTCATGCTGCGGTTGCCTTGAGGGATCTCGGCGGTGAGGTCGGCGTTGTTGGTGGTCACCGAGTAGGTGAGCCCGCCGTCGCCCGAAAACTCGCTACTCAAGGCGATGTGCAGCGGTGCGCCCCCATAGAGGATCAAGTCGTCGAGGGGGTTGAGAAGAGGACCGGCATTGAGGAACCAGCGCGGCTCGAGCAGCTCGAGCCGCGCCTTCCGCGTTACGGGACGGCCGCGCCGCTTGCTCCACCTACCTGTACGCCGCCGCCTGCCACCGCAGAACGTAGTTGCCATGGCTCTTGTTGCTCTCTCTTCTGTTCCGCAGAAGTGCCCGTACCAGCCCCATTGTAGATGGAAGCCTGGTCCGCCGCGAGCATTTGGCAGGCCCGTCCCTGCGGACTTGCGGCCGGGCCCAGCGGCGCTAACTGCCAGTTTAATCGAAGAGGCCGCCTTCGCTGCGCCCTGCCCATCCCCCGGACCGCGGTTTCCGGTCCGCAGGGCGTCGGCCCTAGCGGTTGGGAGAAGATTGCCGGCTCGGCGGGCGGTGTCGACCCGCGGCGGCAAGCCGGCGCCGGGATGACGGGCGGCGGACCACCCGCCCCACTGGGGGGCTCAGATCCGGTACAGCGGTGTCAGCTTGCCGCGGAGATAATCCATGAAGGGGGCGTGGCTCAAGGGAGCTCCCGTGATCCGCATGATCAGCTCGGCGGCCGAGAAGCGCTGGCCGTGGCCGTGGACGTTCTCGCGCAGCCAGTCGAGAAGGGGTTGAAACTCGCCGCGAGCCAGCAACGCCTCGAGGCCGCCGAGTGCGGCGTCGGCCGCAGCGAAGAACGCGGCGGCGTAGAGGTTGCCAAGCGTGTAGGTGGGGAAATAGCCGAACGATCCGCCACTCCAGTGGACATCCTGGAGGACCCCCTGGGCGTCGTTGGGGACTTCGATATCCAAGTACTCGCGATAGGCCGCGTTCCAGGCGGCGGGGAGATCGGCCACGGCGAGACGGTCCTCGAGCAGCGCCTGTTCGAGCTCGAAGCGGACGATGATGTGCAGGTTGTAGGTCGCTTCGTCAGCCTCGACGCGGATCGTCGAGGGGGCCACGGCGTTGACGGCAAAGTGGAAGTCGTCGAGGGAGACGCCGGTCAGCGCCGCGGGAAAGAACTGCTTCAGGCGGGAGAAGCCGTGTTCCCAGAAGGCGCGGCTGCGGCCCACCTGGTTTTCCCAGAGGCGCGATTGCGACTCGTGGATCCCGTGCGAGACGGGGCTGCCCAGCGGCAGGCCGTAGGCGGCGGGATCGAGCCCCTGGTCGTAGAGGCCGTGGCCCGCCTCGTGAAGGATGCCGAACAGCCCCATGGGCAGATAATGCTCGTCGTAGCGGGTGGTGATGCGGCAGTCGTGGGGACCGGCCTCGGCGCAGAAAGGATGGACCGTTTCGTCGAGCCGCCCGCGGCTGAAGTCGAAGCCGATCTCCGCCGCCGCGGCGCGTCCCAGGGCCTCCTGTGCCGCCAGCGGGAAGCGGTGCTTGAGGACGGCGGCGTCGGGCCGCTGCGACGCGCCCCGGATGGCATCGATGAGCGCCACCAGAGGCTCGCGCAGCCCGGCGAGCACGGCAGCCACGCGGTCGGTCGATTCCCCCGGCTCGTATTCGTCGAGCAGGGCGTCGTAGCGGCAACGGCCGATGGCCAGGGCGTCGGCCTCCTCCCGCTTCAGCCGCACCGTCTTCTCCAGCAGCGGCTGGAAACGGCCGAAGTCGTCCCGTTCCCGCGCCTCCTCCCAGGCCTGCTGCCCCAGCACCGCCGTGCGGGTCAGCTCCTCGACCAGCGCCGTTGGGAGCCGCACGGCGCGGTCGTGAATCCGTTTCAAGCCGCGGACGGTGGCTCCCATATCGCCGTGGGGATCGGCCGCCCGCTCCGATGCGGCCAGTTCCTCGAGCCAGCCGCCGAACCGCGGGTCCGTGGTGCGGCGGTGGATCATCGCCGAGAGAAGCGTCATCTGCTCGGCGCGGTGAGGTGCGGCGGCGGGCGGCATCATGGTCCGCTCGTCCCAACCGAGGAGCCCCTCGACCGAGGCTAAGAGTGCCGTTTGGCGAGCGTGGTCGCAGACCTGCTCGAAGAGCGTCTCTGGCGATGGCGGCATGCGCGGGCCTTTCGGGCGGAATCGGCGGCGCCGGGGGCGAAGTGCCGCGCGATCCGGCGGAGGGGCGAGCCCTTGCCCGGGTGGCGGCCCATCCCCGGCGACGGGATCGCGGAGGGGGGTGCGCGGCCACGTTTCAGCGGACGCCCAAGCTGCGCTCGATCGCGCGCGTCCGCTCGTCGAGGCCATTGTAGCCCGAGGCCTGCCAGCGGCCAGGTTCCTCGTCGGGACGCCGCATACGGGCCGGGAGGTTGTAGACCTCATCGGTTAGCCCGAGGTTTTCCTCCGCGGGCCAGAACGCGCAGCCTGCCGCGACCACAGAGAGAAGCGCCGCCGCCAGCGTACCCCGCAGCCATCGCCCCAGGGCGCTCGACAGCCGGCCAACTCGTCTCGATGCGGTACGCGGCCGGGACCGCGGACCACCCCACGTTGGCAATCCGGAACTCACCGCGACTTCTTCCTCGCCACCGGAATGTGGTCTCCGAACGCCGGGGACCAAGGGGGCGAAGTGTCGCACAAGCCGGCCGCCGAGTAAAGAGCAGTCGAAGCGAAAGCAGCGGAACACCGCAAGCGGCGCGGCCCTGCAATCCTAGGATGGCTCTGCGGCCTCGAAGGCGGCCGGGAAATGCTCGATGGTCGGGCGGCGGCCGTCCTGGGGCCAGGTGACGGCCACGACGTCGAAGCGGACCGGCCGCTCGGAGAGGGCGTGGCGCTTGAGGAATCCCAGTGCCAACCGCGTGAGCCGCCGCTGCTTGGCGGTATCGACGGCCTCGCTGGGGTGGCCGGCCTCGCCGTGGCGGCGGGTCTTCACCTCGACGAAAACGATGCTCTTGCCGTCGAGGACCACCAGATCGATCTCGCCCAAGGCCGAGCGCGAGCCACGAGCGAGGATCCTACCGCCCCGCCGCTTCAGGAACCGGGCCGCAGCATCCTCGCCGCGCCGGCCGAGCGTGCGGCGTGGGAAGAGCTCCCGCCAGCGGGCCAGGAGGTATCGTCGCAGATTCCCAATCATCGCATGGCAGGGGACAGGAGCCTGGGGAACCGCTCTCGATGGCTGGCGGCCGTGGGGTATCCCCCGACTGGAACGAGCCGTCGGCCACTGGCCGCGGACTACGCTAACCGATGCCTTCGCAGAGAGCCCGCCGCCGATGGCTCGCCGTCTCTTTTCGGTTCCCTATCTTCATTCCTCTCCGCCGCTCACTCGTTTGCGCTTGCGCCGCCGGCGTTCTTTTCGGCGGCCCGAGCCTTGCGGCGCCGCTTGGCCTTGGAAAGGGGTTTCTCGGCCGTCTTGGCGCGTTCGATGCGGCGCTCCTTGAGGCGGGTGGCCTTGCCTACTCGGTCCCGGAGGAAATAGAGCTTGGCCCGCCGCACCACCGAGGAGCGGGTTACTTCGATCTTCGCGATCCGCGGCGAGTGGAGGGGGAACTTCCGCTCGACCCCTTCTCCCTGGACGATCCGCCGCACGGTGAACATCTCACGGGTTCCCGAGCCGCTTCGGGCGATGACCACACCGGTAAAGACCTGGATGCGCTCCTTTTCGCCCTCCAGGATGCGGCAATGGACGTCTACCGTATCACCGATCTCGAATCGGGGGACTTCCTCGCGGCGGCTGGTTTGTTCGACCAGGGCAATGATCTCTTGGCTCATGGCTTTACCATCCTTTCTGGATTATTTGGCCTTTACGAGTTGTCTGGGGACTTGTAGTCGGCCGCCTCGCCTTCTTTCCCCTCGAGTAGCTCGGCGCGTCGCTGCCGCGTCCGCCGCCGGCTGTCCTCTTTCCGCCAGCGGCCGATCCGGCCGTGGTCGCCGCTGACGAGCACCTCCGGCACGGCCAGGCCTCGGTAGACCCGCGGGCGGGTGTACTGGGCACACTCGAGCAACCGGTCCGGTCCGGAGAAGGAGTCGCACAGGCTGCTCGCCTCGTGGCCCAGGACGCCCGGCACGAGGCGAATCGTCGCATCGATAATCACCATTGCGGCGACTTCGCCTCCGTTGAGCACGAAGTCGCCCAGGGAAATCTCCTCGGGCTCGAGCAGATCGCGGATCCGCTCGTCGAAGCCCTCGTAACGCCCGCACAACAGCAGCACCCGCGGCCGCGCCGCCAGCCGCTCGACGGCCGCCTGATCCAGCCGCCGGCCTTGGGGCGTGAGCATCACCAGGTGACCGGGTTGCGGCTCCAGGGCTTGGACGGCCTCGACGCACTCGACGACCGGCTCCACGCGCATCACCATTCCCGGCCCGCCGCCGAACGGTATGTCGTCGACGGAACGGTGCTTGTCTCGGGCCCAATTGCGGATGTTGTGGCGGCGAACCCGGACCAGCCCCCGATCGATCGCCTTCTTCAGGAGACTCTGGCTCAGGTAGCTCTCGAACAACTCGGGGAAGAGGGTGAGCACGTCGAAGGTCATGGTGGCCCCTCCTCCGCAGCGACGCCGCCCCCGGGCGAACGGGAACCTAAGTGGGGTGGGCCGGCGGTTCCGGCGCGGACTCTGCCGCTGCCGGTGTGTCGGCGGGGGCTTCCCCGGCCGGTTCCGAGCGCGCATGGGCCACGGTCACCGGCTCCGGGCGGCGGCGCTGTTGGGCCAATCGGTCCAGGGCGGCGTGGTGTTCGGCAAGCCGGGTGCCCTGGGGGCCGTATTTCTTGATCAGTACGCGGACCTTTTCCGTCGGCTGGGCGCCCACGCCGAGCCAGTAAGCGATCCGCTCGCCGCGGAGGACGGTCCGGGCATCGACCTCGGGGACCATCGGGTCGTAGGTCCCCAACTCCTCGAGCACCCGCCCGTCGCGGGCGGCCCGCGCATCCATGGCACAGATGCGGAAAAAGGGCCGGTGCCGCCGGCCCATCCTCTTCATTCGGATACGTACTGCCACTGGCTCTCCCTCATTCAAGTCGATCGCGCGCCAAAGCGTAGCTGAATTCGCAGGAATTCATCCATTTTGAAACATCGAACCGCCTGGTTCTCCCAGCCGCCGAACGGAGCCCGCGCCGGACCTGCCGGCTGCCGGCCGCTCATTTTCTCCCCTTTTCGCGCCGCCTGCGGCGGAGATCTTTCTCCCGCTGCTTGCGGAGCCTGGCCTTTTCCGCATTCGTCAGCCGCTTGCCGGTCCCCTTCTTCTGCTTCGCCAGACGGCCCCCCTGGGAGAAGAGCTTTCCGCTGCTCAGCTCCTGCAGGGCCTTCATCTGTTCCCGTTTGCCCATGGACGACATCTTCTTCATCATGTCGGCCATGGGCTCGAATTGCTTGACGAGCTCGTTGACCTCGTGGGCCTCGACGCCCGCGCCGGCGGCGATCCGCCGCCGACGGCTGGTATCGATGACACCGCGCGGATTGCGCCGCTCCTCGGCGGTCATCGAGTCGATGATGCCCGTCAGGCGACGCATGTCCTTCTCGGCGTCGACGCCCTCCATCATCCCCGAGAGGGCTCCCATGCCGGGGATCAGCTTCATGATCTTGTTCAGCGGTCCCAGGCGCGAGGTCTGCCCCAGGAGACTCTTGAAGTCGTCGAGCGTGAACTCCCCCTTGCGGAGCCGCTCCTGCTGCTTCTCCAGCTCCTCCTGGTCGAACTTCCGCTGTGCCTGTTCGACGAGGGAGAGGATGTCGCCGTGGCCGAGAATCCGTCCCGCGAGCCGGTCGGGGTGAAACTCCTCCAGGGCGTCGAGGTGCTCGCCGGTGCCGATGAACTTGATCGGTACGCCGGTGACCGCCTTGACCGAAAGCGCCGCCCCGCCGCGGGCGTCGCCGTCGAGCTTGGTCATGATCACGCCGTCGAGCTCGAGGGCCTCGTTGAAGGCCTTGGCGCTCCGCACGGCGTCCTGGCCGGTCATGGCGTCGACCACCAGGTAGACCTGGTTCGGATCCAGCCGCCGGTCGATGCGGGCGAGCTGGGCCATGAGCTCCTCGTCGACGTGGAGCCGGCCCGCCGTGTCGAGGATCACCACCTCGATGCCGCTCTCGCGGGCACGCTCGACGGCGTGCTGGCAGACGAGGACGGGGTTGTCGCTCCCCCGCTCCGAATAGACCTCGATGCCCAGCTGCTCGCCGAGTATGTGCAACTGGTCGATGGCCGCCGGCCGCTGCAAGTCGGCCGCTACGAGCATCACCTTGGGCCCCCGCTCCCGGATCAGCCGTCCCAGCTTGCCGCAGGTCGTCGTCTTGCCCGACCCCTGCAGGCCGCAGAGCATCAGGACGTTCACTCCGGGGCGGAGGTGGAGCGAGTGGTCCACCGGACCCATGAGCCCGACCAGCTCCCGGTAGACGATACCCACCACCTGTTGGCTGGGGTCCAGCGACCGGAGCACCTGCTCGCCAAGGGCCTCTTCGGAGACGCGGGCGATGAAATCCTTGACCACCGGGAGGCTGACGTCGGCCTCGAGCAGGGCCTCCTGAACCATGCGCAGCCCATCGCGCATGTTCCCTTCCGTCAGCCGCGCCTTGCCGCGCAGGCTGCGTAGGGCGTCCGACAGACCCTGCTGGAGTGACTCGAACATCGCCTCGACCCGTGCAGCAGCACACCATGCAAACCGCAGACCGCCACCACCGACGGCCCGCCAAGCTACAGGTAATCCAATATCCTAACGCATGATGGGGCGATCTGGCAATCCAGGCTGGAGGTCGAAACGTATCCCCTACCATGGGCTAAATAGACCCCACCTGAATTGCTAAAATCCGTAGCCGCGTTTCCCCATCGTCGACATCTTCTTCATCATGTCGTTCATCATGTCGGCCATGGGTTCGAATTGCTTGACGACCTCGTTGACCTCGTG
This sequence comes from Planctomycetales bacterium, assembly GCA_007119795.1. The sequence goes on along the minus strand of SKOZ01000085.1, from coordinate 13,288 downwards.
GGGCTCGACACCCGCTCCGGCGGCAATGCGCCGGCGGCGGCTGGTATCGATCACTCCTCGGGGGTTGCGCCGCTCCCCGGCGGTCATCGAGTCGATGACACCCCCCAGGCGGCGTATATCCCTGTCGGCCTCGTCGTCCTTGATCATCGCGGAGAGCACTCCCATGCCGGGAATCCGCTTCATGATCCTCTTCAGCCGTCCCGGCAGCGAGGTCTGCCTGAAGAGGAGACGCTTGAAGTCGTCGAGCGTGAACTCTGCCATGCGAAGCCCCTTCCACCATCGTGGATATGGTTAGGTCCCTTCAATATTCTACCGGCGCACTCAGCCGACGACCTGCCACGAAACCGGTGCCGCGCCCGAGACGGGTGGCCCCCATGGCCAGCCACCGCTCACGAGAACAGCGTTCCCTGGTCATCGCTCGGAACCTGCCCGCTGAGGCCCAGGTGGTCGAGCCCCGTGGAGGTGATCCGCCGCCCCCGCGGGCTGCGGATGATCAGTTCGCTGCGGAGCAGGTAGGGCTCGACCTCGTCGATCAGCGTGTCCGGAGGGACGTTCATCGTGTGGGCCACGGCCTCGACGCCCACCGGTCCGCCGCCGAAGACCCGCACGATCGTCTCTAAGTACTTGCGGTCCTGCTGGTCCAGCCCCAGGGCATCGATGCCCTGCATCGCCAGGGCGTCGCGAGCGACGGCCAGGGTGATGTGGCCGTCGGCGCGGCTGGTGGCGAAGTCGCGGACCCAGCGGAGCCGGTTGTTCGCCAGCCGGGGTGTGCTCCGGCTGCGGGCGGCGATCTCGCGGGCGGCGTCGGCCTCGATAGGCACGCGGAGCTTGGCCGCGTTTCGGGTGACGATCGAGGCCAGCTCCTCGACGGTGTAAAAGTCCAGGTGCTCGCGCATCTGGAAGCGGTCGCGCAGCGGTGCCGAGAGGAGGCCAGTCCGCGTCGTCGCCCCGATGAGCGTGAAGGGCCGCAAAGCCATGTTGATGGTCCGCGCGTTGACCCCCTCGCCGAGCGTCAGGTCGATGCGGAAGTCCTCCATCGCCGGATAGAGGAACTCCTCCACCGCCTTCTGCATCCGGTGGATCTCATCGATGAAGAGGACCGACCCCTCGCCGGCGTTCGTCAGGTAGGGGATCAGGTCCTTGGGGGCCTTGAGCGTCGCCCCGCTGGCGATCTGCAAGTTAGCCCCCAGCTCGCGGGGGATGCAGGTGGCGAAGGTCGTCTTCCCCAGCCCGGGTGGGCCGTCGAAGAGGACGTGACCGAGCGGCTCACCCCGCTTGAGGGCCGCGTCGATGGCGATCTGCAGGCGGGCGAAGACGGCCCGCTGCCCGATCATGTCCCCCATCCGGGTGGGCCGCAGCATTCGGTCGTCGTCGCCGGGCTCGAGGGGGCGGCGGGGCGGATCGCCGGCATCACCTTCGGAGGAGCCGTAGAGGATCGGTTCGCGGGCCATTGTCTTCGTGTCCGAGAAGGGGAGACCAGCGGGCGACCCCCTGCCACCCAGAAACAATCCCTTTTCCTCCCCTTTGTCGCCGAGACAATCCACCTTTATACCACATTGCCGGGAGAGGGGCGAGGACGGGCCAGAGTGCATGGTCGGGGGCTGTGGGTTACCATGGTGCGGCAGTACCGGCCCGTCCACTCCACGAAATCCCCTCTCCCACCCTGGAGGTCACCATGCGATCTGCCGTCATCGTGCCGATTTTGGCTGCCGCCCTGGCCAGCAGCTTGATGGTTTCCAGCAATGCGTTCGGGGCGGCCGCGGCGCCGGTCCTCGACCGGTCGCCCGCCGGCAACGAGGTATCGTACCGTCCCGAGGACGGGGGCACCGTGGCGGCCAACCCGCCGGCCTTCGTCTGGCTGCCTGCGGAGGGCGTCGAGCGCTGGATCGTCCAGTATTCCTCGAGCGAGGACTTCGCCTCGGAGGCGACCGGGACCGTCGAGGACGTCGACATGACGGTCTACGTCCCCGACGCCGCGCTGGCGCCGGGCACCTGGCATTGGCGCTACGGCTATGCCGGCCCGGAGGGACCGGTCTTCAGCCGCACCCGCCGCTTCACGATCCCCGACGACGCCGTCCCCTTCCCTCTCCCGAGCGTCGAAGAGCTGCTCGAGCGCATCCCCCCAACGCGCCCGCGGGCCTACTTCCCTCCGGAGACGGTAGCCGAGATCCGCAACGACCGCGAGCGATTCGCCTGGCTCGTCGATCCCGTAGTCCGCCAGGCCGAGGCGGTGCTCCGCCGCAACGAGCCCCTCTTCCCCGAGCCCAAACCCTGGGACGAGTACGAGAACTGGCGGGAGGTCTACAACGAGACGTGGCGGGCCATGCGTCCCTACACCTCCGGCATGGAGATCTGCGCCCGCGCGTACCTCTTCACCGGCGACGAGCGCTTCGCTGCCGAGGCCCGGCGCAGGCTGATGCATTTCACGACCTGGGACGTCGACGGCCCCTCGAGCGTCTACTGGCCCACCGAGCTGGGCATGGACATCGCCGAGAACGCCCCGCGCACCTTCGATTGGATCTACGAGACGCTCAGCGAGGAGGAGCGTGCCGAGTGCCTCGAGGTCCTGGGGCGCCGCATCCGCCAGGTCAACGAGATGCACCGCGGGATGCCCTTCGAATCACGGCCCTTCTCCAGCCACCCGGGCCGCATGATCGGCTTCGCCGTCGAGGGGGCCATCGTCCTGGCGCACGACATCGAGGATGCCGGCGACTGGCTCGATTACACGCTGCGGATACTTTGGTCCGTCTATCCCGCCTGGGGCCGCAACGACGGCGGCTGGCACGAGGGCGTCGGCTATTGGACCTGGTACATGGGCCGCATGTTCCGCGTGGTCGCCGAACTCGATCGGCTGGGCATTCCTCTCAAAGACAAGCCGTTTTTCCAGAACACGGGCGACTTCGGCCTCTACGCCGCCTATCCCCACCGCCGGCACCGCGCCTTCGGCGACGGCTACGAAGGGTCGGTGGGAAGCGCCCAGGCAAACCTCATGTACACTCTGTCCAGCCTTTACGAAAACCCCTACTACCGCTGGTACGCCGAAGAGATGAACGGGCGGCCCACCGGCCCGGAAGCCCTCCACGTCCTGCGCCCGGACATCGAACCGCGAGCCCCTGCCGATCTGCCCCAATCCAAGGCCTTCTTCGACGTCGGCCTCGTGGCCATGCACAGCCGCATGGCGGAACCGAAGGAGAACGTGCTCCTTCTCTTCCAGAGCAATCCCTTCGGGGCCGTCAGCCACAACCATGCCAACCAGAACGCCTTCGTCCTGGAGGCCTTCGGCGAGCCGCTGGCGATCTCCAGCGGCTACTACCAGGATTACGGCTCGCCGCACCATAGCGAGTGGATCTGGCAGACCAAAGCGCACAACGCCATTCTCGTCGACGGCGAGGGGCAGGTCCCCCGCCGCCCGGAGTCGCGGGGACGCATCGTCGACCACGTCGAGGCGGGCGACTGGGCCTACGCCCTGGGCGACGCCGTGGCGGCCTACGGCGGGCGGCTCACCCGGGCCTACCGCCACGTCCTTTTCGTGCGGCCCGATTACTTGGTGATCGTCGACGACCTGGCGGCGAGCGAGGGGGAATCGACCTACCAGTGGCTGCTGCACGCATTGGAGGAGATGGCGCTGGACGAGGAGGGGCAGCAGCTCACCGTCCGCCGCGGCGAGGGCCGGCTGCGCGTGCGGTTCGTATCCCCGGGGGGGCTCGCCTTCGGGCAGCGGAGCGGCTGGGACCCGCCGCCGGCGCGGCCGGCCGCGGCACCGCCGCAGTTCCACTTCACCGCCTCGACTGCCCAGCCGGCGGCGTCGGCCCGCATCGTGGCGCTGCTCGTTCCCTATCGCCAGGGAGACGAGGGGACCATTCCCGAACGGATCGAGCTGTTCGAGGCCGAAGGGGGTACGGCCCTGCGCGTAGGCGACGACGTGATCTTGATCCGTGACCCGCAGGCTGCCGAGGTCCGCAGCGGCCGCTACGCGACCGACGCGCCCGCGGCCGTCTTCCGCCCATAACGCCGAAAACGGTCGTCCGGCCGTGGCGCCGCTACAGCTCTTCGAGGGCCCCTTGGAGCTCCAAAGGCAGCGGCGGCGGCAGGAGCCGGGGATCGGAGGACTCGGGATCCGCCGCGGCGGGTGCGGTGCGGAGCTCCTCGCCTTGGAGGGGGCCGGGGTCGAGCCAGAGACCGTGGTTGTCGAGCTGCATCGTTCCCAGCTCGAAGTCGAGAATCATTCGCTGCACCTCGTAGTCGACCCACACGCTCAGGAAGTCGTTCTGGGCACTGAGCAGGCCGGAGTAGGCGCCCAAGAGGTCGCGGGCGGTGGTGGCCCCCAACTGCTGTTGCACGGCGCCGACCCTCGGCGGCTGCTCGAGCCTCAGCCGCGTGAAGTCCACCTGGGCGATGGCCGAGCGGACAGCGGCGCGATTGAGCTCGAAATTGAGCTGGTTCAATTCGATGGTGCGGAGAATCTGCCGCAGACTCTGCTGGACGCGGTCCTCGAAGAGGTAATAGTCGCGGCGCGTCCGCTGGTAGTCGATGAGAGTGGTCCGGTAGACGTTGCGTTCCTGGAGGCGGGTCAAGGGGGCGTCGAACTCGAGCCCCACCCGCAGGCGTCCTGCGCTGCTGCGGAAGGCCGCGGGGTTGTCCCCCACGGTCTGGATGTCGCCGCTGAAGGTGAGGTTCAGATCGCTCTTCAGCCGGTTGGCAACGACTTCGATCTGCCGCCACTGATCGACCAGGGCGGCGCGGGCATTCATCCAGTCGAGCCGCTCGCGGCGAGCGACCTCGATGGCATCGGCGGCATCCATGTCCACCGGCACGAGGGTCACGGACTCGAGGCGCACCAGTGCCTGAAGGAGCGAGAGTTCCAGGAGCCAACTCGCCAGATCGCTCGCGGCCGCCAGAACGCGGTCCTGATATTGAATCAGGGGGGCGACGGCGAGAGGCCCGTCTTCCACCGGAGGGAGATCCTCAGGGGGCCCTTCAGCCAGCAGGATCTCGAGCTGCTGGACGAGGCGTTCCACGCCCGCCCGGACCGTCTCCACGTCGGTGTGGAGCGCTGCCACCCGCTCGTCGAGCGTTGCGAGCTCGAAGGCTACGATGTCCACGTCGCCGTGCCGCCGCTCGCGACGGGCGAGCAGCTCCAGGTTGGCACGGCGTTCGGGGAGGGCTTCGTCGAGGCGGCGGAGGTCTTCCGTCACGGCCTCGAAGCGTTCTTCGGGAGCGTCGAGCAGCATTTCCAATTCGTCGAGGGCCCGCCGGAACTCGTCCGCGTCCTCAACCAGGGTCCTGTCGCGGAGTCGGTTCAATACCGGCTCCATCCGGTCCTGGAGTGCGGTGGCGGCCGGGTCGATCAGGTCGAAGCGGTCGAGGTAGGGGTCACTGATTTGTACGGGCAGATCGGGCGGCAGTCCCAGGGTGATCTTGAACGCGTCGAGACGCGACTGGTATCGGGTGCGCGAGGCGAGCAGACGACTCTGCGCAGTCAGCAGCGCCTGCCGGGCCTGGTCGACCTGGAGAACGTCGATTCGCCCTGCCGCATTGAAGGCCTCGAGTTGGGCGAGACTGTCGCGGAGCCCGGCGACGTTGAACTCCTGGTTGCGAATCTGGACTTGCTCCTCCAGGAGCGCCATGATCCCGCCTACGGGACCCTCGGCGCTGGTGGGAGCGGGCATGCCCACACCTCCCCGCACCGGCCCCGGTCCGGCACTCCGCCCGGCAACGATCTGGGCGTAGAATCCACGGCGGAAACGCTCCATCTGGCGGACGTTGGCCAACAGGTTGCGCTCGCTCTGCGTGAGCGCTTCAAGAACCACGGCTCGCCCTCCAAGGCGCAACAGCGGCTGGAAGATGGAGAAGTCCAGCACCGATACCGTCGAGAACTGGTCGGGCCCGGCGAACTGCCAGACCATGGAATTGGCTATCTCGACGAGGTACTGCGTGCCGGTGGCTCCCAGCCGCCTCATCTGCAAGTCGGTATCCGTCGCCAGGGTGCTCTGCCCCCCGCGGAGCGGACCGGTGGCGGTGAAGCTCGTGCGATTGCCGCCGAAGAATTGCGTATCGAAGCGGAATCGCTCGAAGGTCACGCTCAGCGCCGACAGGTAGAGCTCCTCCAGCGATCGCTGGAATTCCCGCGAGTGGGTCAACGACAGCTCGACCGCGGCGACGCGGTCGATGATCAGCTCCCCCTCTTCGTTCAGGGCCAGGTAGGCCTTCCAGCCGGGACTCTCCACGTGCGGCGTGTCGCCGTTGCAGTGCCAGCAGTGGTAGCCGCGTTTCCCGTGGACGCAGTGCATCAACTGGTGGGAGACCGGGTCGTCGGGCGGCAGCGGAGGGCAGTCGGCCGAGTCCGGGTGGTAGAAGCGGGACTGCGGGTCCGGTTCGATCGTGAAGTCGTTCAGCGGCCAGCGAGGATCGGAAGAGACTTCTCCGACCAGATGGTAGACCTCGCGGTCGGCCTGCCGGCGGTACCATGCGCGGTTGCAGCCGCCGGCGACCGAGATCCCCACCGCAATCATCAATATGTTTGCGGCCAGCCACAGACCGTCTCGAAGCCCGGTTGTCCCTCCCGTGGTGTGAGTCTTGGTATTCCGTATCGAGGGACGATTCATCCCCGCCCGCCGCATCCCCTCGCTCGAGGCAATGTCCGCGTCCCGGCGCCTTGGAGTGCATTCGCAGGCGGTCCAGGATTGCGGTGTGGAATTGAGATGATCCATCGCGGTTTCCCAGGAACCATGGCGCTCGCGCCGCATCGGTTTCGCTGCCTGAAGGGTGTGTCGGCGAGGCGGCGGGCTCGATCGCCCGCACCTTCCGTCCCGGCGTGGTACTTCCCCGCGTCGTCGCTTAGCGCCCGGGCAGGTGACCGGCGCGACTCCTCGACGGCTTGCGCCCCCTCAATGTATGGGGAGCCATTTCGCTGGACGGGTGGCGCCGAATCCGATCGACCGGTCATAGGTTTCGGTTTCCGAAAGGGGGGAACTTCAGCGATTGTGCCGATCGTAGCGAATGTGCCGGCGATGCGGCTCTCGCAATCCAGAGGCTCTGGCGACTCCAGGACCACCCGCACGGCGGCCTCGGCTTCCGTCTGAGTTCTCTGAGGCTGGGGGCCCCGGCGACGAGTACAGAAGCTTGACACCCCCCTGCGGTCTGAATAGGATCGACGGTAGGACTTCCATCGCCACCCTCTGGTGCGCTCTTCCCGGAAAGCGACATGAGCATCTGGAACAAAGTATTCCTGGGGCTGATCATCGTGGTGGCCTCGGTCTTCTTCTACCTGGCCACCCGCACGCTGAGGACGCACGCCTCTTGGCGGGAGCGGGTTTCAGAGGCCGAGAGCGAGATCGACCAGTTGAAGCTGGAGAGCGAGCGGTTGCGCGATGGCGAGGAGGGGATTCGCGATCTCCAGGTGGACGTTGCTCGTCTGATGGTCGACCGCGGCCGGGTGTGGCAGGGATGCGAGATACTCGAGGTCGATCACGATACGGCAGGGGCCCGGGTCCTCACCGATCTCCCCGGCCCGCACCAGATGACCCCTGACTTGGTCGTGGCGGTTTTCGAGGAGACCCCGATCTCCGAGGGGGGGACGTACTTGGGAGAATTTCGCGTGACCGCCGTGGAGGACGACGACATCGTCCGCATCGAGCCGGCCACGCGGTTCGCCCCGGAAGAGGTGCAGCGTGTGGTGGACAGTCAGGCGATTTGGACGCTCTACGAATCGATTCCCATCGACGACCCCCTGGTTTTCGAAGACGTCAGCGAAGAGCAGCTGCGCGCCGCACTCCCCGAGGAGACCGTGGAGGAATACCTCCTGGACGGCGAAGCCCTGCCGCCGGAGGAGGAGCTTCCCGTAGCGGACGTGGTCTTCGGGATTCCTGGAAGTATCGAGGAGGGGGTCTATCGGCGCGCCTTGCGCGATTACCGTTTCTGGTTCCGGGAGCTCCACAACCAGCGAACCATCCTCACCGACCTCTTGGCCGCCGCCCAGCACGACCGGCAGGCCCTCGACGAGGCGTTGCAGTCGGCCGACGCCCAGGTGGAGACGATTCAGAACGACATCGACGCTGCCCAGACCGATCTGGCGGAGATGTCGCGGCAGCGCGATCTGGTGGCCGGACGATTGGCCGATCTGGAACGGCAGCTCGAGGAAGCCCGGGCGAACATCGAGGGATTGCTCGAAGCCAACCGCACCATGGCTGCGGATATCGCCCGCCTGCAGCTCCATGCCAGGCGGCTGATCGACGAGCAGTCTCCGGCAGTGGCCGCTTCCCTGCCCTGACGCGCCGCTTCGCCTCACCGGACGGTGAACCGCCGCGGGGCTGATGGATCTCCTCTGCGACTGGGGACCTCGAGCGAGGTCGGCTCCGTGGAGGGGCGCTGGATGCGGGCGGCGCGGGCAAGCCGGTCGAAGAAGTCGGGCGAGGCCTCGTTGAGAATGAATATCTCACTCTTCGCCCCGGGATTGCGGAAGATGCAGATCACCTCAGCCCCTTCGGCCCGGCGTCGGCCGATGTCTTCCAAGAGGGCGCGCTCCCCGGGATTGATGCCCTCCCCGTCCGAGTGCCGTTCGGTCGGCGGCCCGTGGCTTCCCCGCGAATGGGAAATCGGAACGGCTGCCAGGCCGCCCAGACTCCGCGGCGCGGGCATTTCGGAGGGCATTTCGGGGGGGGCGGTTGTCGCCAGGGACTCTGGTTCGGGGTCGCCGACGAGCCGTCCCTCGCCGGGCGTCTCCAGGAGAGCCGAGAGCTGGGCGCGGTCGACGAGGTCGTAGATGGCTCCCAAGGCGGCATAGAGTCCCTCGTTGTCCTTCGGGTCGGCGGCGTTGCAAACCCCGATGACCTTTCCCTGCTTCGAGAAGAGTCCGCCGCCACTGCGGCCCACGACCGGTAATCCGGTTACCTGGAGGTTCGGCGGCCCCAGGTAGCGATCCACCGTAACGACGCGCCCATGATGGACGGTGGGGTCGTCCCCGTTGTCGCAACCGACGCTCATGATCCTTTCGCCCGGTTGCACCACGCGATCGCGGGGTGCCAGACGTGCGACCCTGAGCGGGCCGGGCGCGCGGATGGTGAGCAATCCTACGTCAGCCTCGATATCGAAGGCCACCAGGCGTGCGGGGAGACGCTCCGTCGGTGTCGGACCGAAGAGATCGACCTCGATGTCCCCCTTGCCCCGTGAGTCGCGGAAGATATGGCCGCAGGTCAAGATCAGGGCCTCACCCTGGCGGGTGTCGATAATGGTTCCCGTCCCGAACGATCGGCCCGTAGGGTCTTCGATCCGCAGGCGGACCGTGGCGGCGATGAGATCGCCGTCGCCGACCGCCGCCGTGCGCGATGGTGGACGACCGTCGGGCGCAGGACCAGCCCCCTGGGCCGTCCCCTCCGCGGGGGCGTCGGGCAGCCGAGCCGGGCCGGCTCGATCGGTTGCCGAACGCATGGGGGTCTCCTCGCCGACGATCGGTGGCAGGGAGTGGCCCGCGGCGGGGGGCGGCGCGCTGGATGTCGCACTGGCCCCCAAACCGGCGCCTTCAGGCGGGTCGGCTCGGTCGAGGTTCGCTGCCGCGCCGCCGTCGGGGCGGCCGGAGCGGAGCATCCGCTGCAACCGTTGAAAGCTGGCCGGACCTTCGACGCGATCGACCTCGCGGCCCCCGACAAGCATCACGAACGCGGGAACGGCGCGGATGCCGAAACGCTGCGCCGTCGCCGACTCGCGAGTCACGTCGATTCGGCGGACGGGGTGACCTTCCTGAGCCAACTGGGCAATCGTCGGCTGCATCTGCCGGCAGGGCACGCAACCCTCGGCGTGGAAACTCAGAAGCACCGTTTCGCCCGAGCCTGCAACCGCCAACACCACCGCGGCTGCCGCGACGTAGAACATGGGTCCCTCCTCTGGCCGGATCGGCGCCTCGCCGTGCAAGGTCCACACGGCGCACCACATCGGGCAGAGAGGGCGAGACGCCCGGTGCGCGGCACGCACCCGGCGCCCAAGGCGGGAGACCTCCCTGTCTGCCTCAAGGGAATCGTCCCGTGCGGACCGCTTCTCCCCGCGTCCTGCGCGAAGAAGCGGTTCTCGTCCACCGAAGCCGGCGCGGGCGGCGCGGGGCGGAAAGCGTGCGGGACGGCGATCCGGTACGAACTCCTTTTCGTGCTGTTTTCCCGTCCCCGAGCGGGAACCAGGGGAACGAGCTGCGAGGCGCCCAAAGATCCGGCTTCGAGCGCCTCCGACCAGGGCCCCATTCTGTCCCTACTCGCCGTCCGTGGCAAGAGCAACATTTCGGCTCCCGGCGGGTGGGCTCAGAGGCCGTGGTCACCCGCTGGCCGCCGACGAGGAGAACGGGCAGAGGCAGGCGCGGAGGGGTAAACAAGGCGCCGTATGCCCGCGTCAACCTCTCGCCTCTCCCCGGCCGCCGGCGCGCTCAGGGCACGAGCACGATCTTCCCGCTGAGGGTTCCGGCCTTCTGGAGGGTGTTCTCCTCTTGGAGTTGATGGGCGGCTGCGGCCTCGGCAAGCGACATCTGGCGGCCGATATGGGCCTTCAGCCGCCGGCGAGCCAGCCAGCGGTTGATCTCCGCGGCGCTCTTCCGCTGCTCCTCGGCCGACGTGTTGAACATCGCATAGCCGAAGAGCGACAGATCGCGGGTATAGAAAGGTCCCACGGGAAAGAGGGGTTTGGCATCCCGGCCGGCTATGAGCAGGATCCGCCCGTGGAGCGCCATGTGGGAGACGATCTGCTCCAGGTCGGGTTCGCGGAGCAACTCCCACCAGACGTCGACGCCCTCGGGGACTTGCCGCTTCAATGTGGCGTCGAGGTCGTCGACCCGGTACTGGATGACGCGGTCGGCACCGTATTGGCGGCAGAGCTGGGCCTTTTCCTCGCTGCCCGCGCTGGCGATCACCGTTGCTCCGAGGATCTTCGCCATCTGGATGGCGCAGAGCCCCACACCGCCGGAACCGCCGTGAACGAAAACGGTATCCCCGCTGCGGACCTGGGCCTTGTAGACGGTGCCGATATGCGCGGTGATGGCCACCAGGGCCAGGGCGGCCGCCTCGACCTCGTCGACCTGCTCCGGAAGGGGGTAGAGCCAGCACTCGTCAACCGCGGCATACTCGGCATAAGTTCCCTGCCGCCCAAAAAGGCCCTGGTTGCTGCCCCATACCCGATCGCCCCGCTTGAATCGCACCACGGCGCTTCCCGTTTCCTCCACCGTCCCCGCCAGATCGCAGCCGAGGATGTAGGGCTTGGGGAGGTCGAAGGGGACGGCGCCGGCGCGGATGTAGGTGTCGATCGGGTTGACCGAGACAGCGGACACCTTGACGAGGACTTGGGAGGGGTCGAGCTGAGGCTTCGGGATCCTGTCGTAGACGATCACGTCGGGGGGACCGGGCCGTTCGATAAATGCGGCTTTCATCGGCGTGCAAGACCTCGCGAGCAGCTCAAGGGGGGGTGTGGCTTGATGCCCACTTGGTCCCTCACAGTACAGCTTGTCCAGGACCAAGGCAAGACGTGGGGGTTCAAGGGGGATACCAGTGTCTCGCCAGTCCGCAACCACACACAACGGGTGGTGCCTCCTTCCTTGACCTACACCTTGTGGGGGGTGCCTCTCCGGGCAATCCATCACTGGGGCGGGCGCTGCGTGTCGATAAGTGGGGCAAGACGACGATAACTAGAACTAGGGTAGATCGGCGTCGTCCGCCGCGGTCGGGCCGCGGTTCGTGAGGGGCGTATGGTTCCCCGTTTTCGAGTGGCGTGACCATGGGTCGATTTCTGTTGATTCTCCTTTTGGTCTCCCTCCTCGGCGGCGGGTGGTTCCTTCTCAACCGTTACGAAATCGCCTCCCGCAACGGCGAATGGGTCATCCGCGCTCGGCACGACGGCGTGGAGGGAACCAGGGGACGAGCGCGCCGGGGAGATGGCCTCCCCCCCGCGGCGAACCGTCGCACGATCCGCATCGCCACCTTCAATGCAGCCCCCCTCGACGCCCACAAGCTAAACCGGAGGCAGGCAGTCGCGGTGATCGCCTCGGTGGTCCGCGAATTCGACATCGTGGCTGTCCAAGGCGTTCGCCGCGGCTCCCCTGCGCTGCTCAACGATTTGCTCGATACAATCAACGCAACCGGCCGGCACTACGCCCTTTCGGCCTGCCCCACTGCGAGCCGCATTCCCCACGGCACGGGCGGCATCTTCCTCTTCGATCGGGCGAGCATCGAAGCCGACCCGAGCATGGTCTATTCGGTGACCGCCCCGGCGGGACACTTGGCATCGAGCCCCCTTGTGGCTGCCTTTCGGGCCCGGGGGCCCGATCCGGAGGCCGCCTTCACCTTCACGCTGATCAACGTCCGCGTGGACCCCGACAACGCGGCGCGGGAGCTCGATCTCTTGGCCGACGTCTATCGCGCCGTCCGCGACGACGGCCGCGAGGAGGACGACATCATCATCCTCGGGTCGTTGGCCGCCGACGAGGGGCGCTACGGCGCCCTGGGCCGCATCCCCGACATCACCTGGGCCATCTCCGGGATCCCCACCACGACGCGCAGCCCGCGGAGCCTGGACAACATTCTCTTCAACCGCCGAGCCACCGTGGAGTTCACCGGCCGCTCGGGCGTTGTGGACCTTGTGCGGCAGTTCGATCTTTCCGTGGCCGACGCCGAGCGCATCGCCGCCCATCTTCCTGCCTGGGCAGAGTTCAGCGTGTTCGAGGGCGGCGACCTGCTGCATCTTGCCGGCGGACGATAGCAGAGCTTGTATTGCGGGCTGTACCCGCATGGTCACAAATGGCCGCCCGCCTTCACCCGCACGGGCCAATTCCCACTCAATCAGGCCGGGTCGCGCTGTTCAGGAAGAACTAAACTCCGACGTTCTCAAGGGCATTTGCGGTTGACTCTACGTTCTGGACCGCGTAAGGTTCCCCAATGGTGGTATCCTGCGCCGCGAGGTCGACTGTGCGCCCGTGGGGCAGGAGCCGATCCCGGCTGCACAACGTTATGAAGAGGTGAAGACCATGACTCGCGTGTCTCAAGGCGACACGGTCCGTATCCACTATGTCGGCAAACTCGAGGACGGTACGACGTTCGACAAGTCGTACGACCGCGAGCCGCTGGAATTCGTCGCCGGTGGGTCCCAGGTGATTCCCGGAATCAGCCAGGCGGTGGTGGGTATGGAGGAAGGTCAGACCAAGTCGGTGACGCTCTCGCCCGAGGATGCTTTCGGCCAGAGGAACCCGGGCATGGAGAAGACGATCCCGCGCGAGCAGCTTCCCGACGGGATTCAGGAGGGTGATCAACTCCGCGCCGTTCAGGGC
>SKOZ01000048.1 GCA_007119795.1 Planctomycetales bacterium | reverse complement strand
CGCTCGGAGGCCGGACGGGATCGGGAGCCGCCGGTTGCGCCGGGGCCCGGTCCACCTCCGCCGTCTCGCCGGCCTGCCACCACTGCGGCCAGGGACTCGCGGCCAGCAGGGAGACGGCCACGAGCACCACCAGCCCGCTGGCGGCTGCCAGCGATCCGGCCGCCGGGCTCCGCCACCGCGCCACCAGGTAGACCGCCGCCGCCACGACGGCCACCGCCGTCGCCTGCACCACCGACCAGACGAGCAGAGTACCTAAGGTGTTCATGGCGCTTCCTCCCGCAGAATGGACTCGAGCACCGCGCGCTCTTCAGCCGTAAGCCGCCTGGAATCGAGGAGCCGTAAGAGGAGCTGTTCGCGCGACCCGCCGAAGACCCGGTCGACCAGGTCGCCTACCAGGTGCGCGGAGACCTCTTCGAAGCTCCGTACCGGGCGGAAGCGGAAGGGCCGCTCCTGGTTCGTCTGTTCGAGGAAGCCCTTTTCGCAGAGGATGCGGACCAGCGTGGCCACCGTGGTGTAGGCCAGGTCGCGGCCGCCGCGGCCGAGCTCGTCGCGGGCCTCGGCCGCCGTGGCCTCGCCGATCCGCCAGAAGACGTGCATCACCTCCAGCTCCCTCTCGGTGAGCTGTTTGGCGCGGGGCCGGACCATGGTGAATTTCCTCCTCCGTTCGCGGGCGGATTGCTCGGCAGGAATGAAATTTGGTTTTTCAGATTTGGTTCCATAGTAGCGGCAGGGGCGGAAAAGTCAAGCGATTTCCCGGGGATTGCGCCAGTCCAGAGTGGGCACCTGGGCGCGAGCGATGAAAGCACCTTCGAGCCACCCACTCGGGTGGCGAAAGAAGTCGGGGAGGGGCCGGTCACCGCGTGCGGCGGCTTGGCTCGTCGCGGGCAACCTCACCGATGCTCGAGACGCGTGACGTTTCGGCCGCCGGGGGCAGACGACCGCGGGCACTTAGTCCTCGCCGAGAGCGTCGTCGGTAGGCCCCTGGTCGTCGGGATCCTCGTCTTCCCGCTCGATGGGGACGCTGTAGCGCTCGTCGAGCCAGCGGCCCAGGTCGATCTGCTGGCACCGCTCGCTGCAGAAGGGGAGATGCCGGCTCCCAGCAGGATCGAAACGGCGGGAGCAGACGGGGCAGCGGGCACGACTCATGGAAGGAAGTTTTCCCCTTGGTACGCGGCACACCTATGCCTTGCGTGGCCGAGCTGAACCTGGTGAGGGAACGGCGGTCAGCGCGCACCAGCCGGTCCCTCCAGTGGCCCGTCCCCACCAGCGCGGCACCGCACAGAGGCCTGTGCGGCGTACCTACAGCCCTGTGCCGTGCGCGGTCGAGCTGAACCTGGCGGGGGAGCGGCGGTCAGCGCACCAGCCGGTCCCTCCAGTGGCCCGTCCCCACCAGCGCGGCACCGCACAGAGGCCTGTGTGGCCTATTGAATCGAATGTCGCTTCTCCCCTGCCGGACCCTCGTGTCTCCCGTACCCCCTCCTTACGTGGCGGCCTTCGCCTCCCCTTTCCCGCTCTCGGAGGAGCCCTTTTTCGAATTGCCGCTCTCGGAGGAGGCCTTCTTCGACTCGCCGTTCGCGGAGGTGCCGTTGTTCTTATCGGCGGCGGCAGCCTTCTTGTACGACTCGCTGCGGTAGTCGGTCTGGTAGAAACCGCTCCCCTTGAAGACGATGGCGGCTCCCGGCCCGATGAGGCGGCGGAGCTTGCGGCGCCCGCACTCAGGGCACTTCTTGAGGACTTCGGAAGTGATCGACTGGAAGAACTCGAATTGATGCTCGCAGGCATCGCAGCGGTAGTCGTAGGTGGGCATCGCAGGATCCTTGAGGGACAATCAGGTGACGAGACGACAGCAGCCGGGGCAAGGCCCGCGATGCGGCAGGCGGCGCGGGCGGCCTTCCATCAGGATGTTGCTCCCGGATCCACGGAGACGACGACCTGGGTGGGGCGCACCACGCGATCGTGGAGGACGAATCCGGTCTGCGCCACGTGGATCACGGTGTTCGGGGGGACGTCGCTCGCGGCCTGCTGGGCGATCGCCTCGTGAACATTGGGGTCGAAAGGCTCGCCCTGGGCGGGGATCTCCCGGCAGTGGTGCCGTTCGAGCACGCCGCGGAACTGTTCGACGACCATCCGCATCCCTTCCAGCAGGGCGCCCAGGTCCAGGCTCTTCTCCGCGGCCTCGATGGCCCGATACATGTTGTCCAGGACGGGCAACAGATCGCGGAGCAGGGGCATGTGCGCGTAACGCCGCTCGTCGGCCAGCTCGCGCGCGGCCCGCTTGCGGTAGTTCTCCAGCTCGGCCTGCACGCGAAGCACGCGATCCTTGGCGTGATCCAACTCTTCCTTGAGATCCTCGATGGCCACACGGGCAGCGCGGTCGCTGGGGGTCTCGGCCGAGGGCACACCCTCCTGGGGGGCCGCACCGGCTTGGGCCTCCTCGGCACCCTCCTGCGCGTCGGGGGGAGACTCCCGTTCACGGCCTGGATCCTGGGCGGGGCCGGGGCCTGCCGTCTCCTCGGAAGGCGGCTTCACGTCCTTGCCGGAGACGTTCTTGCGGCTCATGCGCGGTCCTCCTTCGCTGCCTGTCCGGTCTCGGGGATGAGGTACTCCTTGAGCTTGTCGAAGAAACTCTTGCGCTTCGGCGTGACCTGCGTCCTCTCGATCTCCGCCAGGCGGCGGAGCACCTCTTCGTGCTGCTCGGAAAGGCGCTTGGGGACTTCGATGTGGACCTGCACCAGCAGGTCGCCCCGCTCGCGGCTCCGCAGGCTCGGCAACCCCAGCCCGCGGACCTTGAACACCTCACCGCTCGATGTCCCCGGAGGGATCGTCAATTCCTGGCAGGTCTCGAGCGAGGGGACCTCGATGCGTGCCCCCAGGGCAGCCTGGGAGTAGCTGATGGGCACGTGGACCACGAGGTCCCGCCCGTGGCGTTCGAAAAGGGGATGCGGATTGACGTGGATATGGCAGTAGCAGTTGCCGCGAGGGCCGCCGTCGGGACTGGGGTCGCCGGCCCCCTCGATCCGCAGCGTGGAGTTCTCGTCGACTCCGGGGGGGATCGACAGCTCGCGAGTGAGGGTCTCGCGCACGGCTCCTCCCCCATTGCACTGCGGGCACGGATCGCGGATCACGACACCGGCACCGCGGCACGAGGGACACGTCGCCTGGACGGCGAAAAACCCCCCTGACTGCAGAACCCGCCCCTGCCCGCCGCAATAGCGGCACCCCTCCGGCTTCGTCCCCGGGCGGGCTCCGCTCCCCCGGCAGTGCCCGCAGAACTCGTGGCGCTGAAAGCGAATCGTCTTGGTGGTGCCGCGTGCCACCTCGGCGAGCTCGATGCTCACCTCGCACTGGACGTCGCCACCGCGACGAAAACGACGCCCCCGCCGCGATCCGAAAACGTCGCCGAACAGCCCCTCGCCGAAGATGTCGCCAAAGGCACTGAAGATCTCGCTGATGTCCCTGAACTGGGGGGCTCCGCCACCCGCCTCAAGGCCAGCATGTCCGTAGCGATCGTAACGGCGCCGTTTCTCGGAATGGCTGAGGACCTCGAAGGCCTCGGCCGCTTCCTTGAACCGGGCTACCGCCGACTCATCGCCGGGGTTGCGGTCGGGGTGGTATTGCAGGGCAAGCTTGCGGTAGGCCTCGGCGACCTCGCTCTCGGAGGCGGAGTGATCGATGCCGAGGACCTCGTAGTAGTCGCGTTTGCCGGGCATTGTGATCGTCATAGGGACAGGTTCACTCGAGTTGCCGAATCCCTAATTCTAGCCTAAAGCCGGTTCCGCGAATGCGCCGTCCTGGGGCGGAATTTGCCAGACGCGCACGCGCTCTCCGCCCAATGTGTCTTCATTTACCCTTCTTGAGAGCCAGCAACGGCGAGCGCCAGGAACGGCCGGAGCGGGCCACCCCCGCCGCGGGGTGACCCGCCCGGTCTTCCGATCGTGCCCTGGCAGGCCGTCGATCCGGGTGCCTACCGGACGGCTCCCTCGAGGACCTTGTCCTCTTCGTCCTTCTTGACGTCGGTAACGAGCGTCTCGGTGGTCAGCATCAGCGCGGCGATGCTGGCCGCGTTCTCCAAGGCGGTGCGGACGACCTTCAGCGGATCGATGATCCCCGCCTTGAACATATCGACGTATTTTCCGGCGTTGGCATCGTAGCCGGTATTCGCCGGCTTCCCGGCAATCTCCTCGGCCACCACGGAGCCGTCCAGGCCGCAGTTCTCCACGATCTGCCGCAGCGGGTAGGGGAGGGCCCGGTAAACGATGTCCACACCGACCTTCTCGTCGCCGCGGGCGTTGCCGCGTACGGCGTCGACCGCCTCGCGGCAGCGCAGGAGCGCCACCCCGCCGCCGGGGAGGATTCCCTCTTCGGCCGCGGCGCGGGTAGCATGGAGAGCGTCCTCGACGCGGGCCTTGGTCTGCTTCATCTCCGTCTCGGTGGCCGCCCCCACGGAGATCACCGCCACCCCCCCGGTGAGCTTGGCCAGCCGCTCCTGGTACTTCTCCCGGTCGTAGTCGCTGTCGGTCTTCTCGATCTGGGCGCGGAGCTGGGCGATGCGGGACTTGATGTCCTTCTCGCTGCCGCCGCCGCCGACGATGACTGTCGACTCGCGGTCGATCTTCACCTGCTTGGCGCGGCCGAGCTGCTCGAGGGAGAGGTTCTCCAGCTTCAGGCCCAGGTCCTCGCTCACCAGCGTTCCCCCGGTGAGGGTGGCGATGTCGCCGAGCATGGCCTTGCGGCGGTCGCCGAAGCCGGGGGCCTTGACCGCGGCCACGTTGAGCACGCCGCGAAGCTTGTTCACCACCAGCGCCGTGAGGGCCTCACCCTCCACGTCCTCGGCGATGATCAAAAGCGGTCTGCCGGTCTGCGCCGTCCGCTCCAGAAGGGGGATGAGGTCGCGGAGGTTGGCGATCTTCTTCTCGTGGATGAGGATCAGGGGATCCTCGAGCAGGCAGTCCATCTCCGGCGTGCGGTTGATGAAATAGGGGGAGAGGAGGCCTTTGTCGAACTGCATCCCCTCGACGACTTCGTAGGTCGTCTCCGCCGTCTTGCCCTCCTCGACGGTAATCACCCCGTCCTTGCCGACCTTCTCCATGGCGTCGGCCAGGAGCTGGCCGATGGCGCGGTCGTTGTTGGCGCTGATGGCGGCCACGTGGGCCACCTCCTCTTTCGTGGTGAGCGCCTTGGCCATGGAGTACAGATGCCCCACCACGGCGTCCACGGCCCGGTCGATGCCGCGGCGGACGGCGGTGGGGTTGGCCCCGGCCACCACGTTCCTCAGCCCGTCGCGGAAGATGATCCGGGCCAGCACGGTGGCCGTGGTGGTGCCGTCGCCGGCGACGTCGGAGGTCTTGCTGGCCACTTCTTTGACCAGTTTGGCCCCCATGTTCTCGAAGGGGTCTTCGAGCTCCACCTCTTTGGCCACCGTCACGCCGTCCTTCGTAACGGAAGGGCCGCCGAACGACTTGTCGAGGATGACGTTTCGCCCGGTGGGGCCCATGGTAACGGCCACAACGTCGGCCAGTCTGTCCACGCCGTGGAGCATCCGCATCCGCGCGTGTTCGTCGAACATCAATTGCTTAGCCACGATGGCGATCCCTTAGTGGTTAGGAGTTGCGATGGTTGCCCGGCGGGGCCGACGCCTCACTTGACGACCTTGGCCAGCACGTCGCTCTCGCGGAGGATCTTGAGCTCGCGGCCGTCGACCTCCACCTCGGTGCCCCCGTACTTGCCGAAGATCACTTCGTCGCCCACCGCCACCGAGAGGGCGGCCCTCTCCCCGTTGTCCATGAGTTTCCCCGGACCTACCGCCAGCACCACGCCCCGCTGGGGCTTCTCCTTGGCGGTGTCGGGGAGCACGATGCCGCCGGCCGTCACTTCTTCGGCCTCCATCGGCTCCACCACGATGCGGTCGTCCAACGGCTTCAGGTTGATGTCCTTCATGTCTTTTGTTCCTTAGCTAAACAGGAGGAGTCGGTTGAATTGGATGTCGTTCCCTGCCGGCCGCGGCCGGGACTCGCCGTCGATGGCGAGCGGCCGCGGCCCCTGCACGAGAGGGGTTCAGAAACCCATGTCCCCCATGCCACCGCCCATGCCGCCCATGCCACCCATGCCGCCCATGCCACCCATTCCGCCCATGCCACCCATGCCGCCCATACCACCGGGGCCGCCGGGGCCGGGAGCAGCCGCCTGGTCGTCCTTCTTGGGGATGTCCGTGACCAGGCAGGAAGTGGTCAAGAGGAGGGCGGCCACGCTGGTGGCATTCTGCAGGGCGGTGCGGACCACCTTGGCCGGATCGATGATCCCGGCGGCGATCAGGTCGCCGTACTTGTCACGTTCCGCGTCGTAGCCGTACCCCTTGCCCGATTCCTTGAGGACATTGGCCACCACGAGGCCGCCGTCCTTTCCGGCGTTCTCGGCGATGGCGCGGAGAGGGGCCGAAAGGACGCTGCGGACCACCTTGACGCCGAAGACCTCATCGGCTTCGCCCGACAGCTTGTCGAGCACCTTGGTGCACCGAAGCAGGGCCACCCCGCCACCGGGGACGATTCCCTCTTCCAGGGCCGCCTGAGTCGCCGCGCGGGCGTCCTCCAGGAGCGCCTTGCGCTCCTTCATCTCCGTCTCGGTGGCGGCGCCGCAGTGGATCTCGGCCACGCCGCCGGCCAGCTTGGCGAGCCGCTCTTGAAGCTTCTCGCGGTCGTAATCGCTGGTGGTCGTCTCCAGCTCCCTGCGAATCTGTTCCGCACGGCCGTCGATCGCCTTCTTGGATCCTGCACCCTCGACGATCGTGGTCGAGTCCGAGGTGACGATCACCTTCTTCGCCGTGCCCAAATCGGAGATCTTCACCGAATCCAGGGAGACGCCGAGGTCCTTGAAGATGCCCTGGGCGCCGGTGACCGTGGCGATGTCGCCGAGCATCGCCTTGCGGCGGTCGCCGTAGGCGGGTGCCTTCACCGCACAGACGCGCAGCACGCCACGGAGTTTGTTCACCACCAGCGTGGCCAGCGCCTCGCCCTCGATGTCTTCGGCCACGATCAGCAGGGGCCGCCCCTCCTTGCTCACCGTCTCCAGGAGAGGAACCAGGTGCTTCGCGCTGGAGATCTTCTCTTCGTGGACGAGCACCAGGCACTTCTCCAACTCGACGGTCTGCTCGTCCTGGTTGGTCACGAAATGGGGTGAGAGGAATCCGCGATCGAACTGCATTCCCTCGACCACGTCGTAGGTTGTCTCCGCCGTCTTCCCCTCTTCGATGGTGATCACCCCATCCTTGCCCACCTTGAGGAAGGCCTCGGCCAGCACGGAACCGATGGACGTGTCGCCGTTGGCGGCGATGGACGCCACCTGCTGGATCTCCTTCTTGCTCTTCGGATCGACCGGGGTGGCCATCTTGCCGATGGCCTCGACGACGGCAGCGGCGGCCTTGTGCATCCCGCGGCCGATCGACATGGGGTCCGCGCCTCCGGCGATCATCCGCAGCCCCTCCCGGTACATCGCCTCGGCGAGCACGGTGGCCGTGGTGGTCCCGTCGCCGGCGACGTCGTTCGTCTTCTTGGCCGCTTCGCGGACCAGTTGGGCGCCGAGGTTTTCGTTGGGGTCTTCCAAGTCGATGTCTTGGGCCACGGTGACGCCGTCTTTGGTAATCTTCGGCGAACCCCACCCCTTATCGAGCACGGCGTTGCGGCCCCTCGGCCCCAGCGTAGTGCGGACGGCGCGGGCCAGCTTGGTCACCCCGGCCGAGAGCGGCTGGCGAGCGGCGTCTTCAAAGACGAGTAGTTTTGCCACAGCGTATTCCTCCTCAATGGCTGGCGAGAAACGTCTATTCCGCGGTGCGCCCAGCGATGGGCAGGCCTCGCGTAATCCGCGGCGCGCGGGCAACACCACCGTTTGTGGGGAGATGTCAATGTAACCGCAGAGGGGCGCTCGCCCCATCGGACCGCCGCGGACAGCACTCTTGGCAGTCACCCCGCCTGGGGCGGCGTTCTATGCAATCGGCGTGCCGCGAGAGGGGGACGATGCCCCAACCATCGATCGAGCAAAGAGATCGGACCGAAGAATGCCTCGCAGAAAGGATCCGACCCCTCAGCCACCGCCAAGCTATATGCCATATTGGCAGGCGGCTGCCAGGGGCCGTTTACTCGATCGTGGAGCCGATGGAAACCCTGGGGGCCCGCCGAAGTGTGGTGCCCAATCGCGGGGAAGCAGGGATCAAGCCCCCATGGGCTTTCGTGCGGCGGCGTCTTGGGCCCCTTGGAGCCTCGCGCCCCCGGTCCACCACCTCGGCAGTCGTCCGCGCCGGTATGGCCTTGGCGCCTCGATGGCTGGGGGGTAAGGTAAAAGGACGCTTGGCGGACTCGCGTCGGCCCCGCTTCGCCACGGGCGCGCGCGCGACGTCGGTTCCGCCTTTCCCCCCACGGCCCACGCCGTCGACGATGATGTCCCCACGGACCGAATTCGAGCGCTGCGCGTTGACCAGTGGGCTGCTCAGCGAGGAGCAGCTCGACGAGGCCCGCGCCCTGCTGGAAAGGTCGGGTACGGCCTCGGGCGACGGTTCCTCGCTCGGCGAACCGCTTGCCGATACCCTCGTCGAACTTGAGTACCTCAACGCCTGGCAGGCGCGCCAGCTGCTCGACGGACGGACCCGCTTCACCCTGGGCCCCTACACGATCGTCGATTCCATCGGCCGCGGGGGGATGGGCCAGGTCTTCAAGGCCGAGCATACCGTTCTGGGCCGCACCGTGGCCATCAAGGTGCTGCCGCGGGCCCGCTCCACGCCGGAGTCGATCCTCAACTTCATGCGCGAGATCCGGGCCTTGGCCCGCCTGGACCACGAGAACCTGGTGCGCGCCTACGACGCCGGCCACGACGCCAACGTCTATTACCTGGTCACCGAGTACGTCCCCGGAACCGACCTCAGGAAGCTCGTGCGGCGCACGGGGCCGCTGAGCATGGAAGAAGCGGCCCGGATCGTCTCGCAGGTGGCCGTGGGCCTGGAGCACGCCCACCAGCAGGGCCTCGTCCACCGCGACGTGAAGCCGGGAAACGTACTCGTGACGCCCGAGGGACGGGCCAAGCTCTCGGACCTCGGATTGGCGGGGCCCATCAGCGGCGATGCGGAGAGCGACCTGCGGTTCGGCAAGATCGTGGGGACCGCCGACTACCTATCTCCCGACCACATCCGCGACCCCCTCCACCCCACTCCGGCCTGGGACATCTACTCGCTCGGCTGCACGCTCTACTACGCGGTGACGAGCAAGGTTCCCTTCCCCGGAGGCTCCACGGCCGACAAGGCCCGCGCCCACTGCGAGCTCCGCCCCCTCAACCCCCGGCAGCTCAACGCCTCGTTGTCCACCGAATTCGTCGACATCCTGGCGGAGATGATGGCCAAGGAGCCCGCCGACCGCATCCGCTCGGCTGCCGAACTCGCCGCCCGGCTGGGGCCCTGGGCGTCGCGTCCGCTCACCGGGCCGCTGGGCGAGCGGACCGCCCGCCGTGCGGCCGTCACGGCGCTTTCCGTCGGCCTCCCGCCCCATCCGCCGGCGGAGGGCGGCCTCGCCGACACGCAGTCCAGCTTCCCCGAGGTTTCAGCCGGCCCCAGCGGGCCCCGCGACGCCTCCGGCGAGACGTCGCAGAATACCCATTCGGTCGCCGCCGCCGCCGACGAAACCTTGCCGCGCATCGACGCGCCGGGCGGAGAGGGGCCGAGCCCCCTCCACCCCCTCTGGGTGCTGCTTGTCTTGCCCGCCGCCCTGACTGCCATCGCCCTGGTTCTCGGGTGGCTCATTCAAGGTCTCATGCGGTAGACGGGTGCGGCGACCGTCCGGGGAGCGGATCACGGCGCGCCGCGCGCACCAACCGTTGCCGGCGGGGCGATCGCCGGCGCATAGGTGACCGGCGCGCGAGGAGGGCCCAAGCGGTTCCCGCCACCGGCCGGAGAGACCGCCGGCGTGGATCCCCTCCTCACGAACGGGCGCCTGACCTTAGATGATCCCGCCGTGCGTGCGGTACGGCGTCATGTGGCTCGGCTGGTCGAGAAACCAGATCCGCTCCCATTCGTCGAGGATGAGGCGGAGGTTTTCCGAAGTGAAGAGCAACTGCTGCGTACGCCGCGGTGGATCGGCAGAAAAGGCCGGGATCAGGCAGCCGGTCGACGTACCGAGGAGCAGCCCGCAGAGAATGGCCAACAGCGCTTTGCGCATGGCGTAACCCTTCCGTGAGAATCGAGTATCCAGCGCCAACGGCGCCCGCGAAAAGTCCGTCGTTCCACGAGGAACCCCCCCCGCGCTTCGCGGCGCAGCGGGCGGTTCGATCGGGGACAACACCGTAGTGGCCCGCCACGCCCCCACCGGCCGGGACCGGGAGAACGCGGCCGGCCTCCTGCCGAAGGCGGGGGAACCGCCTGCAGCATCGGGGCCGGTCGGACGCGAAGTCTGACGGAGCCGAAGTCGAACGACACGCGGGAAAAGCCTCGACTCGAAGCACGGATGGGTCGGACTGGCTTCGATCGGGGCAGGGACGATAGCAGGTTTTGCTCTCGGCGCCGAGGCCAATTGGCCGGGGATTTCTCGGCGGCGAGCGAGCGGCGGTAGAGCGTGTTCGGTGTCGGCAGGGGGGGCGCCGCGCGGCGGGCTCTCGCGGCATCGGTTTCGATGCGGGAGCGCGGGGGGGGTTATTCGCCGCCCGGGTCTGCCCCGTAAGTGCTTGAAATGCCGAGGGTTTCTGGAACTTCGGCCGCTGCCGACGGCACTGCCGCACTCGTTGCCCGCGCGGCGCGGGCACGCTGTTCCTCCCGGCGCTCCAGCTCGCGAACACGTTCTTCCATCTGCTTGCCTGGCTTGAACGTCACGACGAACTTCTCCGGGACAAACACCGTCTCGCTGGTCCGGGGATTGCGAGCCTTGCGGGGGGCTCGGCGTTTCACCTCGAAGACCCCGAAGTTGCGCAACTCGATGCGCCCGTCCGCGACCAAGGTCTCGACGATCGCATCGAACGTCTTCTGAACGATTTCCTTCGTCTTCAGTTGGGTAAGCCCAATCTCTTCGGAAATGGTTCGGACGATCTCTTTCTTCGTCACGACTCGGTTCTCCCGGGAACGATGGTCGCCCAGCCTCGCGGCCGCCGAATACCACCGGATTCGACCGACACGCTGCAAGTGTAGATGCTGCAACAAGTAGAGTCAAGATCAAACTGCCGCAACCCAGGCGAACCGCGGCGAACCTACCCCCGGTCTTCCGGGAGTGGTTCGGTACACAAATCCTTATTGCCAAAGACCTTATCGGCGATTCTCTGCCGCCCGGGGAGGGCCGATTGACGCAAGCCATTGATTTCAAAAGACTTACGAAATCAAACCTCCCTCGGTCCGCCGGGCACGGCGGGTGCATACCCTGCCGTCGCGACGGTTACGGCTAGTTATCGTCTGCTCATCCGGCAAAATCCAAGGAATCGCTAGGATCGGCGCCATCGCCTCTGCCGCACACTACTTAACGTGAGGGGGCTTAAATTGACAAAATCTAGTGGTCAACCAGGAGGGCGTCCCGGCGTGGCCTTCCCCTCACACAAAGTGGAAATCAGTTTCTTGCTTTGCGCAGCTTACCCAATTAAGATCGATGTGGTGGCGGCTTGCCCGAGTGCGGCAGGCCGGCGCCGCAGTGGCTCACCCCGTCGTTGTGTCACCTCGTACGCTCCCGACCGCGGTCCTGGAAGCCGCGGACCGCGGTGGGAGCGTTACCGGAAACAGTGGGGTCCCGTTAGGCACCGCGCGGTCGCAGGGAGTTGGGTTCGTTCGGCGACCCGGCAGACGCGCCCGTCGAAATCGTGCAGGTTGATTTACCGTGGAGAAGGCATTCATGCTCTGGCAAGCTGTCGGTAAGCGGACGGTCCCGGCCCTGGCGGCCCTGGCGTTGGCATGGTGCGCGGCACCGCGGGCCTTGGCGCAAGAAAATGATGTCGAAGCGATTGGGCAGGCGGGAGTCGTGGTGGACGCCCAAGGGGTGCTCCATACACACCGCTTCCCTGATCCGGGCGGGCAACTCACCCGCGAACGGCTCCAGGCCGCGCGGCAGAACCTCGACCCCCAGGTGGCCCGGTCCAGCCCCTTGCGGAAGGTCTCACTCAACCGCCTGGAAGCGGCGGTGGCCGCCAACAGCGGAGCCCTGACCGACGAGATGCGCTACCTCGCCGGGATGCTCCGCGTGCGGTTCGTGTTCTTCTATCCCGAAACCAAGGACATCGTGCTCGCCGGACCGGCCGAGGGCTGGGCGACCATGCCTTCGGGGCGCGTGGTGGGGATCACCACGGGCCGGCCCACATTGCGGCTCGACGATCTCGTGGTCGCCTTGCGGGCCTTTCCCCCGGACGGTGAGCCGACGCCGGCGATCACCTGCTCGATCGACCCCACGCCCGAAGGCCTCGCCGCCATGCAGCAGTTCCTCCGCCGGGTGAGCGGCTACCGGCCTGGCCAGGAGCCGATGATTGCCGAGGGACTGCGGACCAGCTTGGGCCTGCAGACCGTGGCCATCAGCGGGGTTTCCCCGCAGACCCACTTCGCCCAGGTGCTCGTCGAGGCCGACTATCGCATGAAGCTCATCGGCATCGGCTTGGAGCAGCCGCCGGTGCGCATGGCCAGCTTCGTCGACCGCGTCAACCCCAGGCAGGTGAGGCGCAACGCCCTGATGCGCTGGTACTTCGTGCCCGACTACGAATGCGTTCGCATGAGCGACGACGGGCTGGCCATGGAGCTGGTGGGCGAAGGCGTGAAGCTCGTCGGTGAGGACGAGCTGGTGACCGCGGGCGGCGAGCGGGTCGCCGCCGCGCGGCGGAATCCCGCCAGCGAGGCCTTCGTCAACTCCTTTACCCAGCGCTACCCGGAGTTGGCGCAGCGCTCGCCGGTCTTCGCCCAGCTCCGCAACGCGATCGACCTGGCCGTGGTGGCCGCCTACATCCAGCAGGAGGACCTGTACCACCGCGCCGAATGGCCGCTGGAGCTCTTTGGGGACGAGGGCCGGTTCTCCGTCGAAACCTACACCGCGCCGCAGTATGCCCTGCCGGCCGTCAACGCCTTGACTCGCGGCAACCAACTGATGCTCCCCGTCGGCGGCGGCGTCCGCATCGAGCCCGCCCTGGCCCTGATTCCGGACCATATCCTCGCCGATCAGAGCGAGCACCTCTCCCGGGCGCGCCAGGAGACGGCTCCCCAGCTCGCCGAAGGCCAGTGGTGGTGGGACTGACCCGCCTCACAGGGGACGGTAGGGGTCGGTGAAATCGTACCAGCCGGCCGAAGGTTCCCGCGGCGGTCCCTGTGCGGTCGGTGCCGCGGTCCGCTTGCGGATGCGATCGCGCTCCTCGAGTGCGCGGCGGATGGTAACGGCCAATTCCACCGCGTTGCAGGGCTTCGTGAAGAAATGGAAGACGCGCCCCTCGTTGACGGCGCGTATCGCCAGTGCGGTGGTGGGATAGCCCGTGAGCACGATCCGCATCACGTCCGGGTAGTGCTCGGCTACCCAGGCGAGCAGATCGCTCCCGGATAGTCCCGGCATCGACTCGTCGGCGACGACAACGTCCACGGGATGGGCCTTGAACACCGCCACGGCCTCGCGGCCGTCGTGCGCCGTGAAGAGCCGATAGGGCTGCTGGCGGAGCGTGCGGACCATGCTCCGCAGGAGGTTCGGGTCGTCGTCGACGAAGAGGACCGTATGTTCGGGCATGATATCTCCTCGGAGCCGCTGCGTGCCGGCGGGAGGGGGAGGTGCCGGCCCGCAGCCTTGCTGCCTGCCGTGTGACGGTTTGCCTACTCGATCGCTCGCCCCTCACCAGCCACCACCTCCAGGGGAACGCCGCCTTCGGTGCCGGCCGGCTCCGGGCAGCACGCGTGACCGGCCGCGGCCTCGCAGGGCAGGCGGACGATGAACGTCGTCCCTTCCCCCGGCGTGGAGTGGAAGCGGATCGTGCCCCCGTGCCCCCTGGTGACGATGGCGTGGGCGATGCTCAGTCCCTGGCCGCTCCCCTCGCCGACCTCCTTCGTGGTGAAGAAGGGGTCGAAGACGCGGTCGGAGACCGCTTCGGGGATACCCACGCCGCTGTCTTCGACGGCCACTTCGACCTCGTCGCCGTCGTAGCGGGTGCGGATGGTAATGGCGCCCTTCTTCGTGTCATCTCCGCGGGCGGCGATGGCCTGGGCGGCGTTGACGATCAGGTTGACGAACACCTGGTTGAGCTGGCCGGCCAGCCCCTGCACCGGGGGCAGTGCCGGTTCCAGGTCCAGGTTGACCTGGGCCAGGTGCTTCCAGGTGTTGCGGCTGACGGTCAGCGTGCTCTGCAGGGCGCGGTTCAGGTCGACGGGCTGCTTCTCCTCGTCGGCCGGGTGAGAGAA
The DNA here is from genome assembly GCA_007119795.1 of Planctomycetales bacterium. The sequence continues at coordinate 67,958 of SKOZ01000048.1, read as the reverse complement.
TTCCTTCATGGCCCGCACGATGGTCGCCACCTGCTCGATCCCCTCGAGCGCCTGCCGGATGGCGGCGGGAATCTCTTCGCGGAGGTAGTCGACTTCGGCCTCTTCGAGGAGCGATGCCAGCTCCGCGATCCGTTCCGGCGGAACCGCTCCTCCGCGCGCAGCCCGCACCATCTCGCCCACGTGGGCGAGTACGCGGCCAAGGTCGGCGAAGCCGTCGCCGAGGAAGCGGATGTTGTCGCCGATGTACTGCGTGGGGGTGTTGATCTCGTGGGCGATGCCCGCGGCAAGCTGGCCGACGGCCTCCAGCTTGTGCGCCTGAACCAGTTCCCGTTCCATCCGCTTCCGTTCGCTGACATCCACGCACACCTGGGCCACCATCCACTTCCCGCTCTCGTCCTGGAAGGGGAACGTGGTCACCTGGACGGGGCGGTCGCCCTCGCGGGTGAGCTGGGTCTCGTAGACCACGGTCTCTTTCGTCTCCAGGGCCTTCACGAGGCCGCAGCCGTCGCACGGTGCCCTGCGGCCGTGGAAGTATTCGTGGCACTTCCGGCCCGTGAAGTCGCCGTACGAAGCCCCCCAGCCCGGATCCACATAGCGGACGAAGTGGTTCTCGTCGATGATGTCCATCCCCGTCTTGGTCGCCGCGAGGATAAACTCCATCCGCTGCCGCAGGGTGCGCGCCTCGGCCTCGGCGGCGGACCGCTCTACGGCCCGCCCCAGCCGCTCGGCGACGTCCTTCAGGAGCATCCGTTCCTCAGCGGAGAACGGCCCCTCGTCCCCCGCGGGGCACGGTTCCGCATAGCCCACCTCGACCGCGCCGACGACCCGGCCGTGGACCTGGACCGGGAAGGCCAGCTTCCACAAAGAGTCCCGGTAGTTGGCCGAATGGGCCTCGTGATCCCCGATGCGGACCCTAGCCACGGCCACTTCGTTGTACGTCCAGGCACGGGGGATGATATCGGCGGCCTTCTCGACGAGTTGACGGACCGAGAGGCCCGGAATCTCCAACAGGCGGGAGACGGCGTAGAGGCACTGCATCTCCTTGAGGCGCTCGCCGAGGAGAAATCGCTGCCGGACCAACTCCTCCTCGGCGAGTCTCCGCTCGGTGACGTCCTGGCAGACGCCCAGCAGGCGTTGCGGCGCCCCCTGCGCGTCGCAGACCACCCGCCCGCGGACGGCCACGTACCGTTCTTCCCCATCGGGACGGAGAATGCGATACTCGAGTTGGAAATCCTCTCGGCTGGCCAGGTGGCGCTCGAGGGTGCCCCTCACCAGCGATCGATCCTCCTCGTGAACGGAAGTAAGGTAATCCTCCATCCGCCGCGGCACCTCGGCGGGGGTGATCCCCGCCAGCCGGCATGTCGTTTCGTCCCAGGACATGCGGTTTTCGACAACGGACCACTCCCATACGCCTATAGCGGTCGCCTTCAAGGTCAGGTCCAGCCGCCGCTGGCTCTCGCGGAGGGCCTCGTCCGCCCTGATCTTCGCTTGGTCGTGCGCGTGCTCCGCCAGCACACGCCGGACCCGCATCGTCAGGAGTTGAAGGATTTCGCCCTCCATTCCTTTGTGGATGTAGTCGCTGGCGCCGAGCTTCATGGCCTCCACGGCCATTGTCGTGCTCCCCGTGCCGGTGACCATGATTATCGGGATGGTGTCGCCGCGTCCGCGGAGGATGCGGAGCACCTCGAGGCCATCGCAGCCGGGGAGGGAATGGTCCAGGAGGAGAAGATCGAAGTCCTCCCGGGCGAGCCGGGCCAACGCCTCCTCGCCGTCGAAGGCCAACTCGACCTCGAACTCCTCGCGCGTCAGGTAGCGGTGCAGCAGTCGCGCCAGCGTGCGGTCGTCCTCGACGCAGAGAATACGGGGGTGGGTTCGCTGGACCATGGGAGTGGCTTTGTTGGGACGATGCGGTGGCTCCTTGCCGGGCCGCGGGAGCGGTGTCATTCGATTGTGGTTTCTTCCACGTACTCGCAGCCGTCGAGAGGATAGGCGGCGCCGACCTTCATGGGCACGAAGACCTTGATCGGCTTGGGGATGCCGATGTTCACGGCGTAGTTCCGCAGCCGGGTGCGGATGGCGGTGGTGACCTCCTGCCCCTTGCTGCACAGCAGCGTCTCCTGCAGGGAGCGGACGTCCTCGGCGAGGATCATGCCGTCGACCAAATCGTTGACCATGACGCGGCGGACGACGTGCATCTCGGTGACCTGGAGCACGGCGGTGACGGCCTCGAGGACCCGCGGATCGTAGTGGCCCTCGCGGTCGTTGATCTCCGCTAAGGCCATCTCCGGCGAGAGGCCGCCGCTGATGAGCGTATCCCAATCGAGGGCGAGCTTGAGGACGCGGCTGCCCACGGGGATCTGCTCGCCCGAGCGGTAATCGGGCGGGAAGCCGCGGCCGTTGAAGAGCTTCTCCTGGTAGCCGACGATCTCGGCGATCTGTTCGAGGCGGGGGATGGCGGCGAGCAGGTCGCGCCCTACGCGGGGATAGCTGCAGAAGGCCTCCTGTTCGGTGCCGCTGAGCTCCTCGCCGCGGTAGGCGCGGACGATGATGTTCTCGGGGACGGCGACGCAGCCGATCTGCGAGAGCATGGCGGCCATCTCCACGCGCCAGGCGTCGGCGATGCCCATCTCGCGGCAGAGCTCGGCCACGATGCGGCGGACCCGCGTGGCGCGGCCGAAGGCCACGGGACTGACCAGCGTGAGGACGTCGGTGAGCACGCGGACGGCGCCCGCGAGGGTCTTGGAGAGGAGTTCCCGCTCCGCGGTGATCAGGTGGTACTGCCGAATGCCCGCCTCGAGGGCCTGGGCGAAGACCTCCGGGGGGCAGGGCTTGGTGAGGAAGCGGAAGATGTGCCCCTCGTTGACCGCCTCGAGGGCCGTCTGCTGGTCGGCGTTGCCCGTGAGCATCATCCGCACCGTGTCCGGGGCCAGCGCGCGGAGGCGGGCGAGGAGCTCGACGCCGTTCATCTCCGGCATCCGCATGTCGGCCACGACCACCGCGTAGGGCCCCTGCGCGGCCACTGCGGCCAGGGCCTCTTCTCCCCCCTCGGCCGTATCGAGCTGGAAGCGGCGGTGCAAGGCCCGCTTGTAGGCGGCCAGGACGTTGGGGTCGTCGTCGACGCAGAGGATTCGCTCGCTCATGGTGCCACTCCGTGAACCAGAACCGGGCGGTCGCCTGCGGCGGCCGCCTCGCGGCAGATGACGTTCCAGTGTTCGAACCTCGATTCCAGGCCCAGCCGCTCCAGGTAGGCGCCGTCGAGAAGCGTGCTCGCCCCGAAGAGATCGGCGAAGACGTCCTCGATGACCACGCTGGCCACGTGGACCGCGGTGAGGGGGGAGAATCTCTCGTCGCCGGTCCGGCCGGGATGGTGGTGATGGGCGATGGCTTGGACGAGCGGGTCGGGGAGTCCCCAAAGGGCCATGAGGTATCCGCCCACGGCGCCGTGATGCGTGGCCAGGCGGTCCTCCTCCGACTCCCAGAGGGTGATCCGGCGGCGGCGCGCTTCGGCCAAGATGGAAGGGTATTCGTCCGGGGCGTGCTCGGCGAGCACGAGGATGCCCACGTCGTGGAGGAAGCCCGCCAGGTAGGCGTCGTCGGCGAGTTGGACGTCGCCGGTCTCTGCGCGGGCCAGGCCGCGGGCGGCCCGGGCCACGGCCAGGCTGTGCTCGGTCAGCCGGGCGACGCGACGCTGCTGTTCGGCGTTGCCGGCCGAGGGTGCGAAGACGGCGGCCGTCGTGGCGAGGGCCTTGATCGTTTCGAGATCGAAGAGGCTGGCCGCCCGCAGGGGGTCGGCGACCCGCTGCGGCGAGCCGAAGAAGCCGCTGCTGACGACCTGCATCATCTTGGCGGTCATGCCCACGTCGGCGGCGATCGTCCTGCGGACGCGGTCGGCGTCGGCGGGATCCGCGCCCAATTCGGCCATCAGCGCGTCGTAGTGTGCGGGGAGGCTGGGGACGGCCGCAATCCGCGAAACGAGCCGCTTGTGCCGGTCGTCGGCGAGCTGGTCGCGGAGGCGGCAGGCCTGGGCCACGGCGGCCTTCAGGCTCTCCGAGTCGCAGGGCTTGGTGAGGAACTGGTGCGCGGGCCCCACGGTCTTGAGCACGGTGGCGTGGTCGCACTGCCCGGAAAGGACGATCCGCACCATCGCCGGATGGCGGCGCATCACCTCTCCGAGCAGCTCCGCCCCGTCCATCCCCGGCATCCGCATGTCGGTGACGACCACGTCGAAGGGGGCCGCGGCGAGGCGCTCCAGCGCCTCCGGCCCGCTCAGGGCAAACTCCATCTGCCACTCCCGGCGGAGCACGCGGAGCATCCGCCGCAGGCCGTCGAGGATCTTCGGCTCGTCGTCGACGAAGAGGATGCGGTTCACGGGACGTCACCTCCCGTCTCGACCAGAGCCGGTGCCGCGTCGTGGAAGCGGGCGGCGATGCGGCGGATCTCGGGGAGCACGGCCATGAAGGCCGACACCATCTCGGGGTCGAAGTGCGATCCGGAACCCTCGGCGATGATCGCCAGCGCCTCCTCCTCGCCTACGGCGCGCTTGTAGGGGCGGTCGGACCGGAGGGCGTCGAAGACGTCGCAGACGGCGACGATCCTCGACTCGAAGGGGATATCCGCGCCGGCGACGCCCAGCGGATAGCCGGAGCCGTCCCACTTCTCGTGGTGCGTCAAGGCGACGGTGGCCGACATCTCGATCGTCGGGTCACCGCCGAGGTCTTCGTCGCCGGCGAAGAAACACTCCAAGAGGGGGGCAATCGCCTTGGGGCGCTCGCGGAGGAGCCGTTCGCCGATCACGCAGTGCCGCTGCATCACCGCCCACTCCCCGGGACTGAGGGGCCCGCGTTTGAGGAGGATGCTGTCGGGAATGCCGATCTTGCCGATGTCGTGCAGCGGCGCCGCCACCAGGATCGTCTGCTGGTACTCGGTGTCCATGCCCAGCTCGCGGGCCAGGGCGCGGCTGTAGCAGCCGACACGCACGACGTGGTTGCCGGTCTCTTCATCGCGGTGTTCGGCCACCTTGGCCAGGCGGCAGACGAGGTTGAGCCGCCCGTGGGCCAGCGCCGACGACTGCTCGTGGATCCTCCTGCGGAGCAGATCGTTGTAGGCCCGCAGCTCGTCCTGCTGCGACTTGAAGCGGAGCATGTTGTGCAGCCGGGCGACGAGCTGCTGCACGTCGGCGGGCTTGCGGATCAGGTCGGCGGCGCCGAGTTCGAGGGCCCGGCGCTTGAGGTCGCGGTCGCCCAGCCCGGTGAGCATCACCACGGGGAGAGTGCAGGTCGGCTCGTAGCTGCGGATCGCCTCGAGCAGCTCCAGGCCCGTCATGCCCGGCATCCTCACGTCGGTGACCAGGGCGTCGGGGACCTGCCGGCGGACCCGTTCCCAGGCGGCGGCGGGATCGACGAAGAACTCCATCTCCCACTCGTGCCGGTGGCTGCGCATCACGCGCTGGAGGGCCTGGAGGACGGCCGGCTCGTCGTCGACGAAGAGAACGTGTTTCTTCATGCGGGTCTACTCCCGGGTGGCGCGGGGCGCAGGGTTCGGATGGATGGGGAGCCGCACCGTGAAGGTCGTACCGCGGCCGAGCTCGCTCTCGAAGCCGATGGCCCCCCCGTGACGCTCGGTGATGATCGTGTGGGCGATGGCCAGCCCCTGCCCCGTACCCCGGCCCACGGACTTGGTGGTGAAGAAGGGATCGAAGATGCGCGAGCGGACCGCCCAGGGGATCCCCGCTCCCGTGTCGGCCACCGAGACGATCACCCCATCGTTCTCGCGGCGCGTGGCGACGGTGATTCTCCCCATCTCCCCCTCGCCCCGCTGGCTCTTTTCGGCAATGGCGTGGGCGGCGTTGACGATCAGGTTCAGGAACACCTGGTTGCAGTCGCCGGGGATGCAAGTCACCAGGGGGAGATCGGGGGCGAGGTCGGTGGCCACCTCGGCAACGTATTTCCATTCGTTCCGGGAGACGGTGAGCGTGCTCTCCAGGGCCTTGTTGAGGTCTACGGCCTGCATCTCGTGACCGCCCGGGTGGGAGAACTCCTTCATGCTGAGGACGATCTTGGAAACGCGCCGCACGCCGTCGAGCGACTGGGCGATGGCCGCGGGAATCTCCTCGACGAGGTACTCCAGGTCGGCCTCGTCCATGGCGGCGAAGACTCGGGCAAGCCCTTCCGGAGAACGGCACGCCGGCGCCGGCCCCTCGGGCCCGCGGGCTTCCCCCTCGCGGAGCGCCCGGCACGCCGAGAGGACGTGGATCAGGTCGCGGAAGGCGTCGTCCAGGAAGCGGACGTTGTCGCCGATGTACTGCGTGGGCGTGTTGATCTCGTGCGCGATCCCCGCGGCAAGCTGGCCGATCGACTCCAGCTTCTGGGCCTGGCGGAGCTGGGTCTCGAGCGTCCGTTTCTCGGTGATGTCGCGGAAGGTGATCACCGCGCCGACGAGCTGCCCTCCCTCGTGAATGGGCTTCCCCGTGTATTCCACGGGGAAGCTGGTGCCGTCCTGGCGCCAGAATACTTCGTCGCCGCTGGTCGAGCGGCCGTCGCCTTCGAGGGTGCGGCAGACCGGGCACTCGCCGGGCGGGCTCGCCGAGCCGTCGCAAAGGGTCTGGTGGACGGTCTCGTGCATGGACCGGCCCACCAGGGCGGCCACGTCCCAGCCGAGCATGCGGGCGGCGGCGGGGTTCACGAAGATCATGGTGCCTTGCCGGTCGACCCCCATGATCCCCTCGCCCGCCGAATTGAGAATCATCTCGTTCTGCATGTGAAGCCGCCGCAGCTCCTCCTCGGCCTGCTTCCGCTCGGTGATGTCGCGGAAGATGCCGATGAAGAGGCGGCGGGAGCCGAGGGAGACCTCGCTCACCGAGACGTCCATGGGGAACATGGAGCCGTCCTTTCGGCACCCCGGCACCTCGCGCCGCAGCGTCGTTCTCCGCGCATCGCCGTCAGCGATTCCCGTGCCGCCTCCGTCGTGCCACCAGAGATGGTAGGGGACGGGCATGAGGATCGAGATGCTGCGGCCGATCATCTCGGAGGGACCGTAACCGAATATCTCGGCGGCGGTGGCGTTGAAGGATTCGATCCGCCCCGTCTCGTCCACGGTGACGATGCCGTCGGCGGCGGCCATCATCAGGGCGCGGAGCTGGCTGGCGTGCTCCTGCTCGGCGCGGATCCGCCCCTCGCGCTCCTCGATGACCGCGGCGATGGCCAGGGAGTGGCTGGCGCGAAGCGTCTCGTGCTCGGCGAGGAGGTGGTCGATGCGTGTCCGCAGCGTGGCTTCGTCGCGCCCCCGCTTGACGATCCCTTCTGCCACGGCGGCGAGCAGGACGTCGCGACCGTGCCCCTCGGGGATGGGGTCGGTGAAGCCACAGGCGAGAAGGCGCTCGTCCGCCAACCCCTTGAGCCGCGCCGCCACAATCCGGCCGCTCCCCAATGCTTTCGGTGCCGGCGCTCTCCACGTGCTCGTCCCCTTCAGCCGGGCGGGCAGGTCGGCGGCCAGGCGGGTCGCTGCCTCGCGATCCACCGCGAGGTGGAATTCCTCGAGGCTCAACAGGCGGCCCTGGGCGTCGGCAAGGAGCATCCAGGCCGGCCGGCCGGGGCGGGCCAGCGCTCGAGTCCCTGGGACCGCCTCGTCGACCACGTCCAGGAGATCGGGGATGCTTTCCAGAATGCTGTCCATGGCCTTGGCTACCCCCTTTCGGTTCCCACCTGAAAGAGGCTTTCGTTGGCGGCGATCTCCTGGTCGAGGTCCTCGGCCAGGACCTGAATGTCCTCCTTGGTAATGGCCAGTCCCTGCAAGGCGGGCAAGGAGACCTGGACCAGCTTGGCGCCCACCGAGCTCATCCCCTTGAGCGTGCAGATGAGATTCGCGACCTCGACGCAGCGGACGATGTCGATATCGGGCCCCCGATAGGCGGCCGAGTTGTGGTGGTGGCGGATCGCCTCGCGGACCGCGGAGGGGAAACCCCAGTTGGCCGCCACCGCTTCGGCGAGCGTCGTGTGGTCGTACCCCAGGACGCGGCGTTCGATGGTCGCCAGCGGAACGTCGGGCTCCAGCGAGGCGATGACGGTGCAGAACTTCTCGTGGGCGTGCTGGTCCTCGAGGATGATGCCGATATCGTGCAATAGCCCGGCGAGGAAGGCGTCTTCAAAGGTGGGGAGCTTCCGCCGCAGGCCGATGAGCCGGGCGCAGATGCCCACCGAGACGAGGTGCCGCCACAGGCCGAGGCGGCGGTAGTTGCCGATCTGCTCGTCCCGCTTGAAGAGCTCGCTCACGCTGGCCGTCATCGCCAGGTTGCGTATCTGCTTGAGTCCCAGGTAGGCGATGGCCTGCTGGAGGTTGGTGATCCGCGTGCGAACCGCGTAGGCCGAGGAGTTGACGTTGCGGAGCACGCGTGCGCTCAAGGCGGCGTCGGCTTCCATGACCTCCTTGAGGTCGGCGGCGCCCGAATCGGGATCGTTGGCGATCTCCATCACCTTGAGGGCGATCTGCGGCAGGGTGGAAATCTCGTCGATGCGGCGGACCATCCGCTCCAGAGGCGGTGGAAGTCCCTTGGCCGTGGCCGGTAGTGGCGTCATGGATGGATACCCCCGCGGGTAAACGTTCCGGAGTCGAACTGTCCTTGGTACGCGGCACAGGCCCTGTGCCGTGCATGGTCGAGCTGGACCTGGCGAGGGAGCGGCAGCAGCCCATCGACCGGTCTCTCCAGCGGTCCGTCCACACCAGCGCGGCACCGCTCAGAGGCCTGTGCGGCGTACTGTCTCCAACTGCGCAGCACCCTGCTGCCATGAGCCGCTTCCCCGAACTGGCCGGCCGGGGAAGGATCGGCAACCACCGACGGCCGACCCGTCGACGTTCGGACAGGCTGTTCGGCCGGGGACCCTTCCGCCGCGAGAGGACAGTATCCGCCCCGACGAGGGCGAGCTTCAACCTAAGCCTAGGTCCTGCTTTGGCTCGATGGAGTGTCCCGTCGTGCATCCGGCAGGCCGCTGCTGCCGCGGCGCGGCGCAATCCGCACAAACCTCATGGACGCAACAGGGATCGGCCAGGCGCCGATCGGACGAGCCGACCGGGGCGGGGGTCGCCTCAACGCCAACGGCGAAGGAGAGCTGTCGCGCAGAAGACCGCCAGCCAGGCAAGCCCGCTGACGGCGGCGCCGAGGCGGAGGGGGCGGGGACGGTACTGGTAGACGAGGCGGTGGCGGCCGGGGCCGAGCCAGGCGCCCCGCATCACCCGGTGGGTGCGGAGGATGGGCTCCTGCCGCGGCGGCTCCCCTTCGCTGTGGACCCAAAGCTCCCAGCCGGGAAAATACTGGTCGGCAAGAACGACCAGCCCCGGGGCCGCGAGGTGGGCCTCGATCTCGACGCACTGCGGCTCGTAGACGACCACGCGGCACGATTCCCCGGCTACCGCATGGCGCGTGGTCTCATCGACGGGGAAGTCGTGAGGATCCGCCTCGACGACGGCGGATCGCCGCAGATCGCGGGGACGGCCGGCCGGCGCGAGAACCTCAGCGGTCCGCGCACGCAGGGCGTCGGGGTCGTCGGCGGGGTCCAGCCGCACCACGTGGTCGGCGATCCATGCCCGCGGGAGCGGCTCGACGAGCCTGAAGAGCCCGGCATCGGCGGCGTCGAAAGCCTCGACGGCTCGGGTGCGCGGCGGCGGCGGCCGCGGCGGCAGCACAAGGTATTCCGCCCCCGTCGCCTCCCAGCGGCCCCCGCTCACCGCGGCGGCCAGGAAGACCTCGTAATCGAACGCCCTCATCGTGCCGTGCACCTCGGCAGCAGCGATCCGCCAGGGGAGGTTGTACTTCGGCCAGAGCGTGTCGCGCTCCCAGCGAATCGACTCGGCGAATCGCTGCGGGGAACCTTCCCTGCGCCAGGACTGCGGCACCCAGAGGCCCCGGCGGTGGACCCGGACAGGGGCGGGCTCTGCGGCCGCCGCCGGGTCGGCGGCGATGGCCTCGGCGGCCCGGGAACGGCGCTGCCACGTTTCGACTGCCGCCGTGGCTACCATCCAGCGGTTGGCGATGCCCAAGTCGACGGCGACCAGCAGCACGGCCGCCGCAGCCGCCCAGCGCCGCGGCGCCACGGAAGGGACGCACAGCCCCGCAGCCAACCCCCCGACGAGCGCCGACTGCGCGAAGGCGCCGAAGAGATCGGCCATGGCTCCTCCACGTTCGAGCGGCCCAAAGACAACGTTTGCCGGAACCTGCGCAAACAGACGGTCCAGCGCGGGAGCGGCAAGCGATACCAGGAGGGCCGTCGTTCCACTGACCAGGGCAAACGCCGCGAGCCAGCGGTGCACCCCTCCGCCGCGGCCGCGGACCAATGCCTCCCAGCCGAACCCCGCCAAGAGACTCAGCCCCAGCGCGGCCACGACGAGCAGCTTGGCGGGGAAGCGGAACTGGATGTAGCCCGGCAGAAAGACCGTCATCAGCCAGTAGACGCCGCCGACGGGATGGCCGACCCCGCCAGGGGCCGCGGCGGGGCCTGCCAGGGAGGAACGGACTTCGGCCGCCAGCCACCCGAGTCCGAAGCCGCCGAAGCTCCCCAGGACAAAGAGAAGAACCGTCCAGCTCATCCAGACCTGGCGGCGCTGGCCCCCGCGCAGGCGCCACGCGGACAGGGCGAGTACCACGGGGAGGAGCCCCATGTAGAGCGAGGGCGTCCAGAGGCGCCCCTCCGCGGGGAGGACGTCGAGCCAGCGGCGGTGCAGGGGAAACTGGCGGCCGGCGACGTTGGGCCAGAAGAACTCCACGAGCCGCCAGGGGCCGACGCTGAAGAGGTACACGTGCGCGTGGTGGCTCCCCGGCGGGAGCCGGCGGCAGAGCAGACCGTCGGCGATCCGGTCGCGGGCATCGGCGCGGCCGAGGTGGCGGGGGATCTCGTAGATGCTCCGGGCCGTGGCCGAGGCAGCGCGATCGCTCCGGCGGTGGAAGGTCATCGAGGGGAGCAACTGCACGGCGGCCAGCAGGAAGGCGGTCGAGACCGCCCCGGCCAGGAGGACGAATCGTCGCCGCTTCAGGCGGGCGAGCCGTTGCCACGGCGCGACCGCCGGGGAGAGCCACCAAACCACCTTTCCATCTTCGGCTTCCTCCTGGGCGCTACAGGCAGGCGAACCGGGCCGATGCGTCCCGGACAGGAATGCCCGGCCTGTGGAACTCGCTCCGGGACCCGCTGCCGTGCCGGCAGGGGAGCCGACCGCGGCACCCCGTCTCCGGGCCGTCTGCCGGAGGACCAGGCCGTACAGCACGGCGAGGAGCCCGGCGTGGTAAGCCGCTTGGGGGTCGCCGCCGAGGGTCATCATCGCCAGTACGGCGCCGAGGCCCCCGGCTGCGGCGAGGCGGCGGCGGCGAAGCGCCCCTTCGGCGGTCCACACCGCCAGCGGCAGCCAGGCGGCCCCCACCAGAAAGACGACGTTGCTGTACTGAATGAGGACGTTGCCGGAGAAGGCGTAGGAGAGGGCGGCCATGGCGGCTGCCTCGACGGAGAACCGCCACCGCCGCGCTAGGAAGTAGGTCCCGGCAGCGGCCAGGAACAGATGCGCGAAGATGTAGAGCTTGAACGAGGTCGCGTAGGGAAGGGGCAGGAGGAAGATCAGCCTTCCCGGGTAGAAGACGGCCGCCGCCGCGTTCCCGGCCAGCGGCATTCCCAGGTCCTCGAAGGGGTTCCAGAGGGGGACGCGACCCGCGGCCCATTCCTCTTGCACGTACTCGTAGAGCGGGAAGTAGAAGTGGGCGGCGTCGCGGAAGGCGAAGGCCGCCGACGCAGGCAGGGCCTCGGCGAAGACCCAGAGGAACAGGCCCAAGAAAGCTGCGGCGACGAGAGCCTTGCGTGCGATCACCGATTGGAGAGGGGCTGATGGTGCAGTCGTGGAAGTGGCAGAATGGATGGTTGTGCAAGTGTAGGATGCGATCCCTTCCCCGTGTCAGCAGGTAGACCTCGCGGTGGGCCTGTTTGAAGGGCAGGACGACACCCAGCGCCTCCAGCCTGCGTCGCCAGGCCGTGATCTCCTCCACGTTGCGCCCCGCCGGATGCCAGAGCGTCACCGCGGCCGTGCCGCCGTGCGGCACGGCACGACCGTCCGTGTCGGCCGGCGCACCTTCGGTGAAACTGGCCGCGGTGCCGTCCACGCACCAGAGGAGCCGCCCCGCGATCGTGCCCACCAGGGAATGATCGAGATACCGCTCCTTCCAGGTCTCGATCGGACGAATCACGGCAGAGCTGCTCGATCGTGGTGCCGTGCCTTCGCGCGTCCTTGTAATACCGATACGTGCTACGTGTCGCGACGGCTTCTTCAACCCAGGCGGCCACATCCGCGTGCTCGGCCGCTAGCGGGCCCTTCGCGACAAACGCAAACCCTTCCGGCTCCCCTGACTTGGCCAACGTGAATCCTCCCCCCAAGGCGAACATCCTGCGGAGGGGCCTTCGCCGCGCGATGCCCACCCCCCTTACTGACGGTCTATTGTGCGCCTGGCCCTCGAAGTCTGCAAGTCCGGGAACGACGGCTGGCCCGGGGCAGGGTCTTGCCACCCACCGCACCCCGGCGCGTCACTGGCCCCACGGCCGGTTCCGCGCGCGGCTTACCCCTCCATTCGTCGAATAGGCTGGTCGTCATCATTGGGGTGGAAAAACGTCTTGTTCTCTGGGACGGGGGCTAGGCGGTGAGCGGTTTGCAGTCCCTGCTCCTCCAGGCAACGAAGCACGCAAAACGAGCGATCATGGCGCTCCTCCGCCCCCTATTCCAGCGCCTCGGCGCCGGCGACGATCTCGAGCACCTCGCTGGTGATGTGGCTCTGGCGGGCGCGGTGGTGGGACATCGAGAGATTGCGGATCATCGCGTCGGCGTTTTCCGAAGCGCCCTTCATGGCGGTCAGGCGGGCGTCGCCGGCGTTCGGATCTTGAGCGCTCTCGGACATCGGACTCCACCGCAAACGAGGGCCGCTCGGTTCCGGGGGGCCCGCGCCAGCGAGCCAACCGATCACGCGCATGGGCCGTCTCTCGAGCCACGCGCTCCCCCGGCCGCCGTCACGGCGGCGATCCTCCCCTGCCGACCAGGCGGAAGCGACAAGAGCACCCGCATTGCACCACGATTCTCCCCAGGCAAAGACGGATTGGCCGCGCCACGCCGGCTTCCCCGTTCCAGCGACTCCGAGCTTTGCGCCCCCTTTCCGGCTGCCCCGTCAGGCCGACGTCACCCCTTCGACCGGCTTCCCCTGTGCCGCGGGGTGGCCAGCCGGATGAGATTCCATATTGCTGCACCGATGCCGAGAAATGACCCAATCGCCACGAAGAGCGCCACGGTCCCCAGACGCCGGTCCAACCAGTAGCCGATCAAAGCCGGCGCAACCATCTGAACGACCACGGCAGCAACCCTTGAGGACCATTCGGCTGCCGTAAGCAGCGAGGAACGTTTCTTGCGCCGATCATTCAAGTGGCCACCAATCCCTCGTAACCTTGGATGGTCTCGCCGAATCGTCATTGCCGACCGCGCCGGAACTGTAAGCCGCCCGCCGGGTGCGGTCAAGGAATACACGTTACACGATGAGGTGAAGGTTCCGGACCGCTTCTGCCTAAGGGCTGGCCCGGCATTCCATGGGCTTGGCGAGATCACGCCCCCCCCAACCAAAAAAAATCGCCATCAAAGGGTGGTCTGGATTTCCATTAGCGATGGGGTACTTAGGGGTCTCAGGCCGATGCACGCGACGCCCTCCTATCCAACGGTGGTCTCGCGGCCACTGCCGCGGCAACGCGCTACGAGGAGACCCGAAGACAAGGGGCCACAGAATTAGCACTTTTGGCGTATTTGGCAATCACCACAAGTGAGTACCATCAGGCACTGTCGTTCGATTGTGCAGGATTGATCACCTCGACACAAGGATTTGTCATCAAAAGACTTATGGCGACCACCCGGCATTAGAGAGGGGATGGGGAATGGGAGCGATCATTGCAAAAATCTGGCAGCCTGGATAGAATCGAGTTAATCGGTCGTTCCCGTTCCGGATACCCTCCGGCCGAGTTGCTTGCTGGACCTGCGGGAGTGGCCGAACGGGCAGCGGTCTTCCGCGTTACGCCCTGGGCGGGTTGGCGGAGAGCGTTGTCAAACACACCCCTTCCGCGAAGGCCACGGGTTCTCGCCAGAGGCGGCCTTTGTGTTCCGAGTCATGGAGGACACCCACCCGTTAACGTGATGCCTCGTGCCGCTGCACCGTGCGTGCTGTCGGTATGGGGTCCGGAGGGTTAGTCTGGTGATGACCGCAGCCGCACTTCGCAGGCGCACCGTCAAGGACCTCGCCGCCATGGCTAAGCGGCGGGGGGTGGCGGGATGGCACTCGATGCGCAAAGAGCAGCTTGTCAAGGCCCTTTTGCGCCGCACTAAGGGCGAGTCGCCCCGCAAGAGCGGCCGCGCGACGACCTCGAAAGCTTCCTCGAACTCGAAAACCTCTAAGGCGGCGTCCGCCACGGCATCGCGGTCGGCGACCAAGAACGTGGCCGCCAAGGGGAGCGCCACTCGCGCCGCGAAGCGGATCGGGGCCATCCAGGCCAAGGCGGCGGAAGCCAAGGACTTGGCGGTCCGCAATTCGGGCAACGGCAGCGCGGCGGTGCGGGATCGTCTGGTGGTGATGGTTCGCGACCCCTATTGGTTGCACGCCTATTGGGAGCTGTCGCGGGCCTGCGTGGAACGCGCCGCGGCGGCCATGGGGCAGTACTGGCATTCGGCGCGGCCGGTATTGCGTCTCTACGCCGTGGAGCGGGGCCATACCACGAACGCGGCCACCAAGGTAGTCCGGGACATCGACATTCACGGCGGGGTCAACAACTGGTACATCGACGTGACCGAGCCGCCGAAGAGCTACCAGTTGGAGGTCGGATACCTGGCCGGCAACGGCAAGTTCTACGCCCTGGCGCGGAGCAACATCGTGAGCACGCCGCCGGCGAACGCCGCCGGCGACGCCGAAGACGGCAACTGGGCGGGCGTGGCCGAGGACTACGAGCGGATTTTCGCCATGAGCGGCGGTTACTCGCGGGAGGGCGAGCACAGCGAGCTCCGCGAGGTCATCGAGGAGCGGCTCCAGCGGCCCATCGGCAACTCGCTGGGCAGTCGCTTCGGCTTCGGTTTCGGGGGGGTGGGCCGTGACCCCAACGGGCTCCCCTTTCAGGTGGATGCCGAACTGGTCGTCTACGGCTGCACCGTACCTGGCGCGCGGGTTACGCTGCGGGGCCAGCCGGTTCGCCTCGCCTCGGACGGCACGTTCTCGGTCCGCTTTTCCCTGCCGGATCGCCGCCAGGTCCTCCCCGTCGTCGCCAGCAGCCGCGACGGAGCCGAGGAGCGGACGATCGTGCTGGCGGTGGAGCGAAACACCAAAGTCATGGAGCCGGTCGTCCGCGAACCCGACGATCAGTAGCGCCGCACAGGCGCCTCCCCTTCTCTTCTCCGTGCCGGGCGGTTTACACTGGCATTAGGTGCCGCGCCGCATCATGTCCTTTCGAGGGGGCGGTGCCGTCCCGAGCGGCCCTCGCGTGGAGGGCCGCGTGCCGAACCGGGGGAGGATCGACCCAGATCATGTCGCACGATATCACACGGGTCCTTAGTGAGTGGGACTACGACCCCGAGAGACCCATGGTGCGGATCATCCAAGGGGAGGATGGTCGCCAAAAAATCCAGTTGCGGCTCGACCTGGGGCTCTTGCAGATGGAGGTCGACGGCCGCCCGGACGGCCGTCGACCCGAAGGGTACGAAACCTTCCTGGACTACTGCCAGGCGCGGCAGCAGGCCCACGACGAGGCGCACCCCGATTCGGCCCCCTTTACCCTCTCGGAGCGGGACTGCGCGTTGCTCTGGCAGGAGGGCGTGCAGTTCTACCACCGCTACCTCAGCTTCTGGCACCTGGAACGCTACCCACTCTGCGCCCGCGACACCCTGCGGAACTTGGAACTCTTCGCTTTTGTCCGCCAGCACACCCACGACGATCGCCTGAAGATGCAGTTCGACCAGTGGCGGCCCTACGTGCTGATGATGCATTCGCGGGCCGTGGCCACGCCGCTGGTTCAGGCAGGCCAGGCGGCCGAGGCACTGAAGGTCATCGAGTCGGGGATCGATGCCATCCGCGACTTCCTCGACGAATACGGCCAGGGCCACCGCGCCGAAGAGTGCGTGGAGTTGGTCAATCTGGAGCGGTGGCGGGAGGAGGTTCTGGAACTGGCGGCGGAGCAGCCTTCCTCCAACAGCGGACTGAAGGTCCAGGTTCTCCGCCGGCGCCTCGACGAGGCCGTGGCACACGAGGAATTCGAGGAGGCGGCGCGCTTGCGCGACGAGATCCGCCGCTTGAGCGACCCCCCCATCGACTAGGAAATTGCACCCCCCCCCTCACGGGCACCTTGTACAGGGCGCTTGTGTTCCGCGCCGGCTTCTCGTATAAGAGGGCGTCGGTGAAGCCGTCGCCGGACGTGGGTGATCGGCAGTCGCAGGTGTGGGGGGTGGCGGCAGCCGGCCTCCCGGCCAGGCCATTTTCGGAAACTTCCAGGAGCCCATCGGTGATTGTCGTCAACACGGAGTACGTTCCCGGTCAGTCAATCGTCGAAGTCAAGGGGCTCGTCCAGGGAAACACCGTGCGAGCCAAGCACGTGGGGCGGGACATCGCCGCCGGGCTGAAGAACATCTTCGGCGGCGAGCTGCGCGGCTACACCGACCTGCTCATCGAGGCGCGGCGCGAGGCCTTGGGCCGTATGGTCGCGGAAGCGGAACGCTTGGGGGCCAACGCCGTGCTCAATGTCCGCTTCGCCACCAGCGCCATCACCTCCGGGGCCGCCGAGCTCTACGCCTACGGCACGGCAGTAGTCCTGCAATAGCCGGTCGGCCCGCCCGGCGGAGGCATCGACGATGATCGAGTTCCTGCTATCCTTACTCTTCGTGTTGCTCTTCGTCTTGGGGCCGTTGCTGTTGGCCGCGGCCGGTGTGGCGGTGGGTTGGATCGTCGAAGCGAACCACTTCCGCCGTCTGGAGGAGGGGGAGCGGCAACTGGGGCACCTGGTGGTCAGCGACCTGAAACAGCTTCCCGAGAACTGGGCGGCCAGCGACGCTTCCCTCGTCTGCGGCGAGGCAGCCATCGCCCGCGACAGCCTCAAGTCGTTCCTTGCGGGGCTCCGCCGGCTGGTGGGGGGGCGCATCCGCGCCTACGAGACACTCATGGAGCGAGCCCGCCGCGAGGCCCTGCTCCGCATGCTCCGGCAGGCGCAGGCCGCCGGCGCCAACGCCGTATGGAACGTCCGCGTCAGTTCCTCGGCTGTCGGCGGCGGAGAGCGGCAGAAGACCTTTGGCGTCCTGGTGATCGCCTACGGCACGGCCCTGAAGGTCCGGGGCACGGAGGCGTAAGAACCGGAGAAATGCTGGTATGACTTCACCACAACCATCGCCGAAATCCCTCTCGGCGGCCCAGCGAGCGCCCTCACCGGCGCGCATCCTGATCGCCGACGACAACGTCACCAACGTGGAGTTGATCGAAGCTTTCCTCAGCGGCGTGGACTGCGAGATCGCCGTGGCGGTCGACGGCCGCGATACGCTGGAGAAGGTATCGGCCTTTCAGCCGCACCTCATCCTCCTGGACATCATGATGCCGAAGCTCAGCGGCTTCGAGGTCTGCCGCCAGCTCAAGGAGGATCCCCAGACGGCCAACATCATGATCCTCATGGTCACCGCCCTGAACGAGGACGGCGACGTGGAGCGGGCCGTGGCCGCCGGCTGCGACGACTTCCTCACCAAACCGGTGAACAAGCTCGAGCTGCTCAAACGGGTGGAGAACCTGCTCAAACTCCGCGAGGTGAGCGACGAGCTGGAGCGGCTCCGCCGCTACATCGACAATATGGAAGAGGAGGTGGGTCCGCAGCGCTGATCCGCAACGGACCGGCAGTACCGGTTGGTTGGAGCCCGCGTTCGCCGTCTTAAGGAGAATAGCCGTGCGCCGTGCGATCCTTTTCGCTTTGGGGGGACTGGTATTCTCCCTGGGGCAGGCGGCCACCACCGCTAAGGAGCCAGATCGGATGACGCTGGAAGAGGCCCGCAGCCTGATCCCCGAACGCGAGCTGCCGGAATTCTGGGTGGGGAAAGTGGAGGGACTCTCGGCCCGCTGGGAGGCGCTCCAGCAGGCCGAGGTCCGCATCGCCGCGCTCTCCCCCGGCGGCCGTCCCATCCATCGGATCGCCTTCGGGTCGCACGAGCCCGTTCCACGTCTGGCCAATTTCAATTCCGCGGTGGGCGCCCGCGAAGAGGCGGCCTTTGCCGATCGCGCCCGCCGGGAAAAGCCGGTGGTCTTCTTCATCGGCCCCGTCCACGGCCAGGAGACCGAGGCACTTACCGGACTGGCAAGTCTCGTCGCCGTGATGGAGACCGGCCGCGACCTGGCCGGCCGGCCGCAGAGGCGGTTGCGAGAGCTCGGAGAGCGGTGCCGGCTGCTCATCATCCCCGTGGGGAACCCCGACGGGGTGGCCCGCTTCGAGCCGCAGACTTCCCGGGGGCTGACCGGCAAGGAAAGCGCCTTCTGGGGCATGGGCACTTGGGCCGACGCAACCATAGCTCACTGGCCCACATCGAAGCGCATCCACCCCATGGTCGGCGAGGAGGTGGGTTTTCTGGGCTGCTATTTTAACGACATCGGCGTCAACCCGATGCATGACGAGTTCTTCGAGCCGCTCAGCACGGAGGCCCCGGCGATCCTCCGCATCGCCCGCGAAGAGGCCCCGGATCTGGCCGTTTCGCTTCACAGCCACGAGTCGGCCACCGCCATCCTGCGGCCGGCCTACGTGCCCTTGGAGGTCCAGCAAGAGGTCCGCGAGCTGGCCGAACGCTACTACCCCAAGCTCGACGCCGCCGCGCTGCCCCGGCAGCAGCACCTCTTCGAGCCGCGGGCCGAAGGTGGGGCGCACCCCGCCTCGCTGAACCTGACCAGCGCCGTCTACCACACCAGCGGCGCCACGACGTTCACCTTCGAGTCGCCGCGCGGCATCTCCGATGCCGACCACGGCCGGCTCAGCCTCTTGCAGCTTCTCGACATCCAGCTCCTCCTCTACGAGGCGATGCTCGAGCACGCCCTGGAGCGGCACGCGCGCCGGCCCTGAGCGCGCATCAGAAGTCGTACCAGAGCCCCCCGCCGACGAGGCGCTCGTGACGCTCGAACCACTGGAACTGCTCCGCCTGGCCTTGGAAGAAGTGGAAGCCGCCCCGCAGCGTGCGGCCGGCCTCGCTCCGCCACATCCAGCCGGCCTGCACGGTGAGATTGCCGCCGAAATCGTTCTCCTGCCGCAGTCGGCCGTTGACGGCCACGAACGGGGCGCCGCGGAATCCGGTGGGGTGCGTGGGGGCCATGTCGACGCCGACCTGGAACTCCCACGGCCTGGCACCACCGTCGATGTAGAAGGCCCAGCCTGCCTCGCCGTAGAGCCGCAGATTGTGCCGGGGGTAGACGGAGAGGCCGAGAACCAGGGCGTCGCGGACGTAGTTGATCCGCACGGCGTCGGGATCCTTGAGCAGGAGCTCGTCGCCCATGTGGGAACTGAGGTGGAAATAGGCGAGCTTCACCTCCAGGGGGCCGCGGCGGAGTGTCAAGGGGACGCCGAAGCGGAAGTCGACACCGAGCAAGTCGCGGTCGTAGTCCAGGGCCAGGCGGGGGAAGGCGGCCCCTTCGACATCGATCTGCCAACCCTCGGGGCGGATGGGGCCCGGGCTGCCGAAGCGGAGGATGCCCACGCGCCCGCCCAGGGTGACGTCCCAGAGCGGTCCCAGCTCGCCGCCGTCGACCCAGTGCGTAGCAAACCGCGATTCGCGGCCCCCGGCCAGATAGGCGGGGTACATCAACCCATCAGGGAGGAGCCGCCATTCCCAGACGTCCTGGGGCACCGTGGGCTGCCACGGCGAAGTCCCCACGGCCGCGTCGAGCGTGCGCTCGCTCGACCAAGACCGATCCTCGCTGGGCTCGACGGCAACGCCGTACCCCCCCTCCACCAGCCACTCGGGCATCATGTTCGCCGGTTCGGCTGCGGCCTGGGAACAACAAAGAATGAAACCCACCAATATGGCGGCGGCACAGGTCCTGGGAGGCGTTCGGAGGCGTTTCATCGCGGGATTCCTGTGGCGACGGTGGCGGCCCTCGAAGTAGGAGAAGCGGATCGACCGACTGCGAACGAACGTTCGTCTCACTTCCGCGCAACGGCATGAGAGTCTAACTACTCGCAGGGCGGATTGCCAGGCGAGTTTTTCTCAGGCGCAACGGCGCACGAGACACCAAAGAGGCACGCCTCGGATCGCCGACATGGGGTCCGCAGAGGCTATTTCTTTTTGCCCTTCCTGCCCTTCTTCCGCTTCTTGCACCGCTTGATGCATTTCTTGCCTTTGCAGTACTTGCAGGTCATCGAGCAGCTCTTTTCATCTCCGGGAAGTCCTTAGCGCGGCACCACATCGACAATCCCCACGTCGACGTACTGCCCACCCTCCGTCTGGTGGCAGTGGACGGCCAGCGTGTTGCGGCCCTCGCGGAGCAGTTTCCGGGCCCCGGGTGCCAGGGGGACCAGGAAATAATCGGTAACATAGCCCTCAAAACTCGCGATCCGCTCGCCGTTGAGGTAGAGCACCGCGTCCTCGTCGTGGTGGATCACCAGATGCGGGTTCACCAGGGCGGCCGAATCGAGTTCGAAGGTGCGGCGGAGCCAGATGTCGGACGTCGACCACTCGGTGCGGACCACCGAACCAGGCGTCATCTCCGTGCCGAAGCCTCCCGGGCCTTCGTCCCAGGCCGAGTCGTCGAAGTCCTCGGCATACCAGCCCTCGCCGGGCTCCTCGAGGGTATACCGCCAGGTCCGGCCCTCACGTTGCGAGGTGGGGACCACGCTACGGATCTCGGGAGGGGGTTCATAGAGCCGCTCGGCTGCGGGGCGGACTACCTCGGGATCGAACTTGATCACCTTGCGGTCGTAGGTCATAAGACCGTTGACCTCGATCTCCACGTCGCTGGTCTGCGTGTAGACGGCTGCCGAGAGCCCGCGGCCGATCATGGGGCGGAGCCGCTCGAGCAAGTCCAGGTAGGCCTCGGTGAGCTCCTCCTTGGTTTTGTAGGAGCGGTAGCCCCAGGCGTCGTCCAACTGCCAGATATGGTCTTCGATGACCAGTCCGAGGCCGCCGAACTCCCCGAGGACGATGGCCCGCTCGGCCTCGGGTGCGGGCATCGCCGGGCCGGGATAGCGGTGGACGTCGTGGACGTCGCCCACACCGCGGTCGGTCCAGCCGCTGGCCGAGTTCACCAGCCGCGTGGGGTCGTACTCCTGCAGCCAACGGGTCAGCCGCTCGGTGTCGTACTGCCCCCATCCCTCGTTGAAGATCACCCACATCACGATCGAGGGATGGCTCTGGAAGGTGTCGACCAAGGCCTTCAGCTCGTACTCGAACTGGACGGCGGACAACGGCGCACGGTCGAGGTCCGGATCCTGGCCGCCGATGTGGCGGTCGCCGTTGGGCATGTCCTGCCAGACGAGGACGCCGAGGCGATCGCACCAGTAGTAGAAGCGGGCGGGTTCGATCTTCACGTGCTTGCGGAGCATGTTGAAGCCCAGCTCCTTGGTCATCTCCACGTCGTAGCGGAGCGCCGCGTCGCTGGCCGGCGTGTAGAGGCCGTCGGGCCACCAGCCCTGGTCGAGCGGACCGTACTGGAAGAGGAATTCGCCGTTGAGGAGGATGCGGGCGATCCCCTCCTCGTCCTCTTCGACGGAGACCTCCCTCATGCCGAAGTAGCTCTCCACCGCGTCGACGACCTCGTCCTGGCGGACCAGTTCGACGGTGAGGTCGTAGAGGAAGGGGTGGTCCGGGGTCCAGAGCTTCGGCTCGGCGATGGTCAGGGTCAGGGTTTCGCCGGCGGCTGCGGCCGCTTCGGCGACTGGTTCTTCCCCATCGCGGGCTACGGCACGGAGGCGGTAGTCGCCGTCCTTCCCGCGTGTCTCGACCTCCAAGGAAAGGGTGCCCGCGGTGATGTCGGGCGTATGCCTCATCCCGGCGATGGAAGCCGCGGGGACCGGCTCCAGCCAAACCGTCTGCCAGATGCCCGAGACCGCCGTGTACCAGATGCCGTGCGGATTGAGGACCTGCTTGCCGCGAGGTTGCGGCCCCTGGTCGGTGGGGTCCCAGACGGCGACCACCAGTTCGTGCTCGTCCCGTCCGGCCAGCGCATTGGTGACGTCGAACGAGAAGGAATTGTAGCCGCCGCGGTGGACGCCCAACTCCTCGCCGTTGACCCACACGCGAGCCTCCCAGTCGACGGCGCCGAAGTGCAGCAGGAAGCGCTGCCCCTGCCAATCTTCCGGGATGGTGAAGCTCCGCCGATACCAGAGGCGGTCCTCGGGGAGGAGCGGCCTCTTCACCCCCGAGAGGGCCGATTCCACGGCGAAGGGGACGAGGATCTGCCCGTCGAATTCGTCCGGCTTTTCGGCCAAACGGGGGACGATGGCATAATCCCAGAGGCCGTTGAGGTTCTGCCAATCCTCCCGCACCAGCATCGGACGGGGATATTCCGGCCAGACGTTCTCGGGAGTCAGCCCCTCAGCCCAGGGCGTCATGATGTGCCCTTCGACCGGCTGCCACTGGTCGGCAGCGGCTGGGGAGAGCCCCATCGCCAGCAATGCGCCCAGACAGGCGGTGGACAAGACACCTTGCTTCCGGAGGGTTGGCATATTTCGGCTCCTTGTTCTCGGTCCGGGCATCGTGGATTTCCTGACGCCACGACCACTCAGTCTAACAACCCAGCCGCAGCCGGTGAACGGGGCGGCAGCGGTAGGGGGAGCCGGGTAAGGCCACCGGGGATCATAGCGGTGGTTGTCCCCGCCGGCTGCGGCCTCTATCTTGCAGGCAACGGCCCGCAGCCGGTCGGGATTTCCCGGCCCCAGGTCTGGGCCCTTCGCCGAAGTCCCCGGATGTGCATGTCCGACCCACCTCTGCTCACCGCCCGAGAACTCGCCCGCCGTCACCCGGACGGCAACGGTTGGCTCCTGGACCACGTCTCCGTGACGCTGAAGGCCGGAATGCGGTTGGCGCTTGCCGGGCCGTCCGGCTCGGGCAAGACGCTTCTCATGCGGGCGCTGATCCTGCTGGATCCTCTCGAGAGCGGCACGGTGTTCTGGCGCGGCGAGGAAGTCCGCGGCAACCGCCTCCCGGCGTTCCGCCGCGAGGTCGTCTACCTCCATCAGCGGCCCGCCCTGCTCGGCGGTACCGTCGAGGAGGCCCTGCAATCGCCCTTCGCGCTGGCCGTCCACGCCGGGCGCCGCTACGACCGCGCGCGGATCACCGAGTGGCTGGCGCGGCTCGGTCGCGAAGCGAGCTTCCTCACCAAGGCAACCGCCGACCTCTCCGGCGGCGAGATGCAGATTGCCGCGCTGCTGAGGGCGCTGCAACTCGACCCGACGGTGCTCCTCTTCGACGAGCCGACGGCCGCCCTCGACCCGCAGACCACCGCCGCCGTGGAACGGCTCCTCCATGCATGGGTGGGCGAAGGCCCCTCGCGAGCCACGATCTGGGTCAGCCACGACCCCGAGCAGTCAGGCCGCATGGCGGACCAAGTCCTTCACCTGCGCAACGGTCGAGTCCTGTCCACGGATGCGAACGAACCCGGCTCGTAAGCCGACGCGGTATTCCTCCCCCGCTTCACCGCCCGCGAAGGGATTCCGCTTGTCAGGCGGAAGGTGGTCGGCAGAGCGCAGCCTGGCCGCTCGACTCCGATCCGCCCTCGATGAAGCAGACGGCTCGCTGTTCGAACGTGTTCGCGTGGAGCACCAGCCGCCGGCCGCCGAGGTCGGCGGCGTCGATCACCCGGACCGCCCGGTCCCAGCGGGCGTCGTCGGGCGAGAGCTCTGCGAGCCGGCTGGGCAGTCCCAGGAGGCGATCTTCCTTCAGGGCATTCCCCTCCTTCTCCGGAAAGAGGGCGACGTAGAGGATGTCGGCCTCGACCAGTTCGTTGAAGAAGTGGGTCCCCAGCGAGACGTCGGGCACGAGGCCCTCCCGCATCACGACAATCTCGGAGAGCGCGGCCACGTGGCTGATCTCGTTGAAGCTCACCGGGACTCCCAGCGCGGGCATGGAAGTCCCCCAACGGCCGGGACCCAGGAGGAGCATGGCCCGCTCCGCTTCGGCGCCCTGGCGGACCAGCCGTCCTACGAGCCGCGCCACCGCGTAGCGGTCGCGGAGCATCAGTTGGCCATAGACCGAGGGAGCTACGAAGATCACCCGCTCAATGGCCACCGTGCGGCTGTGGCCGACAATCGCTCCGCAGGCACGAAGCAGCAGGTCTTCCTCGGCGATCTCTGCGGGCGGCTCCCCGACGGCATCCTCGACCTTGATCTGCAAGGGACGACACTGCACGATGTTGAGCCGGTAGGTCCGATCGCGGAGGAAGTTCACCGTGAACTCCACGTCCACGGGGCACCGATAGGCCCCCTGCAAGCACTCCAGCATATTCCGTATCTGCGGGATCAGGGGCGTATCGCGGAGCAGGCCGTCGAAGGTGAGCACGTAGGGGAAGACGGCGCCATCCTCAGCGCCCCCGGGGGCGCGGCTGAGCTGCTCGTTCCGCGAGGCGAAGAGTTCCAGGGGCACGTCACTGCTTTCGGCGAGCACCGCCTCGAAGGACTCCGAGACCAACTGGTTGGCCTGCAAGTCGAGGACGTCGACGCCCCGCTGCGCGTAGTGGAGGACTTCGTCGTAGCCGGCTACCGGCCGGCGGTCGGGGGCATTGAGGGCCACCACCCGCGGATAATCGTCGTCGTTGCGGTCGACGGCGCGGGTCCCCAGGCCGAAGACGATCCGCGCCGCGCCCGCCGCCGGGTCGATCTCCCGGCTCCAAGCGAAAGGGTTGTAGGAGAAACCGACCGCGCCGAGGTGCGGGAAGAAGAACCGTCCGTGGAAGGCCCCCGAGACCCGTTGCACGAGCAGGGCCATCTGCTCGTCGCCGCCGAGCATTCCCCTCCGGGCACGGTAGCGGAGGGCCTTCTCGCTCATCGTGCTGGCATAAATCGTGCGGACGGCGGAGACGAAGTCGTGCAGCCGCTGCTCGCGGGAACCCTGGTTGGGCAGGAAGACGCTCTCGTACTTGCCCGCGAAGGAGTGGCCGAAGTTGTCCTCCAGCAGGCTGCTGGAACGGACGATGATCGGCGAAGAGCCGAAGTAGTCGAGCATCGCCTGGAACTGCCCCAGGGTATGTTCGGGAAAGCTCCCCACGACGATCCGCTGGCGGGCGTGCTCGGCGTTGGCGAGGTAGGAGACCGGATCGCGGTGCTTCTGCCATTCCCACCAGAGGCCGTTGCGGACCAGGAAGGAGTGGAAGACGTCGGAGCCGACGTAGAAGGAATCGTGGGTTTCCAACACGTCCTCCCAAACCGGATCGCTCTCCTGGAGGATGGCCCGCGCCAGGAGCATTCCCACCGCCTTGCCGCCGATGAGGCCGGTCCCCACGATGCGGCGGCCCACGCGGAGGACGTCGTCGAGGGTGAAGTAACGCTCGAGCAGCTCGAGCATCTGCGGATTCCGGGTGATCGCCGTGCGGAGAAGCCGGCGGCGGGCTTCCTCGGCCTCGGCGCGGCACTTTGCGCTATCCGGCCTCCGCCGTTGGTCCTCGAGGGCCTCTTCTCCTGCCCGGAAGGCGCCCAGCCAGACGCCCCGAGGCGGCCGGAAGGCGTCGATGGCCGGGCAGGGCTCCGCGCCGAGAATCTCTGCCGTGATGGCGCTCTCGGCCACGGGGAGGAAGTTCTCGTCCTCCCAGACGTGGAGCATGTACATCGTCGGCGAGTGCCGCTGCTGCACCTTGATGGGGTGGACGAAGAGCCGTCCGCGCCGCGCGTAGACGTCGAGGAAGACTTGCGTGGTATCGAGGATCAGGTTCTCCGCCTCCAGGGCGTGCCCGTGCCGCAGGAGACCGAAATAGGCGATGGCCTCCACGTCGTAGAGATAGGGGCAGGTGAGGCGGAAGAAATTGCCCAGCATGGTGTCGCTCCGCCAGGCGACGGCCAGTTCGGAAAGGCAGTCGAAGACGTACCAGGTCCCGCGGCTCGATCGCTCGATCGCCTTGTGGATCTCGGCGGTGAAGGCCTCGAAGCCCATGCGCGGATCGAGCCGGCACACCTCGGCTCCCGCGGCCTCATCCACCAGCGGCGGATGCTCCGCGAAGCGGAAGTAGACCAGTTGTCGCCCACGGTCCAGGGCGCTTCGGCAGTAGGGGGTCACGAAGCGGGCATAGCCGTCGACGGCGTCCGCGCGCCAGACGATGTTATCGCCGGGGATCAGCCCGCGCAGCGCTCGGTCGAGCCCGCCAAGCCCCGTGCTCAAGTGCGTGCTCACCTGGACCATCGGCGGCTCTCTGGCTCCCACGCTTACGGAGCGGGGCGCGGCGGCAGCGCCGCGGCCACAGTGGCGTGCCAAGGCTGGGGGGCCAGCACGAAGAGCGCTTGCGAGGAAGGATCGAAGCGGACCGCCACCTCAGCCGGTCCCTTCAAATCGTCCAGCGCAGCCTCGATACGGGCCATCAGCCGCACGGCCGAGAGGTCGGCCTCGGGCAGATGGCCAAGAGGATAGATCTCCAGCTCGGGCCGGGCAAGGAGCGCCTCGTAGGTGGTCACCTGGAGCGTGCTCGCGTCGACGGCACGCCAGGCCAGATCCACCTGGTCGAGAAGACGGTCGAGGACCTCGGCCAACGGTTCGTCGTCGGCGACGACCGAGAAGGTCGAGTCGGGGCCGATTCCCCGGGCTCCCAGCGCGTGCCAGTCAATGAATACTGTGGCCCCCGCCTGGGTGGCGTAATGCTCGACGATGCGGTCGAGCGTGGCCGGGATGCGGAAGTTGCCCCGGACGGCGCGGTGCAGGACCGACTGCGCCTGCTCGCGCCGCGGGACCAACGAAAAGCGTTCCGCACCGGAGCGGCTGCGGAGCGGCTGGCCGCGAGCCAGGCGCAGCCGCTCGCAGAAGGCGATCACCTCGTAATGGACGGTGGGCCGTTGCTCGACGACGATCGCACCGTCGTTCACCGTCACCTTTCCGGTCCCCCCCTCCGAGTCCCAACTCGAGGGGGCCACCAGCGCCCGGATCATGTCTTCGAGCTCCTCGAGTGCGGCGGCGTCGCGGGCGAGATCCGAGACCGTGTAGCGGACGGCAAGAGGCTCCCCGTCGAGCGCCACGGGATCGCCGACCATCAGATGGCCCGCGTCGACCGCGTAGTCGAGCCCATGGGGATTCAGCACCGCCGACAACACGTCGCCGACGGTCGTCTCCTCGAGGTGAACGCGCACCGGTGCGTCCAACCGTACGCCGAGATGGGCCAGGGCGTCGGCGTCGAAGGTTACGGCAATGGTGCTCAACTCGGAGAGAAATCGGACTGCCTCGCCGAGCGTAGCGGCGCGGATCTCGATATCGGCGATGGGGTCGTCGAGCCGCTCGAGGACGTCCACCGTCGCGGGACGCAGCTCCGGGGAGGGGAGGTCATCGCCCTCGATGGGTTCCTCGACGGCTTCGGCCAGGGCGTCGACGTCCTCGGACGGTTCGGGCGCTGCTTCGGAGTCGTCCTCGGCCGCCTCGCGTTCCGGGGGCTCGCGGGGGTCACGGAGCACGAGGGCCGCGTCGAGCTGGCTGCCGCCCTGGAGTGTCGCCAATTGCTCGAGTACGCGGGGGTCAACGTCCTTGGAAATAAATCGCATGGAGCCGTCGGCCATGCCGGCGAGCATGCCGTGAGGCTGGCCGCTTCCGAAGCCGTCGGGTCCGCGAACGTACGGGGGGGCGGTCAGGGAGCGGACGGTCGCTTCGCCACCGGAACCCCAGGGACCGAGCCGGTCTTCCAGGCCCAGGATGGCTATGGTGTTCGAGGCCCCGTCCGCGATGTCCGTGGGCCGGACCTGCCGGCCGTGGCCGAAGACGCCTGCCCGCGGATCGCTCGCAGGCAGCGAGGCGGCATCGGCGCCAAAGCCCGCCACCCCCACGTAATGTGTTACCGGGAAGCCCTCGTCGGTCGTGCTCGGTCCCAAGGCGGGGTTGACCACCTCCGGCAGCGGCCGCGCCGTGACCGCGCGATTCTCACGGCTGTCCCAGGGGTAGGCAAACTGGAGCTCATCGTGCCACTCGGCACGGCCGAGGTGCGGGAGGAGGGCGGCGATCCAACTCAACCGCGTTTCGGGCTTGACCAGGGACCCACCAGCGGCTCCTTGGGGCAAATGCCCGTGCCGGGAACCGTAGTCCGCCAAGGCGGCGAGGATGGCGGCCACCCGTTCTTCGTCGACTGCCAGGGCAGCAGCCTGCCAGTCGGCCACCAGGGGTTCCAGGCCCTCCCCGAACAGCGAGGCGAGGACGGAGAGATCGGTCGCCGACTCCGTCCGCAGCCAAACGGTCTCCTCGATGGCGTCCCAACGGGCTGCGGCCAGCAGCACCATCAATTCGTCGAGCAGGGCGCCGTAGTGGGCCACCGCCGACTCGGGAAGCGCGAGCTGGCCGTCGCCTCCTTGCCCGGCAGCCGCCTCGCGGACCCGAGGGACCGACTCGCGGGCCGCTGCCACAAGCTCCGTGAGGGAAGCTGTAGCGGCCGCAGCCACCGCGGCGTCGTCGCAGACCACGGCGAGCTGGCCCTGGAGACCCTGCTCCCAATCGACCAGCAAGGCGGCGCCGCGGGCCACCTCCCAAAGGGCGCGGTAGGGAACTGCTCCTGCCGGCCAACAATCCCAGAGGGCCTCCGGCAAGGGCCATCCCGCCGCGCGGGCGGAGGAAAGGTCGGCCATCAGCACGAGGTCCGCCTCCGGCGGAGCGTTGGCCAGCAGCCGAGTCAACGGATCGCTGAGCAACGGGCCCGGGGGCGCGTCCAACTCGGTGAGCAGGTCAGCCGGGCCGGTGACCAGCCCCACTCCCTCGATTACCGCGAAGGGGTGCGGCCACGGTCCGCTCGGCATCCGGCGGAGCGTCGCCCCGAACCACGCCCCCCCTTCGCCCTCCGGCTCGCCCAAGGCGGTCAGCCGCGACTCGGTCTCGGGGTCCCGTAGTTGCACCAGGTAAACGCACGACTCGTGCCAGGTCGCCAGATCGAGCGAGGCGAAAGCGAGGCGCTCCATATCCCCGTAGGAGAGATCGAACGCCGCCAGAAGCCGGCCCACCGACGGTCCATACATGTCCTCCGTGAGGTCCCAGAGCGGCTCGATGCCGGTCCGCCCGGCAAGGGATGCCAGGTGAACTTCCCCGTAGAGGCGGGTGGAAGCCGGGAGCCAGCGGCGGGCGGCGAAGTGCTTTGCCGGCGACGGGACCGCGGACTGGGCCACATTCTCACCCGTCTGGCCCGTCGTGGGCGGATGGGGACGATGCCGCCCGCGGGTGGCGACGGTCGCCCACAACACGGCGACGACGATCCCTGCGACGGCCGAGCCGACCAGTGCCCACCGCAGCCGCCGCCAGCGAAGCTCGGCTGGCGAAGCCCAGACCGGAGCGGGAACCGAGGCACCGACCGCCACACCCGGAGGTAGGGGAGGTGGTCCGCGGCGCGCTCGGGCTGCGCGCCAAGAGGATGCCCTGCCCGAAGGCGACAGCTCGCCGGTAAGCGGTTCGTCCGACCAGGGCGATTCGTCTTCCCTGGGCGAGGCCGCAGCCGCAATGGGCGCCGCTCCGTCTTCTTCGACGCGTTGGTCCTGGGCCGCAGGCCGGACCCGTTTATCGGGTGCGGCTATCGGAGCCGTCCGCTTCGGTTGGGCGTCCCGCGTTTCGGAGGTGCCTGAGGGAGCACCGCCGGAGGGAGCAGAGGACGTGTCGGCAGGCGACTGCGCGGCGGCGGGGCTCGGGTCCGTCGGTCCTGGACCCTCCCAATCGGGGGGAGGAGTCACCTGGACGAAGCTCTCGCACTTCGGGCAGGTGAGAATCTGCCCGATGGCCGAGGCCTCGCGGACGAGGAGCCGGGCTTGGCAGGTCGTACAGGAGATCGAGAAGAGGGCTTTTTCCACGGCCGAAGCTGTCGATATTAGAGGCCTCTTCGGCCCGTCCCTTGGAGTCCGAACGGGGCGTTCGACGCGCCCGAGCCAGCGGGCCCTTCCCGCAATTGTAGAGCACGCCGCGGCCCGCGTCACGCGAAAAGAGGCGATTGCCCGGATAGCCCGTCCCTCGGAGGGTCCTCGCGGGGGAGCGATGGGCGCCGCCGCGGGAGCGGCGCGTTTCGCGGCACCGCGCCGCTCGCGGTGCTGCCTGGGGGTCGACGGGAGGGTTACAGGCCAAACAAGCCTCATGTCCGTTATCACCCGGCGCCGATAAGCCAAAATACGTGGCATCCGGTTCGGAGACCGCGGCGCGGAGGATTTGCGCCATGCTCGTTATCGTCAGCGACCTGCACTTGACCGACGGCACCGTCAGCGAGACGGTTTCCCCGGAAGCGGTGCGCCGGTTTGTGGGGCAGTTGCGAGCGATGGCCGAGGCCGCGTCGTGGCGGTGCGACGGGGGTTACCGGCCCGTCGAGCAAGTCGACATCGTCTTGCTGGGCGACGTGCTCGACCTGCTCCACTCGTCGCGGTGGACCGCCGGGGGCGACGTGCGCCCCTGGGACCGGTCGCACCCCGAGGAGTTGGCGGAACAGGTGTCGCGGATCACGGCCGAACTTCTGGCCCACAACGAAGCGGCGCTGTCGGAACTGCGGGCTCTGGCGGCGGAAGGGGGGCTTCGCGTCCCGCCGGGGTTGCGCGCCGGCCGGCCCGCGGCGACCAGCGAAGAGCATCCGGTGGCAGTGCGGCTCCACTATCTGGTGGGCGACCACGACTGGTTCCTGCACGTTCCCGGGGCGTCTTTTGCCGAGGCGCGCACCTTGGTGGTACGCGCCCTGGGGCTCCGCGGGCGCGGAGAGCAGCCGTTTCCCCACGAGATGACCGACGCCGACGAGTTGCTGGCCGCCATGAGACGGCACAAGGTGGCGGCGCGTCACGGCGACTGCTTTGATCCCCTGGCTTTCGAAGAGGACCGCGGCACGGCCAGCCTGACCGACGCCCTGGTCATCGAGTTGGCCGTCCGCTTCGCCGTCGAGATCGAGCAGGCCCTGGCCGAAGAGCTGCCTGCTGCGGCCGTCGCGGCCATCCGCGAACTGGACCACGTCCACCCCCTGGCGATGATGCCGGCCTGGCTCGAAGGGGTGCTGGAGCGGACATGCCCGCAGCCGGCGCAGCGGCGCCGGCTGAAAGCAGTCTGGGACGGGCTGGTCGAGGATCTACTGGCCCTCGACTTCGTCGGCCGCGCGGGGCCGGGGCGACTCCCTGGACTGGCCGACGCGCTGCGGCGGGCACTGGCCTTCGGGCACCGGCCGCGGGGCGATTGGGCCGCGGCCAACGCCGCCTGGCTGGCAGATCTCCGCGGAGCGGCAGCTCCCTCCTACGTTTCCCACGCCCTGGCCGAGCCCGACTTCCGCAACCGCCGCGCCCGCCACGTCGTCTTCGGCCATACACACCAGGCGGAGTGCCTCCCCCTGGAGGCCAGCCACGCCGAGGCTTTCGTGCTCAGCCAGATCTACTTCAACGCCGGGACCTGGCGGCGGGTCTACAGGCCCACGCAGGTCACCGGACGCGCGGCGGAGTTCGTGGGTGCCGAGACGATCGGCTGCCTGGCCTTCTACCAGGGAGACGAGCGGGGCGGCCGGCCCTTTGAAACCTGGTCGGCGACGCTGGGTCTGAAGCCCCTGGACGTTGCCGTTCATCGCATCGATTCCGGGAAAGCCAGCCATGCATCGAGAGAGCCGCATTCGAGTAGCGGGCACGGCCACGCCCCCCACTTCTCGGCGGGCACCGCTGCAACCCGGCGGGTTTCCGCCCGTCGGCAGTGAGGCCTTTCGGCAGCGGATGCTTGTCGTGGGCCGCCGGCTGCGAGCGGCCGGGGTCTCGGCCGTCTTCGTCCTCGACGGCGGACTGCTCGGCCCCGAGGTAGCCGAGGTGCTTCTCACCCTGGCACGGCGGAGCGAATCGGCGGGGGCGGCGGGACGGCGGGCAATCGCCGGGATCGTGAGCCGCCTGGTGGGGAGCACGGCGGAGTACTCCGAACAGTACGTGGCCCGCTTCCGCGCAGCCGTCAACCCGCGGGGGAGCACGCCGATCGACGTTCGCCGCTTCACCTGGTGGAGCGAGAACCATCACATCGCGCGGGCCGACGGCGCCGTGCGCTTGGTCGATGCGGTGCTCGGCCATTCGCTCGAGTGCGGTGGTCAAGTGCTTCTCTGGGGGCACGGGCACGCGGGCAACGTCTTCGCGCTGCTCACTGCCCTGCTCGGCGGCGACCGGGAGCGAATCACGCGTTTCTTCGCGGCCGCGGGCATCTATTACCGGTGGCCCCTCGTCGGTTGCGTCGACATCCCCGTCTGGCAGCGCGTCTGCGAGGTGCTCCTCGACGACGCCCAGCGCCGCCGCCTGGCGGCAGCCGTGGACATCGTCACCTTCGGTACGCCGGTCCGCTACGGCTGGCATCCACAGGGAAGCCGGCGGCTCATGCATTTCATCCACCGCCGCGCGAAACCCCGCCGGGAAGCGGATCTGCCGGAGGAACCGGCGGCCGCGCCACCGATCGAAGACGTGTTGGCCGCGCGGGGGGGGGACTATTATCAACGGTACGCGGGCGGCTCCTGCGAACCGGCCCCGAGCGTCTTCGCCTGGCGAAGCCGGATGGCCGAACGCCGCCTGAAGAGGATCCTCCGCATCGACCCCCCCCACCCCCCGGCCACCGGACCCGCCGTGCCCGCGGAGGGCGAGACCCTCCTGGTCGACTATGGGCCCGCGCAGGGAGACATCGGCGAGCACTTCGCGGGCCACGCCATCTACACCCGCTCCGAATGGCTCCTCTTCCACGCCGAAGAGGTCGCCCGGCGGTTCTACGCGGCGGATGAGCCGGCCGGCAGCACTGGCGAGCCCGCCGCATCCGGCATACAATAATCCCGTTATTTGAGGGCCGCGGGGCCCTTCGGCGAGGACTGGCGGTAGCGTCGGGCGGCGGCCATGCAGTTCACCAAGATGCACGGGGCGGGAAATGACTACGTCTATCTCGACTGCTTCGCGCAGCCGGCACCGCGCGACCCGGCGGCCCTGGCCAGGAGGATTGCCGACCGCCATTTCGGCGTCGGCGGCGACGGCCTGATTCTCATCCTCCCTTCGGAAACGGCCGACGCCCGCATGCGGATGTTCAACGCCGACGGCTCCGAGGCCGAAATGTGCGGTAACGGCATCCGCTGCGCGGCCAAGTACGTCCACGATCACGGCATCGCCCCGCGGCGCTCGCTGCGAATCGAGACGGCCGCGGGGGTTCTCGACCTGGAGCTTTCCGTCGAGGGAGGGCACGCGGCCAGGGTCCGCGTCGACATGGGAGAGCCCGTGCTCGAAGCCGCCCGCATCCCCACCACCCTTCCGGGCGACCCGGTGGTCGACGCCGAACTCAACGTCGCCGGAAGGGTGTTGCGGCTAACCTGTGTCTCCATGGGAAACCCCCACTGCGTCACCTACGTGGACCGGTTGAGCGACGAATGGGTGCTGGGGCTGGGACCGGAGCTGGAACGGGATCCGCACTTCCCGCAGCGGGTGAACGCGGAGTTCGTCGAGGTGCTCTCGCCTCGCGAGGTCCGCGTGCGGGTCTGGGAGCGCGGCTCGGGGGAAACGCTTGCCTGCGGCACCGGAGCCAGCGCCGTCTGTGTGGCAGGAGTGCTGTGCGGGCGGACGGGGCGGGAGCTTCTAACGCATCTGCCCGGAGGCGACTTGGAGCTCCGTTGGGGCGAAGACAACCACGTCTATATGACCGGGCCCGCCGTGGAGGTCTTCTCCGGCGAATGGCCCGAAGAAGCATTGTAGGGCATATGCGGATCTCCAATCCACTGCTGCACAAGCTGGGCGGACTCTTGGCCTCCGGCGCCCTCCGCGCCTGGATGGCTACGCTCGACTATAAGGTCGTCTACCACGACGCGGCGATCGACCCGATCTTTCCGGAGTGCCAGGGCCAGAAGATCTACATTTTCTGGCACGAGTACATCGCCATGCCCATCTTCCTCCGCGGGCGATGCAACTTCACGATGCTACTCAGCCGACACCGCGATGCGGAAATCCTCGCCCGCGGCGCCTACCACCTGGGATTCGACTTCATCCGCGGCTCTACGGCCCGCGGGGGGGTGGCGGCCCTGCGGCAGATGCTCCGCCGCAGCCGCCGCATGCACCTGACGATCACTCCGGACGGACCGCGCGGACCGCGCCGCCATCTCGCGCCGGGGTGCGTCTATCTGGCGTCGCGCCTCGGGCTGCCGCTGGTGGCCATGGGTTTCGGCTACGACCGGCCCTGGCGGGTCCATAGCTGGGACCGCTTCGCCATCCCCAAGCCCTACTCGCGGGCCCGAGCCGTTACCAGCAGGCCGATTCACGTCCCCCCCGGCCTGGACCGCGCCGCACTGGAGGACTACCGGCAACGGGTCGAGACGCTTCTCAACCAGCTCACAATTGAGGCTGAAACCTGGGCGGAGTCGAAGAAGCGCCGGGCCGAACAGCAGCGTCTCTTCCGCGCCGGCGCGCCGCTGCCCTCAGGGTTGCCGGAAACCAGCCGGTCGGAGGGCCCCTGGTGCCTCGGCGCCCCGCCGCGGCCGCGACTGATCGCTTAGAGGCTGTCCCGCCGCTGGCTTGACGCTCTGTGGACTGGTGGCTAACCTGTCTTGCGGCGGTTCCTGCGGCTGACTCTAAGGGAGCGGGCAAGATGGGGAACTCTTTCAATCGGGCGGCGGGTAGCTCGTGCGCACCGCCGCGGGGATTCCTTCTGACACAGCCGGCCGGCGGCGCGAAATGCGCAGCGCGTGCGAACCGGCTCGTCCGAGGAGCGGTCGCCTTGGCCGTGGCCCTGGCAGTTGTGGGGTGCTCGCAGCCGACCGACGGCACCTCGGAATCGGTCGTTGCCCCTGCCACGGAGCCCTATGTGATCTCTCCCGTCGAGGTCGCCGGGGCGCTTTCCAGCCGGGAGGGAGCGGAGTTCGCGCAGGCGACTCCGAGGGAGACAGTCAGCCACCTGGTCGCCAAGTACGGGCCCGACGCGGTCGTGGCGCTGGTGGTCGAGCCCTTCCCAGCCCAATACAACCGGCTGTTGCACGACCGCCTGGGACGCACAGGTGGGCGGTTGGAGCGGTTCAGCCACTGGCAAGGGGAGCGGGCAGTCACTTACGCCGCCCCGGTCACCGACCTGGATCAGTTCGCCCGTGCCCTCGATCTGGGCGAGTATGAGGTGGAAGCCACCAGGCGGATCGTCCGGATTCGGGCCAGCCTGGAGGGGCACGACTTGAGTGCCCAACGAGGCGGACCGCGCCCGCCACCTTCCCTGACGCGGCGGGCGCCCGAGATCCCTCGGATGGTGGGACTGGAAATCGGGGAGGTCCCGCCCGAAGCGGTGCTCCTGGTAGTCCACGAGGCCGGCGCCGAGATGGTCCCGCGGTTGATCGAGCATATCGGGAAACGGGCGCCGCAACTCCAGGTCCAGCATCGGCCGATCCCGAACGCTCCTGCCACATTCCACCTGCTGAACGTGCGGAGCATCGAACAGCTCCCGGGCGAGTTGGCGATCGGTTCCCACGTCGGCGTGGACCTCCAGCGGCGGCTCGTATCGATCGTCCTCGATCCGAACCTCTTCGTCGATTTCAAGGCGAGGGCGGAAGCCCGGCTGGCCGCTCAGCGCGAGGAAAGGAACTCCCCCGAGCAGATACTCGAGGACCTGCGGTCTGGGCCCAAGGTGCGAGCGTTCTCGCTGCTCGAGAGCGTCGAGTTGGGAGCGCTTCGCGGCGGAGTCGAAGTGGAGCTGCGCCGGATTGCCGTGCAGGGGCCGCAGCACGACAGGGGCGAAGCCATTAGGGCTTTGATGGCCTTAGGGGGCGATGACTTGAACGATTTTCTGGCCTCCATACTCTACGACGATGACTCCTCGATTCGCGTCGATGCGGCCTTGGCGCTTGCCCAGCGCGATGATCCCCGCGCCATCGAGCCTCTGGTGCAAATGCTGGAGAGCCCGACAGGGGAGTTGAAGGTTGGCGATGCGCTCCGCCGTTTCGGCGCGCAGTCAGAACCGCACCTGCTGGCTTTGCTCGATCGCTCGGAGGACGAGTGGGCACGGCGCAACATTCTTCTGCTCTTGGCGGACGTGGGAGGAGCAGCAAGCCACGATCATCTGCTGCAAACCAGATCCCTGTCCGACCCGGTCGACGAGCGAGATTTGCATGAGACCATGCAGGCCATCCGGCAGCGCGGCGAGGGGGCTGAGCTCACCGCTTCCCAGCATGTGGCCGCGGCGCTGCGGAAGATCCGGGAGGGACACGCTGGTCTCGTCGACAGCGGCCTCAAGGACCTGCTCAAGGTTGAACCTGTGCCCGACCTCACCGTCGAAGTGCTGCGCACTGTCTTTCCCCTCGTGGACGATGTGTGGACGAGAAATGGTGCCATGGACGTAGTCGCCCGATGGTACATTCCCCCGGCGCGCCGCCGAGTCTTCGAGCTTACCTCGCATGCCGACGTCGTCGTGCAAAGAAAGGCCTTTGCGATTCTGGGTACGACGGATGATCCGGAGGTGGCGACCATGTTGGTGCCGCGGCTCCGGGAAAGCTACGACTATGCCGCCCGTGCCCTCCGCGATCTGGGGAGCCACGGTGAGCAGGCATTGCTTGCTGCCTTGGAAGACCCAAACTTGGACGAGGAGCTTGGCCGCCACTGTCTGCGAGCAATTGGACAAATCGGAACGGAGGCGAGTCTGCCGCGGCTGGCGGTTTTGCAGCAGTCGCGGACCTTCAATCCACGACTGAAGTTGGGCGTAGCATCGGCGCGGCTATCGATACGGGTGGACCTGAATCGGAAGGCTGCGTTATCGGAAGAGGCCACCTCAGACCACTGAATCGGCGCCGCTGGAGGCTCCGGTCAACAGCTCACCGTCCCCGGCAGGAGTCGCAGACGAGGCAACGCGAATTCACGATTGCTCTTCCTTCTCCCCGGCACTCCACTCTGCCTCCGCTTGGCCTTGGAAGCTCCCAAAGCGGCTAACTCATGAGAGTCCCATCTCAGCAGGCCTGAAGCGGACGGGCAGCACCTTTCCGGCTTGCTCTTAACCCCCATTTGCGGGCGTCTCCAGCGGTGGCGCGTTATATTGGCACGGGGATCGAGCCTTGATCCTCAGCAGGTGCTCGTCTCCACGGGCGCGCCCGCGGCACTCGGCCGGCTTTCGCTGGAGAGACCAGCACGACGGCGGCCGGCGGCCAGAGTATGCGATCGGAACGGAACGATGCCCAGCCGTTACCGCAAGGCCTGATCCGATGTTGTTGGACCCGCTCGAGGCCGTTACGATTCTGGCCGTCCTGGCCGCTTTTCTGACCATCTGGGTGGTGAGCGGGCACCTGATCTATTCGCTCTTGGCCGGCATGGTCCGCTGGTTTCGTTTCGGGACCGTGCAGCGCGACCCAGGGCGGGAATGCCCATTCTGCGGTAATTGGAGCCGGAGAGCCGGCCAGTCCTGCGAGTGGTGCGGGCACGACCGCCAATCCCCGCAACGCCGGGAGATCGAGGATATCAGGGCCTTCTCGCGCGAGGTACGGCGCCTCGCCGAGAAGGGACTGATCGAGGGCGCCGATCAAGAGAAGCTGCACCGGCTGGCCCAGCGGCGCCGCCTCGACATGACGGGAAGCCCAAGGGGCGTCGAGCCGGCTGTGGTGACGGACAGCCATGTTCGTCCTGCCGGGGAGGTGCCGCAGTCGCAGGCGGCGCCGATCGTGGCAGCAACGGTGGTGGAACCGCCGCCGCGCCCCCCCCAACCCCCTATGCATGACCGGGACGACGGCAGCGCGCCGCAGGACGAACCACCAGCAGGACCCGCGATCGGAGGGGGCACGTCGGAAAGGGAATTGCAGCGGGACGAGCCGGCGGGGCTACCCCCTTCACCGGCCGGCCAGCCGCCGGCTGCTCCCAGACCGACGCCTCCGCGGCGGACCCTGGCCGAGACCTTGGCCGCCTTCATGGAGGAGCGGAACATCCACTGGGGTGAGATCGTCGGCGGGCTGCTGATCGTCTGTTCCTCGGTGGCACTGGTGGTCAGTCTCTGGGAGACGCTGGACCGCATCCCCCACTTCCAGTTCCTCATCTTCGTGGTCGTCTCCTCGGCCGTCTTCGGGATGGGGCTGTATGCCCACCACCGCTGGCGGCTGGAATCGACCAGCCGCGGGTTGCTGACCATCGCCACGCTGCTGGTGCCGCTGAATCTGCTGGCCATGGCGGGCGTGTCGCGCGAGGAGTGGTCGCTTCTCACGCTCTGGACCGAGCTGGTCTCGCTGGGCGTCTTCCTTCTTCTCGTGGAACGGGCCGGGCGCGTGCTCGTACCCAAGGGGCACTGGCCGATGGTGGCTGCCGTCGTAGGGAACTCGGCCCTCCTGCTCGTCCTGGCACGCCTCAGCGATCCCGCCTGGCTGGCCGGTCGGATGGAAGCCCGGTCCGCGGCATGGGCGCTGGGCGGTATGGCTTGTGTACCGGCGTTCGTCTTCGCAGCGGCGCTGGCCTGGCACCTTCTCCCCCTTCCTGCGCGGGAGGCCCGAAGATCGGCGGCCGCCGACGGCCCGACGGCGCCACCTGCCTCCTCGGCGGCGCCTGCCGGCCGCTTCACACCGGCCGACGTGGGGGCGACGTTGATCGCCTTGGGGACCGGATTCTTCGCCGCCGCCGTAGCCGTGGGGCTGCTCGTCGCCCAGGCC
Organism: Planctomycetales bacterium; assembly: GCA_007119795.1. Next base: position 29,236 of record SKOZ01000048.1, on the reverse strand, counting down.
CGCCGCAGCCTCCCCTGGGAAGGCGCGCTCGACCTCTTGGCCCTGCCTGCCGCGATAGCGGCAATCCCTTTCACGCTGGCCGGGCTTTCGCGGACGCGATACCTCCAGCCGCCGGTCGAGGCCGCCTGGCGGACGACGACCACGGCAGTGGCCCTGCTCGGGGCGATGCTCGCCGTGGCTTCGGTGGCCCTGGCCTGGCCGCACCCCATGGCCCTGGCGGGGATCGGCGCGGTGAACGCCGCAGTGCTCCTCTTCGCCGCTTTCCGGTACCGCTTACCCGCCGTGCACGGCGGAGCGATCGCTTGCCTGGGAATCGCCTATCTGGCAGCCTTCCACGGGCTCTCCCACGACTTCAGCGGCCTCGCTCGCGGCGAGTTGCACTGGGAGACCCTGCGCCTGGCCGCGAGCGCCCGCAGCGGGACGGCCCTGAGCGGCTTCTTCCTCGCCCTCGCCGCAGCGGCCGAAGTCCTCGCCCGCCGCGGGCGGAGGCGGCACGGGAACGTGTTCGCCCTCGGTGCCGGTGTGGCGGCTCTAACGGGTCTGGTGCTGGTGACCTTCCACGGCTATCTGCAGGGAGCGGGCGACGCGCTGCGGGCAGCCATTCTCTACGGCGTCTACGGCGGCGGCAGCCTGGCCCTCGCGGCCCGCTGGCGGAGCAGCCGATTTGCCTACGGCGGCCTCGGCCTGCTGGCCGCCGCGCCCTTGTGGGCCCTGTGGTGGGCGAGCCCGGGGCAGGTCGAAGTCTACTGGTCCACGGTGCTGGCGGCCCAGGCGGCGGTGGGCGTGGCCCTGGGAGCCCTGATCGCGCCGGGCACGAGCAGACAAGCTGCCCATGGAATCCCCCTCGTCCGCGCCCTGACCGTTTTCCGCGAGCCCCTCTTGCAAGTCGGCGAGGCGGTCGCTTTGGTCGCTGCGATGGCGGCGGGCTTTGCCGCCGTTCAGCGGTACTTCGGAGACGTGCAGCCGGTCGCCGTCTGGCCGTTGGCGACGGCGGCCCTCCTGGCGGCGATCCACTTCGCACTAGGATGGCTATACCGCACGCCGCAGCGGGTCCTTGGCGGCTCGATCCTGGCACTCCTCGGTCTTGTCTATCTCGCTGCCCTCTACGTGCCGCAAGCCTTTGCCCTCCCCTGGACGACCGGTCTGGCGATTCACGCCACGGCGGCCCTCGCCGCGGCAGCCCTGATCGGCAGCGGCATCTTCGGCGGCTTCATGCGCCGGGCGACTCCGGGTGAGTCCATGCGCGAACTGCAGGCCGTGGTGGTCGGCCCGCTGGGGTACAGCGGTCTGATCACCTCGGCGGCGACGCTCGCCTCGGTTGCCGTGGAGGGGTGGAGCCAGGCGACGCCCTCCGCGGCCGTGCTGGCGTGGGTGGCCGCGCTCTGGCTTGCCGGCGGGGTCGCCTGGCGGGAGGCCCGCTGGTTCGCAGCCGGGCAGGCAGTGCTGGTCGCGGCGGCTCTGGCCGCTGTCACTGCCTGGTTGGCGGCACGTGATCCCACCTTCACGCTCCGCCGGCTTTTCATCGAACCCCACGTGGCCCAGAGCTACGGCCTCGCTCTGGCGCTCCTCTCTCTCGCTTGGGCGGCCGCCCGCATCGGAGTCGGCCGGCCTCACCGGGATCCGGCAACGATCGCAACGCCGAGCAAGGTCGATTCCTGGAGAAGGATCTTGCGAGCCCTTCTCGACCCGCCGTGGGGTGGCGTGGACCGGATCGTCCTTCACGCGGTCGTGGTCGGACACCTATTCCTGCTCGCGTTCTGCATCCTGCCCGGCTTGCGTGCTGAACTGGCCGGCTTCGTGGTCGCCCCCGCCCAGACGGCACGGGCGCTGGCGGCCGCGGGCGCGGAGGGGTGGGCACTCTGGGCCGTTTCCCTGGTTGCCTTGGGCCTGTCGACCTGGGATCGCGGCCGTGAGAATGAACCCCTGGCCGGCTTGCTCCTGTTGGCCTCGCTGGCGGTTCTGCTGGCGGTGCCCTCCGTCACAGCGACGGAGACGGCATCCGTGCTGCGTTGGTCGATGGCGGCGGCGTTTGGACTGGCGGCAGCAGGCCTGTGCGCTCGCCGGCATTTGGCTCGGGGGGCAGCAGCGATGGGGGCGCGGATCGAGACCGGTCCGTCGGCCCGCGCCGCCCACGCAGTGGCCTTGGCCGTTATGGCGGCGCCCGTCCTTATCCTGACCGTCGTGGCAGTGGCCATTCAATGGAGCGGCCTGCCCATGGGCGTGCCAAGCGGTTGGTTCGGCCGGCTGTCGGCGGACGTCTCGTACGTCGTTCCCCTCGTGGCCGTGGCCGCGGGGATGGTGGCGTTGGCGGTCCGCGAGTCGTCGGCGGGCTATGCCTTCTCGGCAGGCCTGGTTGCGAAGGGAGCCGTGGCCCTCGGTTATCCCCTGGTACTGGAAACGTACGGTATCCGCTTCGATTTTTCCCACGCCGTTGCCTGGGTCCAGGCGCTGACACTCGCTGCCGCTCTGTGGGCCCTGGCCTGGCTCGGGACGCGGCAGTGGCTGCCCGCATGGCAGGACCGCCGCCCTTCGGCACGGGCGCTCATGACACTCCAGTTGGTCATGGGGCTGGTGGGTATCGGGCTGCTGATCGTCTCCGCGTTGTTGATGATGGCGTTGTTCCACCCCCACGCGCAGGCGTTGGGTGTCGAGGTGGGGTCGCCGCTGGGATGGGTGGCCTTCGCGGCCGTGGCGGCGGCAGTGGGATGGCGGCAGCGTCTCCTGCATGGCTGGGTCGCAGCCGACGGGGTCGGGCTGGCGGGGATGGCGGCGATCGCCATGCTAGCCCTCTCCGTACAACGCTATGAGCCCGAATGGGGCTACCGCGCCCTGATGCTCGGCTGGGCCTCCTATAGCGTATGCGTGGCGGCCACGATCTGGTGGATGGCCCGCGCCCTGACGCTACCCGAAGGGCTGGGCCCGTCGCAGCGGCTGGTGGAAATGGCAGCCCGCTGGGTCCGGCTCGCCGGCCTGGCGGCCGTGGTCCTGGGGTTGAAAGCGGCCTTCCTCCACGAGCAGCCGGACGAGAAGCTCTACGCCGCCCTGGCCGTGGCTACGGCCAGCGCGGCCGGGGCCACAATGGCCTTCTGGCAGCGGCGGGAGGCCTGGGCCTTTTCGGCGGCCCTGGGGGTGAACATCGGGGCCTCGCTGGTCGTCTGGCACTTCCACCAGGACGAAGGCTTGGGCGGCTGGTGGATACGGCTCGTGCAGGCAAACGTCATCGCCTCGGCGTCAGTAGGACTGGTCTGGACAGCGGCCCGAGGGCGGATCTACCGGCTCGGTCGGCCCTCGCTGGGTGAGAGCCCATTGCTGGGCGTGCAGAACGCCCTGCCCATGGCAGGGTTGGTTGCCCTGCTGGCCGTAGCGGTAGTGGGCATTTTGGCTTGGCCCACCGATCCGCCGCGGTGGCTGGCCGAGACGGGTGGTCCGGGGGGATGGACCGCCCTGCTGCTGACGGTGGGCGGTGCCCTCTGGTACCTCTCCGCCGTCGCCCGCCGCAATGCCCTGGACGCCGTGGGGTTGCTGGCTGTCGGAGCCGCCACACTCGTGGCCGCCATGGCCGTCGACCTCGACGGCGTCGGGGACCAGTCCGCTTGGCTGGCCTATCACTTCCTGCTTCTCGGCTGGCCGGCGGCCGGGGCGGCGCTGCTGGGGGTGGGATGGGGATGGAACGCAGCCGTGCAGGCCGGTATGGGTTCGCCGTGGGCATGGGTTGGCCAACTCGCGGGGAGGGAGGCCGAGACGACCGGGGGCCGCGAGCATAGGAAAGATGGGATCGAGGTGGCGAGCATCGTGGCGTGGGTTGGCGGCACGACAACGGCGACACTCGTCTTCGCCCTTAGTCATAGCCAGGAGGACCCCCGCGGTCCCTGGACGCCGGCAACGGCGGTCCTGCTCGCGGCGGTAGCCTGCGGGCTCTCGGCCCTGTGGCAGCGTGCTCCGGCACTGGTGTGGCTTTCGGGAGTGTCGATCGCCGTGGCCGCGGCGCTGGTAGGACTCTCCTGGCAGCCACTCTCTTTGACGGCTGTGGTCTTGGCGGGGGTCTTCGGGTTGGCGACCGCGGCGGCGGTGTGGACTGCGGTGGCGATCGCTCTGCCGGAGCGAATCGGGGACGACGAGGAAGAAGAGCAGCTCGGCTTTGCCGGGGCTGCGGTCTGGACGGCCCTGTTCGCGCTGGTGGGCATCGCTGCCGTCCAGCTCGTCGGAAACCTGACCGGCGGGACTCACGAGATCCCTCCGCATCTGGCCTGGTGGGCCGCCGGTCTGGTGGCGGTGGCCTTTGCCGTAGGGCTCTGGGAACGCCGCGAGACACTGGCCCCGTGCGGGCTGTACGCGGTCGGACTGGTGGCGTTGACCCTAACCTGGGATGCCCGCGGACTGGAATCCCGCCAGCTCGCCTGGGCGGCGATGCTGGAACTGAGCGGTTTCATCCTGGCCGCGGCGCTGGCAGGTCGGGGAGTCTCCGCGGGCCGCGAGGCGTTGCGGCGGATGCGGATTGCGGCAGCCGAAGCCCCAGTCGCCTGGTTCAGCCCGGGGCAGTGGGCTCTGGTCGTGCTGGCGGCCGTGCTGGCGGTGTGGGTGTCGATCGACCCCGCGTTCGAAAAGGCTGCGCTCTCCGCCGGCGGAACGCTCGCCCTGGGGCGGTGGGCCGGGCCGGTAGGGTTAACGGCACTCTTTCTGGCGACCGTGTTCATGGCCGGATCGATCCGCGAGGATCCGGAGCGGGCGGTCGCGGCGGACTTCGGCCTCGATCGCTGGCCAGCTTCGCGGATGACCTGGCAGCAGGGGGCTTTTCTTTCAGGGATGCTGCTGGCGGCGACCGTGGGCTTTGCCTCGATCGATACCGCCCTCCCGCTGCCCTGGCTCCATCGTACGATCGCGATCCTCACGGCGGCGGCCCTGGCCACGGTGGTCTGTGGCGGGCTCATCGGCGGGGTGCTGCCCGCGACCGGCGGATGGCGCGAGGCCGGCCACCGCTTCGCCCCCGGAGCAGGCGCATTCTCCGCCGCCGCCCTGGCACTGGTGCTTGGCCAGGAGGTGGCTCATTTCGATCCCGGCGCTGCGACCTTTCCGCTGACGTTGCCGGCCATCGCCGCCGTGTTGGCGGTGCTTGTTGGGATGGCCGTCGCCTGCCTCTCCGCGGCGGTGGCTCCGCACCGCGACCCCCTGGGGCTGAGCATGGCCGGGAGGACGGCCTACGTCTACACCGCCGAGATCCTCCTTGCCCTCGCGGGACTGCACCTGAGGATTACCGTGCCGGCGCTCTTCGGCCTGGGGTTCATCGAACGGTACTGGATGGTGCTGGTAATGACGGTGGCCTTCGCCGGGGCGGGGTTGGGCGAGTGGTTCCATCGCCGCGGCTTGCCCGTGCTGGCGGATCCCCTCTGGCGGACAGCGGCCGTGCTGCCGCTGGTGCCCGCCGTCGCCTTCTGGTTTGTTCCCGGCGCCAACCCGGCTACCTGGCTGCTGATGGCCGTCGGCTATGGCGTGATGGCCTATGCGCGGCGGTCGGTGCTCTTCGCGGTGCTGTCGATTGCGGCCGCGAACCTCGGGCTCTGGGTCCTCTGGCACCGGCTGGAGATCGCCTTCGTCGAGCACCCCCAACTCTGGCTCATCCCGCCGGCGCTGATCGTGCTCGTCGCCGAGTTGGTGAACCACCGGCGGCTCACCTCCGCGCAGAGCGCAGGCATCCGCTACATGGCATTGAGTGTGATCTACGTCTCCTCGACGGCCGATATGTTCCTTGCCGGCATCGGCGAGTCGTGGCACCTGCCCCTGGTGCTCATGCTCCTCTCCGTAACCGGAATCCTGGCCGGCATCGTGCTCCGCGTCCGCGCCTTCCTCTACCTGGGAGCGACGTTCCTCATGGTCGTCCTGGGAACGATGATCAAGTACGCCGCCGTCGACCGGGCGCGGACGTGGGTCTTATACGTCTGCGGGATCGTCCTGGGAGCCTGCATTCTGGCGATCTTCGCCCTCTTCGAGAAGCGGCGCAACGAGCTCCTCGCCGCCGTGGAGCGCTTCCGCGAGTGGGAACAATGAACGACGATCATTTCTCCTCGACTCGCTGCGACTCTCCGGCCGGCGACCCGGGCAACGCACTGCCGGCGGGCCGCTGCCGCCCGCCGCGATTCCACTTCGGCCTCGGGGCCCTCTTCGCTTGGACGGTGGGCCTGGCGGCAACGATGGGCGTGCTCCGGTGGCTGGGTGCCCCGCCGGCGGCCGCGACCATCGTCCTGGTCGTCCTGCTGGCGGCCCTGCTTGGCGCCGTGGCCCTGGCGACGGCACTGGCCGGCGAGGCCGCCGCTGCCGCTCGGGAATCACCCCTGCTGGACAAACGCTCTGCAACCGAAGCCGCAGAGGCAGAGCGTGCCGCAGAGGGGGAACCGCCCAGCGCCTCTTTGCGTGTATTGACAGAACGCGAGTCCTCGCGGAGCTGAACCCGAAGTGGGCCGCCCGTCTCCCCTCGGCGTGTCCCCCCGCGCGCCGGTGTTACGGGTAAATGGGGCGGAGCGGCTATCCGACCAGCGGTTTGGGGGGCTGCAGACTGGGGCGGTTCACTGGAGCACAGCCACGCCCTTGTTGCGACGCTTCGCGTCACTCAAGGGACGTGCCACCCGCCCGCGCTTCCCACTGAAAACGGCCAACTGACAACGGACCACCCCGCCGAAGGGCTTCCCGCGCTTGACAGGCCGCGGCCGGTCCGTCATGGTCAAGGGAATTCCACGACCCTTCGGCGAAGGGTGGCAGTCGATCCGTTGGTTCGTACGCAAGATACGAGGAGGAGTATTCATGAGCGTCAGTCGACGAGGCTTCCTGGCCACTTCCGCCGCCGGCAGCCTGGCCTTCGCCGCGCCCGCCGTGCACGGTGCCAACCGTTTGAAGAAGTACCGCACCGCGCTGATCGGCTCGGGCTGGTGGGGGATGAACATCCTCGGCGAGGCCATTGCCGCCGGGGAGTCCGACGTGGTGGCTTTGGCCGACGTGGACCGCAACCTCCTGGACCCGGCGGTGGAACAGGTGGAAGAGCTCACCGGCAAGGCTCCCAAGTCGTATGGCGACTACCGGGAGATGCTCGACGAGCAGAATCCCGAGATCGTCATCGTGGCCACTCCGGATCACTGGCACCCGCTGAACACCATCGATGCCGTGAAGGCCGGCGCCCACGTCTTCGTGGAGAAGCCCATCAGCCACACGATCCGCGAGGGGACGGCGATGGTGCAGGCGGCCCGCGAGGCAGACCGCGTGGTGCAGGTGGGGACGCACCGCCGCGTCTCGCCGCACAACATGTCCGCCCGCGATTTCATCCGCGAGGGGAAGCTCGGCACCGTGGGGATGGTCCGGTCCTTCGTCCACTATGGCGGCGGTCCGGGAACGCCGGAGCCCGATTCCGATCCGCCGGAAGGGCTCGACTGGGACATGTGGTGCGGCCCCGCCCCCCTGGTCCCCTTCAACCGCCGCATCCACCCCCGCGGTTTCCGCAACTTCCTCGACTTTGCCAACGGCACCCTGGGCGACTGGGGCATCCACTGGATGGACCAGATCCTCTGGATCATGGACGAGAAGTATCCCAAGCGGGTCTTCTCCACCGGTGGCCGCCACATCCGCCGCGACAACACCGACGCCCCCGACACCCAGGTGGCCTCCTTTGAGTTCGACGACTTCACCGCCGTCTGGGAGCACCGCCAGTACGCCGCCAACCGTGCCGAAAACCACAACGTCGGCTGTTACTTCTACGGCACCGAGGGGACGCTCCACCTCGGCTGGCAGGACGGCTGGTCCTTCTACGACCGCAACAGCCACGAACCGCAGATCCACGTGCCCCCCACGCTCCACAAGCCCGACGACCAGAATATCAAGGAGCTCTGGGCCGATATGCTCGAGTGCATCAAGACCGGCCGCAAACCGGTGTGCGACATCGAGTACGGCCACCAGTCCACGGTGATGAGCCTGCTGGGAATGCTCACCTTGAAGCTGGGCCGCTCAGTGGAATGGGACGGCACCAAGGACGAGATCGTCGGCGATCCGGAGGCCAGCGCCCTGTTGGAGCGCGAGTACCGCGCCCCCTGGCAGTACCCGACGGTGGCGTGATCGATGCCCATTGCGTGGATCGATGACGAGCTCGCCGCGATCGAGCAAAGTGGCCTCCGCCGCGCGCTCGCCGTCCGCTACGGGCTGCAGGGACCCGCGATCGATATCGGCCGCCAGCGGCTGGTGAACTTCGGCGCCAACGACTACCTGGGCCTGGCCGGCGATCCACGGCTGGCCCAGGCGGCGGCGCTGGCACTGCAGGCCGAGGGCTGGGGGGCCGGCGCCAGCCCGCTGATCACCGGGCGGGCTCAGGGGCACCACCGGCTCGAGGAGCGCCTGGCCGCCTTCGAGGGGACCGAGGCGGCGCTGCTCTTCCCCTCCGGCTTTGCTGCGAACTCGGGAGCCGTAGCCGCCCTGGCCGGCCCGGGCGACGTGATCCTCGCCGATGCGAAGAACCATGCCAGCCTCTGGGACGGCTGCCGCCTCTCGCGGGCCGACGTCCGCGCCTATCCCCACGGCGACGCCGACCGCCTGGCCCACCTGCTGGCCCGCTGCTCCGCCTATCGGCGGCGGCTGATCGTCACCGATACGCTTTTCAGCATGGATGGCGACCTGGCACCGCTGGCCGAACTGGCCCGGCTCGCCGAGCAATTCGATGCCATGCTGCTGGTCGACGAGGCCCATGCCACCGGTGTCTTCGGCGCCCGGGGCCGGGGGGTCGCCGAACACCTGGGCGTCGAGGAGCGGGTGGACGTCCGCGTGGGCACGCTGAGCAAGGCCTTGGGGTCCAGCGGGGGCTTCGTCGCCGGGAGCCACCGGCTGATCGATTGGCTGGTGCACCGCGCCCGCCCCTATATCTATTCCACGGCCGCCCCGGCGGCCGTGGCCACGGCCGGCGCGGCCGCCGTGGAGATCGTCGCCAGCCAGCCCGGGCGGGCCGCGGAACTGCTCGAAACGGCGGCTGCCCTCCGTGCCGCGCTGGCCGACCAAGGATGGGATACCGGCCGCTCGGCGAGCCAGATCATCCCCGTGATCGTGGGAGACCCGGAAGGGGCAGTGGCCCTCTCGGCGGCCTTGCAGCGGCGGGGGCTCTTCGTCCCCGCCATTCGCCCCCCCACCGTTCCTGAAGGAGAAGCCTGCCTGCGGATCAGCCTCTGCGCCGGACATACCCCCGAGATGATCGCCGAGCTGCTGGAGGCCTTGGCGGCGGAGCACTGATCCCCCGCGTGCGGCGGCCGGTGGCTGTGGGAGGGCTGCGAGGTTATCGTAGAAGTCCATCCTCATCAGGCCGGGGCGTACGTTATCAACCCAGTCGAAGGAGTCCTCCCGATGAAATCGCTTTTGTGCGTTAGGTTCCTGTGGGGCGCCGCGGTGGCGGCGGGGTTGGTCTTCGGGGGGGCGGTGTATCCGGTCGTCGTCGACGAGGAGCGGCCGGACATCCTCGTGGAGGACTTCGAAGGGGAGACCTACGGCGACTGGGAGGTGACGGGCACGGCCTTCGGGCCGGGGCCGGCGCGGGGCACGCTCCCCGGGCAGATGCCCGTAACCGGCTACAAGGGCGAGGGGCTGGTGAACAGCTTCTTCGGCGGCGACGCCTCGACGGGCACGCTCACCTCGCCGCCGCTGACCATCGAACGGCGGAAAATCAACTTCCTCATCGGCGGCGGGGGCTACGAGGGCAAGACCTGCATCAACCTGATCGTCGACGGCGAGATCGTCCGCACCGCCACCGGCCCGAACGTCGAGCCCGGCGGCAGCGAGCGGCTCGACTGGCACACCTGGAACGTGGCCGAGTTCGAGGGGCGCCAGGCAGTCATCGAGATCGTCGACCAGGCCACCGGCGGCTGGGGGCACATCAACGTCGACCACATCGTGCAGAGCGACCGCCGCCGCCAAGAGGCCCCCGCGGAGCGGGCCCTCGTCGTGGAACGCCGCTACCTGCACCTGCCCGTTGAGAATGGGGCCGCGATGCGGCGGATGGAATTCCGCCTCGACGAGGCCACCGTGCGGGAGTTCGACATCGAGCTGGCCCTCGACCCCGACGAAGCCGATTTCTGGGTCTTCGCCGACCTGGCCCCATTCGCCGGCGAGGAGCTGGTGGTCGCCGTCGATCGCCTGCCCGCCGACTCCACCGCGCTCGCCGCACTCCGCCAGGACGACGAGGTCCCCGGTGCCGACGAGCTGTACCGCGAGCCGCTCCGCCCGCAGTTCCACTTCACCTCGCGCCGCGGCTGGCTCAACGACCCCAACGGCCTAGTCTACTACGACGGCGAGTACCACCTCTTCTACCAGCATAACCCCTACGGCTGGCGGTGGGGGAACATGCACTGGGGCCACGCCGTGAGCACCGACCTGGTCCACTGGCGGGAACTCCCCATCGCCCTGTACCCGCAGCGCTACGGGGACTGGTGCTTCTCCGGCGGGGCACTCGTCGACTGGGATAACACGGCCGGCTTCCAGACCGGCGAGGAGAAGGTGATCGTGGCCACCTACACGAGCACCGGCCGCGGCGAGGCGCTCGCCTACAGCAACGACCGCGGGCGGACCTTCACCGACTACGAAGGGAACCCCGTAGTGGAGCACCGCGGCCGCGACCCGAAGGTCATCTGGTACGAGCCCGGCGGGCACTGGGTGATGGCCGTGTACAGCGAGATCGACGACGAGCCGTGCATCGCCTTCTACACCTCAGCCGATCTCAAGGGGTGGGAGTACCAGAGCCACATCGAAGGCTACTACGAGTGCCCGGAGATCTTCGAGCTGGCGGTGGACGGCGACGAAGCGGAAACGCTCTGGGTCGTGTACGCCGCCGACGGCGCCTACGCCCTGGGAGACTTCGACGGCAGTGTCTTCACGCCCCAGCACGAGGGGAAACACCGCTTCAACTGGGGAAACTGCTTCTACGCCTCGCAGACCTTCAGCGACATCCCTCCCGAGGACGGACGCCGCATCCAGATCGCATGGGGCCGGGTGGCGCATCCGGGGATGCCCTTCAATCAGATGATGAACTTCCCCGTGGTGCTCACGCTGCGATCCACCGAGGAAGGCCCGCGGCTCTTCGCCGAGCCGGTCGAGGAGATCGCGCTGCTCCACGAAACGCGGCACGCCTGGGAGGACGTCGCCGTCGGTCCCGAAAACGACCTCTTGGCAGGGATAGAAGGGGAACTATTCCACGTCCGCGCCGAATTCGCCCTAGGCGGCACGGAACGGTTCGGCTTCCGCATCCGCGGCGTACCCGTCGTCTACGACACCGGCAAGGCGGCACTTATCTGCAACGACCGTACGGCACCGTTGGCAGCGGTCGAGGGCCGCATCCGCCTCGAGTTGCTCGTCGACCGCACCTCGATCGAGGTTTTCGCCAACGACGGGCAGGTCTACATGCCTATGGGGATGATTTTTCCCGAAGATGACCGCTCGCTGGCGGTCTTTTCAGAAGGGGGAAATGCGACGGCGGTCTCGTTGAACGTGGCCGAGCTCCGCTCGATATGGGAACAGTAGTGTGCCAATCCGGCCCGGACCTTTAAAATAACAACCAACCACCCGAAGGAGTAATTGCCAAGCGATAGGGAAATGGTGATGATGCATGCATGTCTGGGGGTAACCCTTAGACTCAGCCCTCCGCAGGTCCCTGCCCCGCCTGTGGAGGGCGACTATTTGCCCTCCGCAGGTCCCTGCCCCGCCTGCGGAGGGTTTTTTTGTCCCCTCGTCGGCACATCGTGGCACGCAGCGCCGTGAATCGTAGATGACCCCCATCTTCCGGGGGAGTGCGACGACACAAGAGAGAGCCGAGTTCGTGGGAGAAGAAGATGGAGAATGCCAGGCGGCGAGGCGCTGCAAGGGGGCATTTCGGCTCCGCTACCCTCCTTTCCTTTGAGTTCTGCGTGCCCTCCTGTTCAAGCAACAACGACCTCTACCTCATTGAATTCTCTTTACAGGAGGGAACCGAGAGAACAGAGAAGGATGAAGAGAATGGTGAAGGGGAAGGAGGCGACCGGCGACGGTCGGGTTGGACGGTCATGCCAGGACACCACTTCCGGCAACCTATGGCCGCCCATCCCTCCTCCTCTCCGTTTTCTCCCTTTCCTCATGTTCGAGAGGCGTACGCCGCACAGGCCTCGGTGCGGTGCCGCGCACCACATCACGTCCCATTAGGAGCCAGGGAGGGCGCACGAGGGACCCGTGGGCAGGAGGGTTCACGGCGTGGTGTGGCACTGGCTTGCATCGCCTTGATCGTGCCCGACGATACTGCCGGAAAAACACGCCGACCGACCGGGACCACCAGCAATCAGAGACGAGGAAACCGTCCGGCGGCAACCCGCTCGAGTTTCTCCCGGTCCAGCAAGGTTACTCGGTTGTCGCCCTCGGGGGCGATGAGATGGGCATCGGTGAGGCGGCGGAAGGTGCGGGAGAAGGTCTCGCTGGTGAGATTGAGGTGGTTGGCCAGGTGCCGCTTCAGGGTGGGCAGCTCCACGATTCCACGGCCGTTGGCCTCGCAGTCGAGCAGGAAGCGGGCCAGGCGACCGGCGGCATCGCGGAGGACGATGTCTTCCATGAGGTTGACCAGATGCCGCACCCAGAGAGTCATGCCCGTCATCATCCCCAAACAGAGGGCATGGTCCTCGTGGAGGGCCCGCTGGAGGCGGTCCAGCGGTAACAGGACGCAGGTGGTCGGGGCGATGGCCGCCGCGTTGGCGGGAACCTCGAAGTTGCCCATGGCCGCCACCTCGGCGAAGGTCTGCCCGGGTCCGACCATGTGGAGGACATGCTCCTTGCCGTTCGGAGCCGTCTTGAAGACCCGCACCAGCCCGCTGCCGACGATGTAGGCGCCGGGGCAGGCGTCGCCCTGCCGGAAAATGACGGCGTCCCGCTCGAACCGGCAGAGCCGCGCCATGGTCACCAGGCGGCCGAAGGCATCGTCGGGCACCCGGGCGAGCATGGGGCAGTTGTGCAGAATGTCGATGACGTTTTCCGACAAGGGGGCTTCTCCAACGGAATCGGTGATGGGTCCGCCACAGCGAAATCGCCGAACCCGTAATGGGTAGAGGGAAGCCGGCATGCCGGACGCTTTCGTCCGGCACCGCGGTGGCTGGGAATCGGCGATTCGCGCCTCGTACCGGGCAGGCGCTCGGCCCGGGACGAGCAGTCGGCGATTTTTCTCAACCCAGCTTGACCCAGATCAAGGCGGCTTGCAAGGGCCTCGCCTATCCTACAGAAACGACGCCAGGGAAATGGGCCCGGTGTGGCAGATGCGATTGCCAACGTGCATGATCCTGCCGTGCCCCCCTCGGCAGAAGGCCCGACGCCGAGCCTACTCGACTACGCGGCCGAAAGACACCCCAAATCTGCCCCCAATGGACGGGGCTGAACACCCAAGAGGAGGTTCATTTATGTTCTGCAACCAGTGTGAACAGACTGCCGCCGGTATCGCGTGCGTCAACAGCCCGGGCATCTGCGGAAAGAATGCCGACATCCAGTCGCTCCAGGAGACGCTGCTCTACGGGTTGAAGGGGATGGCTGCCTATGCCCACCACGCCCGGCGTCTGGGAATGGTCGACGAGGCAGTCGACGCCTTTGTGGAAGAAGGCCTCTTCGCCACCATGACGAACGTCAACTTCGACCTCGACGCCCACGTGGAGCTGGTCCTCGAGTGTGGGCGGCAGAACCTGCGGGTCATGGAGATGCTCGACGAGGGGCACGTCCGCCGTTACGGGCAGCCGTCGCCCTCGCAGGTCTTCGAGGGGACCAAGGCCGGCCCGGGTATCCTGGTCACGGGTCACGACTTGAGGGATCTGGAAGAGCTGCTCGATCAGTGCGCGGGCACGGACATCCAGGTCTACACCCACGGCGAGATGCTCCCCGGCCACATGTACCCCAAGCTCCGCGAGCATCCCAATCTCGCCGGGCACTTCGGCGGGGCATGGCAGAAGCAGAAGAAGGAATTCGCCCAGTTTTCCGGGCCGGTGGTGGCCACGACGAATTGCGTGCTGATTCCCCCGGCCACGTATGCCGACCGCATCTACTCCACCCGCTGCACCGCGGTTCCGGGGGGCAAGCGCATCCCCGACGGAGACTTCTCCGCCGTGGTCGCCCAGGCCAAGGAGTGCCCGCCGTTGACCGACCAGCCGGGCAAGACCTCCACGATCGGCTTCCACCACAGCGTGATCCTGGGGATGGCCGATGCGATCCTCAAGGCCGTCGCCGAAGGGAAGATCAGCCGCTTCTTCGTCATCGGCGGCTGCGACGGCGCCGAGCCGGGACGGAACTATTTCAGCGAGTACGCCCAGGCCACCCCGCCCGACTCCTTCATTCTCACCCTCGGCTGCGGCAAATATCGCATTCGGGACAACGAATACGGTGAGCTCCTCGGACTGCCGCGGCTCTTGGACATGGGCCAGTGCAACAACGCCTACGGGGCCATCAAGGTGGCCATCGGTCTGGCCGAGGCGCTGAACTGCTCGGTCAACGACCTGCCGCTGACGCTGGTCGTCTCGTGGTTCGAGCAGAAGGCCGTGGCCGTCCTCCTCTCGCTCCTGGCGCTGGGCGTGAAGAACATCACCATCGGCCCCAAACCGCCGGCCTTCATCTCCCCGAACGTCTTCCAGCTCCTCCAGCAGCAGTACGGCCTGCGGCTGGCGAGCAAGGATGCCCAGGCCGACCTGGCCGAGGTCATGGCCGTCTGACGCGGCAGATCCCGCCGGAGCCGCAGGGGGAAACGCACGTGCGCGTTCCGCGGATGGACCAGCGAAGGGGGCGGAATGCCGGCAGATTCCGCCGCCGGCCGCAAGCGTTTCGGTAGGCCGCGCGCCGAGGCCCAGTGGGTGGACCCTCGGCCGCGCGCCTGCCGGCCTACGTGCCGCGGCGGAGGTGACCGACGCTGGACTGGAAGAATTTGCGGCGGCGGCTCTCGGCGGCCTGGGGGGCCTCGGCTTGGCGGCTGGCCAGATCGGCGAGGTTGGCGCGGCAGAAGCGGCAGCCGACCGACTCGACGTGGAACTCGATGTAGTCCGAGAACTCCGCCGGCAGCACGCCCAGGAGGTGGCTGCCGAGCTGCTCGCGGCCGGGACAGGAGAGGTGGTTCCGCCGCCAGATCTCCCCCAGGGAATGGAAGCCGGCGTCGCGGCGGGTATGGATCGCGGCGAGCCGCTCGAGGAGCTCCGGCTCCTCGCGGAGCCGCTGCTCGATGCGGGCCATCTCCTCGGGCGCGAGGGCCTCGTCGAGGAAGCGTTCCAGGTCGCTCTGGCGTACGGGCGCGCTCACTTCGTCTCGTGGAGCTCGGGAAAGACGTCTTCGCAAAGCTGCTGCTTCTTCAGGCTGGTGCGCAGCCGGGACAGGAATTCGAACTTGTAGTTGGCCACCGCCTGCTCGGAGAGCCCCAGCGCCTCGGCCGCCTCCTTGTTGGCCCAACCGCAGACGAAGAGCAGTTCGGCCGTGCGGAGCTTCTGCCAGTCGCCCCGCTTTCGCCAGTGCTCGATCTGCTGGACGATGGCCTGGGCGAGTGCCTCCTCTTCCAGGCCGCGGCGCTCGTGGCTCCGCACGATGCTGCTCGCGGCCCGCGCCGTCCCGGGGGGCTCCCAGGAGCTGGTGCGCCCGGAACCGGCCGCCAGGGGGATGGCCGGCCGCCGGCCCTCCCGGCGGAGCGCGTCGGTCAGCTTGTGGGCGGCGATCGAGAAGAGGTAGCCTTCCAGCGGCCGGCTCTCGTCGAAGTTCGGCAGGCTGGTCAGAAAGCCCACGAAGGCCTCCTGAACGATGTCCTCCGCCTCGGCTCGGTGGCGGGTGCGGCTCTCGACGAAGGCCAGCAGCCGCCCTTCAAACCGCGCAATCAACTCTTGCCACGCAGAGTCCTCCCCCTCGCGGATGCGGCGGATCAAGAGGGCGTCGCTCGCCGTGGCACTGGACATGGGGCAGTGTGTGGTGGGGTGACGGAGCGTCGACAGAGGGTTCGGGCCCGTTCCGACCTTCCGCGCGGCCCCCGGCAGCAGGCGCCGGGCAACCGCACATCATGCCACCATAATCAACCCGAGCACGAGGAGCAACGCCACCAGGGCCAGAGCCAGCACGCGGGTGCGGCGGAAGGCAAGCATCCCCACCATGCCAAGCATGCCCAGGGCCAGAAGGCCGACGGCGAACCAGCTCGCCGTGTACCGGACCACCACCCATTGCTCACCGTGGGCAACCGACGGCTCCGGCGACGCGACCTGGATGACCGATCCGTCGAACGCTCCCCCTCCCACCGTAGTCACGCGGCCGCCCTCGGCCGCAGGCCGCTCGAGCTGCTCCACAGCCGGCCAGGCGGCCGCCGGCTCCGGGGCCACCGCCAGCAGCAAGTAGACGCCACCGCCAATTGCCGCCAGGGCCGTCAAGGCGCCGACGCGGAGCCATCCGCGGTACGCCCCGCCCGTCGCCAGATCGGCCTTCAGATAAAGGAAGGCGGTGGCTACTGCCGCCAGCACCGAACCGATCGAGAGAGCCAACACGCGCAACCGCTCGCCGACGATCATCTGGTCGCGGATCGCCTTGAGACGGGTGTTCACCTGGCTGTCGAAGCTCAGGAGGACGTGGAGCTGGAGCATCGGCCCCACCGACGTCTGGCGGACCTCCTCCCATTCCTCGGCGATGACCCGATCGCGGAGGTAATCGAGCGGGAGGCGCACCCGATCGCGAAAGGCCCCGCCCAGATAGCGTTCCACGTAGTCGGCCACCACCGCGTCCAGTTCGGCGGGGAGGGCCCGCTCGCACTCCAGTCGCGTGGCGTAAGGGCCGACGCTCGCCGTCATCTCGTAGGCGCCGTCCACGCGCCGGGCGTCGCGACCCACCCAATCCGGTCGCGGGCCGCTGCCCATTCCCACCGGAAGCACCAAGGGAGCGGTCTCGCCCCCCTCGGCATCGCGGGCCGCGGCCGAATCCTCCCAGGCGCTGAGGATCGCCAGGGCGGAGCGGAGCATGCGGGTGGCCTCGGCGAACTCCGACTCACTCTCCTGGGGGACCCCGGCAGCCGAGGTTTCCTCGGCGCCGCCCTCCTCGGCCTCCCCCGGATCGCGTGGGGGCGAAGGTGCCGTCTCGGTAGGGGGCTCCCTTGGGGGCGGATGTCTATCGGTCCATTGCTCGGCCTCGGTCTCGACAATCGCCCGCCGCAACGCCTGCCCGACGGATTGGAGGACACCCGGTGGCTGGGTGTCGTTGACCGATCCGCTTGAGCCTGTTGCTTCCGGGGGGAACGCTTCCGCGGGGGGCGGGGCTGGAAGGTGGGACTCTTCGCTCGGGACGGAGTATTGGTGCATTTCGCGCCCTAACTCCCGGAGCGCCCGCGCGCTTTCCGCGCGAGTGTGCTCCACCTGGACGGCGCGGTAGCTAACGAACATCCCCGCCGCAAGCAGAACCGCTAGACCGAAGAAACCGAGCACCAGCAGCGTCAGGCCGACGGCGCGTGTGCGGCGGTTGGCGATCAGCACCACCACGACGACGAAGCCGACGAGCAGCATCAGCGCCACCAACAAAACCGGTATCAGTTTAATCGCCATCGCTTCCACCTGTTCCTTCTCGCCCTCGAACGCTCCGTGGGAGAACCGTGGAGAGGATTACGAAAGACCCTCCGTGGCTCAGCGCCCCGTCATCCGACTTCCGACCTCTGCTGCTCCGAAAACCTCCCTGACTCCTGACCCCTGACGGCGGCCTGCGGCCGCCTGACCGCGACGGAGTCGCGGACTACCCCCTGACCCCTGAACCCCGTCCACTACTGCTTCGCATTCCGTATCGCCGCATTGAGCGTCTGGGGGTGGACCCAGGGACTGGCCAACTGCACGGCGACGGCGATCGAGCCGGCGACCATGGCCAGCCACGGCTGGGGGAACTGCCAGACGGCGGCGACCAGCACCGCCCCCCCGATGCATAGTGCCAACAACCACAAGCTCAGCCGCCGGCCGCGGAGCGGGTCGGCCAGGGACCACCAGCGGATGAGCAGGAAGAGCGTTCCGAAGGCGGCCATGTAGGCCAGTTCCCGCGGCTGGCCGTCGAAGGTGTAAAACCCTTCGGGAAGGCGGTAGTTGGCGTGGGGCAATCTCACGTCGTGGGGAAGATCGACCATGAGCCCCGAAGCCAGCAGGAAGGCCACGGCGCCGAGGGTGAGCCCTACGACCATCATGGTGAACCGCCGCAGGGTGCCGTCACCGGAAGTGCCCTCCCAGAGCTTGGCGGGAATCATCACCGCCCAAGTTCCCAGAACGCTCATGCTGACCAGCCACGCGATCTGGGCGGGCTGAGGTGCGCCGAAGCGGTAGCCGGCGAGGATGATCATCACCACGCACATGATGGCGGCCACGAAGGTGCCGCCGAGAATCGAGCCGAGCAGATCGCTGACCCGTTCCCGCCCCGGCTTGAGAACGAGGGCGGCAATGGCCTTCTCGCGCCGCGCGCGGGCGGTCCAATAGGGGCGGGGGGAGTGCCCCTCCGGCGCCCGCGCTGCGGCGCCCCCCCCTACCGGCGGACCTCCGGCCTGCGGTCCCCGGCAGGAGAGGACCACGGCGCGGACCAGTCGGTAGACGCCGTAGAGCAGCACCAGCGATAGTGCCAGGGGTACGATGGCGCCGCCGGCTGAGAAGAAGACCACCACCAGCACCACGATGAGCACCGCCCGGGTGGAGGCCGTCATTTCCGACCATTTCACCGCCTCACCGAGTTGGTGGAGTCCCTGGCGCACGGCGCGAAGGATCGGCTCGTCATCGACAACCTCCGCCACCAGAGGGGCCCCCGCTGGGGACGCATCCGTGGGTCGCGCCGCGCTGGCGGGGCCGGCATGAAGCGGGGCCCCCAAGGGCCGGGGGAGCCGCGCCGCCATCTCCGCCACCGATTTGAATCGTTTGGCCGGATCCTTCTGCAGCGCCTGGGCCACCACGCCACGGAACGGTTCGTTGAGGCAGGAGACGTCGGGGTCGGCCGTGAGATGCTTCATGAGGACCTCGCCGACGCTCTCCCCCTCGAAGGGGACGCGCCCGGTGAGCATCTCGTAGAGGATCACGCCCAGGGCGTAGATGTCGATCTCTTTTCCGTATCGGCCGTTGGCCACTTCGGGGGCCATGTAGTGCACCGTCCCCACACTCTCCGTCTGCCCGCTGCGGCGGCTGCAGGAGATGAACTTCGAAAGTCCGTAGTCGCCGATCTTGACCACGCCTTCGTCGGAAAAGATGTTCCCCGGCTTCAGGTCGCGGTGGACAACGCCGTGGTCGTGGAGGTAGCCGACGCCGGCGGCGATGCCGTGGAACCAGAGGAGCGCCTGATCGAGGGGAAGCCCTTTCGGGTGCTCGGCGAGGACGTCCTCCAGGCAGTGGTGGGCCACGTATTCCATGACCACCCAATAGTCGTCCATGGCGTCCTGCCGGACGTCGTAGATGGCCAGCAGGTTGGGATGCTTGAAGTTGAGACACTGCTTGATGCCGCGGAGCTCGACGTCCAGGTTGCGGCGGATGAGCTTGAGGGCCACTTCCTTGCCGGCGTCGCTGGTGGCGAAGTAGACTTCGCCGAACCCCCCCTGGCCGATGCCCCGCTTGATCGTATATCCCTCGAGCGGCCGCGCGCCGCTGGGATACGTGAAGCGCCCGCTTGCGGTCTCCGCGCCCGCCGCAGCACCGCCGGCCTCGGTAGGGCTGTATTGTCGCGGGTTTTGGGCTTTCGGTTGCACGGCAGCCACCATCGGTTCCATGGGACCCTCGTCGCGGGCAGGGGCGAATGCGGAAAGGCAATGCCCGAAGCCGCCGCATACCCACCGGCTTCCTCCCCTGCGGGGCGCCTGGGGCGCGGCCCGACGGGAGGCACTCCTCCTACCCGCGTCCGCCACCGCCTGTTCCTCATTCTAAAGCTTAGAGCGGCTCCAGGGACATGGAAAAGCGATCCCCCGCAATCCGCGATCGGCGGGTGATCGGCCCCCGGCCCGGTCGGGAAACTCCGTCGATTGTCAGCCCGCCCATCTCCGAGCGGCAGAATAGGGCGTCGTCCTGCCGGTAGAGGATCACCTCGCCCGGCCAACGCCGACAGACTACGTGATCGTGCGGCCGCGGCCCGAGGATGCATGCCTCGGCCATGAGGATAATCCCGTCCGTGGTCGGCGCCGTGCGGTGACGGCTGCCAAAGTCCAGCCGCGCCGTGGCGCTCAGGGCGTGGGGCCGGCGGAAGACCAACTCCACGCTATCCCCCAATCGGAGGCAGCAACCGTCGGCCAGCGCCGCCACGTGATCCACGGCACGGCCGTCGACGTAGACCTCCCGTATGGCCTCGACCAGGTATCCTTCGCCGTCGCGGCGAATCCGCGCGTGGCGGACGGAAAGGTCTCCGAGGATGGGGATGTCTACCTCTGCGGCCGCCGCCGGCTGCCCGAGCGTGACCTGGTCATCCAGGCAGACCCGGTAACCGCCCACGGCGTCGACCCACAGGAGGAATCCCTCGGCGCTGGGAGGCGTTGGGGAGTACATGACCCGCGGCTCTCGCTTGATCTCGTGGGGTCTCCGGCGGCCCGGACCCGTGCCCGGAACGTCCCGCCGCCACCCACCGTTGCTTTCCATCCAGGCCACTCGCATTGTCGCAAGCCCTCGGATTTTCGACCAGGGATGGTCCGCCTCGTCCGTAGTCCGTGGCCCGTTCGATGCGCCGGGGGCGCCGCGGACCGCGGAGCTGCGGACGGTCCCGCTTCGCTCAGTTTTGGGCCAGCGATCCGCTCTCCGGTTCCGCGGTGCCGAAGTACTCGGCAATTTGCTCGACGATGGTATCCGAAACCGGCTTGTCGAGGGGGATCTCTTCGTGGTAGTGGTCCTCGGCGTGGACGAGCCGTTCGGCAACGTCGATCCGCGCCCGCAGGTCGGCCACCAGTTCGCGGACCCGCCCCAGGCGGCTGTCGTCGAAGTTGAAGTTGTTGGTCGTCTGCGCCGCGGCCACCATCTGCAGGCGGGCCTGGAGATTCTCCACGTCGACCTCCAGTTGCCGCTTGGCGGCCATCATCCCTTCGAGCTTCTGGCGTGCCGCGTGCAAGCTCCGCTCGCGGGCCTGGTGGATTTCGCGGAGGCTCGCCAGCGTCGCCTCGCCGGTCTTGAACCGTTCGAAGCGGTTGGCCAGATCGACCCGTACCTGCTCCGACGTGTAGCTCCGCCCGGCATATCGGAACGTGTCTCCTCCGCCCGCCAGGTCGCCCTGCAGCCGCAGGATGTCGCCCTTCTCCTTCTCGAGACGGGCCTCGGTTTGCGCGATCCGCTCGGCAAGCCCCTCAACCTCGACCTCCTCGCGGGCGATCTGGTGCATATTGTCGCGGATCGGCTGCACCAGGTCGGCGATCATCCGCCGCGCGCGATCCACCTGGTACTGTACGGGGATGTTGTCTTGCACGGCGTCTCGGGCCAACCCCACCGAGGTGCGGAAATGGCTCGTCGCATCCCGCCCGAAGAAGAACAGGCCCAGCAACGCCACCACGGCGGCGCCAACCAGTACTCTCTTGATCATCTTTCAGTCCTCCTCGCCTCTGGCGATTCACCTCGTCGGTTGTCTGATTTCCCACCGGCCCCTTCCGGGGCTCCAGAGGGTTCTTCGCCGCCACCGCGGCAATCTTGGCGCGAAAACCCCCGGCTGGCTCCCGCGGGAGGGGAATCGCCCGGCTGTCGGTGTGCTGGGGACAATGCGTCGGGGCGGCGGAGGTGTATCCTTACAGGCTTTCCTGCGGGAGGTTCCGCCCTTTGGCAAGTGATCGTGGGGGGCGGAGGCGGGCAGCCGCCTTCCCGGCCGCGGGGGAGAGCCGGTATGATGGAAGGTTTCGGATCTTGGCCGCGTGTTCTCCCTCCATCGCGTATGATTCTCCTCTCCGCCGAGCAGTTGCGCAAGCACTTCGGGCCCGAACCGGTCTTAAGGGGCGTCTCCTTCGAGGTCCGCCCGGGCGAGCGGATCGCGCTCGTCGGCCCCAACGGCACGGGCAAGACGACGCTATTGCGGATCCTGGGCGGCCGCGAGGAAGGCGACGGCGGCACCTGCCGCTTCCATCCCTCGGTCCGGATCGGCTACCTCGAGCAGCAGCCCCTCTTCGCGGCAGGGCGGACTCTCTGGGATGAAGCCCGCAGTGCCTTGGAGGACCTCGTCTCCCTCCAGCACCAGGTCCTCGCCGCTGCCGAGGCCCTGGCCCAAGCCGACGACGAAAGCGAGCGCGAGCGGCTTGCCGCCCGCTACGACCACCTCCAGCACGAGCTGCAGCACCGCGACGGCTACAACCTGGACCACCAGATCGAGCGGGTCCTCGATGGCCTGGGCTTCCCCGCCGCCACCCGCGGCCAGAGCGTGGCCGCCCTGAGCGGCGGCGAGCAGAACCGGCTCATGCTCGCCAAGCTGCTGCTGGCCGAGCCCGACCTCATGCTCCTCGACGAGCCCTCGAACCACCTCGACCTGGCCGCCACCGCCTGGCTCGAGGACTTCCTCGCCGCCAGCAGCGCAGCGATGGTCCTCGTCAGTCACGACCGCTTCTTCCTCGACCGCGTCGCCAACCGCACCCTGGAGCTCTTCCGGGGCACGGTGGAAAGCTACCCCGGCAACTTCTCCGCCTACCGCCGCCAGAAGGCGGAGCGCCTCCTGGTGCAGAAGCGGACGTTCGAGAAGCAGCAGACGGAAATCGCCAAGGCCGAGGAGTTCATCCGCCGCAACGCCTACGGGCAGAAGCACGCCCAGGCCGAGGACCGCCGCAAGAAGCTGGAGCGGATCGAGCGGGTGGAGCCGCCACGGGAGATCGAGGTCCCCCCCATGGCCTTTCCCAAAGTCGCGAGGAGCGGCGACGTGGTCCTCCGCGTCGAGGGATTGGCCAGGTCCTTCGACAAACCGCTCTTCGCGGACCTCTCCTTCGACGTCCTCCGCGGCCAGCGCTGGGGCATCCTGGGCCCGAACGGTTCCGGCAAGTCGACGCTCCTGAAGTGCCTGCTCGGCCAGATCGAGCCCACCGCTGGAAGGGTGGTCCGCGGCACCGGGGTGGCGGTGGGCTACTTCGACCAGCAACTCGGCTCGCTCGACGACGCCGCGCCGGCAGTCGACGCCATCCGCCCGGCGGGGCACCGCTTCGAAACCCAACGGCGGCGCGGCCTGCTGGCCCGTTTCGGCCTCACGGGCGATACGGTGCTCCAGCCGGTCAGCAGTCTCAGCGGCGGCGAACGCTGCCGCGCGGCGCTGGCCCGCCTGGCCGCCTCCGAGGCCAATCTACTGGTCCTCGACGAGCCGACGAACCACCTCGATCTCTGGGCCCGCGACGCCCTCGAGCAGGCGTTGCGGCGCTTCGAGGGAACGGTCCTCTTCGTCAGCCACGACCGCTATTTCGTCAACTGCGTGGCCGACCATCTGCTGGTCTTCGAAGCCGATCGGGTCCGCATCGTCGAGGGCAATTACGAGACTTACCAGTTCCTCACCCGCGGCGGCGGTGACGGCCGTGAATCCAACTCGACGCCCTCCGCCGAGCGCCAGCCCCCCCGCCCTAACGGGGGCAAGGCCGCCCCGGCGCGGAAGCGCCGCTTCCCCTTCCGCAAGGTCGCCGACCTGGAAGCGGATATCTTCGAACGCGAGAACGAGCTCAACAGCCTCCACGACCGCCTCACGGAGCCCGAGACCCATCGCGACGGCGAGCGGGTCCGCGACATCATGGGCCGGATCGAGAATCTCCAGGAGCGTTTGCAGACGCTCTACGAGCATTGGGAGGAGGCCGTCGAGCTCAACTGGTAACGGTGGCTGCAAACAATACCTGAACCCCACCAAACCCCTAGCCGCTAACCCCTCACCCCTCACTCCGGGAGCCTCATGCCGAGCTGCTGCATCTTGCGGTAGAGGTTCGAACGGTGCAGGCCCAAATTGGCGGCGGCCTGGCTCACGCGGCCACCGGCCTGGGCGATGGCACGATTGATGAAGTCGATTTGGAAATCGGCCGTGGCCTCGGCGAGCGTGTGCGCCTCCGCCGCGGCGGAGGGGGACGCGGCCTCGCGCGGCGAGAGGATGAAGGCCAGATCCTCGGCTTCGATGCGGTCGGACGTGGAGAGGTACGCCAGCCGTTCCATGAGGTTCTTGAGCTCCCGCACGTTTCCCGGCCAAGGGTGGCTCTGCAGACGGCGGCGGGCGGCCGCCGTGAAGGTGGGGACTTTCCGCCTCGCCTTCGCCGAGAACTCGGCCAGGAAGTGCTCGGCGAGGAGGAGAACGTCTTCGGACCGCTCCCGGAGCGGCGGCAGCTCCAGGGTGACCACGTTGAGGCGAAAGTAGAGGTCTTCGCGGAAGCGCCGCTGGCGGACCATCTCGGCAAGGTTCTGGTTGGTGGCGGCCACGACGCGGGCCTCGGTGTGCAGGGGCGTCGATCCGCCCACGCGGACGAAGAGACGCTCTTCGAGGACACGGAGAAGCTTCGATTGGCCGCCGAGACTCAGATCGCCGATCTCATCGAGGAAAAGCGTGCCGTCGGCGGCCAGCTCGAATTTCCCCGCCCGGCGCTCGTGGGCATCGGTAAAAGCGCCCTTCTCGTGGCCGAAGAGCTCGCTCTCGGCGAGCGTGTCGGGGATGGCGGCACAGTTGACGGCGACGAAGGGGGAGCCGCGGCGGCGACTCAGGTAGTGCATCGAGCGGGCCACCACCTCCTTTCCGGTGCCGTTCTCCCCGAGAATGAGCACTGCCAGGTCCGTATCGGCCACGCGGCGGACGATCGATCGTAGGGCCTCGATCGGGGGGCTGCGGCCGATGAGCTCAGTCCCGGCGGCCGCCTCGGCAGTCAGTTGCCGGTTGGCGGAGAGGAGTTGCTGGCGGTCCTGGGCGTTTTCCAAGGCCACGGCCGCCTGGGCAGCCAGCTCGACGAGGGTCTGCTCGTCTTCGTCCGTGAAGGCGCCCGCCCGCTTGTTGAGCGCCTCGAAGGCCCCGAGCACCTCGCCGTCCGGGCTGCACAGGGGCACGCAGACGAGCGATTGCGTATGGTAACCCAGTTGCGCGTCGACCTTGTGGTCGATCTGGTCGGGTTGCTGCGATTCGTCGACCCGCATCGGCCGGCCGCTATGGACGACCCGGCCGACGACGCCCACGTCGTCGGCGATCGTCAGTTCGCCCTCGGCGACGCCCAGGGCCGGCCGGCCGACGAGGCTCCGCGTGTGCCGGTCCCAGAGAAAGATGCTCGCCCGGTCGGCGTCCAGCAGGTCGGTGGCGGCGTGGGCCATCTCTTCGAGCAGTGCGGGCATGTCACGGGTGCGGCTCCATTTCTGGGCGATGCCCAGGATCGCCCGCAATCGCTCCACCTCCCGCTGCCGCCTGGCCTGGCGCGCTTCCCGTCTCCGGACCGCCTCGAGAGCCTCGCCGAGGGGCGACGTGCCGGCACGGATCGGCACCAGCGCGCCGCGGGCCGCCTGGGAGGAGGGATAATGAAGGGCCATCACCTCGCTGCGGCCAGGCCTCTCGCCGAACGGCACGACCACCCACCCCTCGTGGGCAACGGCCTCCTCGCGATCCAGAGCCTCGCTCATAAGGGGTATGGGCAAGCCGCGGGTCGGCCCCGCATCGGCCGTCACCGTCCACCGGCCCTGCGCCGCGACAGCCGAGAGGAGATAGTCGCACCCCAGAGACCGCGACAGCCGGGGAAAGAGCTGGTCGAAGAAGGTCTTTTCGTCATCAGAATGATTCGCCACCCGGAGGGTCTCCAAGGCAGCGGCCATTCCCTCCTCGACGATTCCTGCGGCGTCTCTCGGCGTACGGCCCACGTCGAAACCCTCCCGAAATGCCTGGCTTTCCGCTGATTGCACCCCTTATTCGCAGGCGGCACCGGCGCCCGCCGATGCGGTCTGGGGCGACGGACGCCCCGCCCGGATGCAATCAGTTTGACATCCGCGATGGCCACCCGCAACCTATCGGAGTGGTGTCGCCATTTCCGTGAAATCGTGTTACGCTGGGCGGCGAGTTTCGGGTACAGGATATCGACCATCAGGGACCAAGAGGCCATGGAACGGCTGCACGGCGGTGCCGTCGAGTGGCTCGATTTCGACTACTGCGGTCGGCGCCGCCATCGCATGGGCTGGCGGCGGGGGTCCCTGGAGCGGCAATGGGGGGCCGAGAAAGAGAGCGGCCGATGAAATCGCTTCAAGGGCATCTGCTCGTAGCCCCACCGCAAGAGCGAGATTTGAACTTCATCGGGGCGGTAATCCTGCTGATCCAGCACTCGGAGGAGCAGGCGGTCGGTGTGCTCCTGAACCGCCGGACGACCACGACGATTCGGCAGGTCTGGCGGGGCAAGGGCCGCTGCCAGCGTGACGACTGCGTCTATTCGGGCGGTCCCGTCTCCGGCCCGCTGATGGCATTGCACACCGATGCGACCCTCGGCGAAATCGAAGTCCTGCCGGGAGTCTACTATTCCGTGCAGTACGCCCATCTCGAACACCTCGTCCGCTACCCGAAGCATCCCTTCAAGATGTTTCAAAGTCACGTCGGTTGGGGCCCGGGGGAGCTGGAGCGATTCGTCGAAAGGCACCAGTGGGGTGTGGTGCCGGCAACGCCCGAGCGTGTCTTTCCCGAGGGACCGGGGCTCTGGGAGGAGCTGTCGGGTTTGCGATGATCACCACGCACACTCTTGAGGGCCTCGGTCTCCCCCGAGTATCCTTAGGATGGGTCCGGCGCCGTGCCGGCCCTGCCGGCCAACCTGGAGGCCCCGCTTCGGCAGTCCTCCAGCTTGCGGCATTCCCTTGGACTCCTCTGTCTATGACGAAAAGAGACGCCCATGCGCTGCGCGCTGCTTTGGACGCTGATGATGCTCCTTTCGGCCCCCGTTTCGACCTCGGGGGAGGAGGCGCCGACTGCGGCGGAGGGCGTTGAGCGCCTGATCGCCGCCGTGCAAGCGAACGACCTGGAGGCCTACGAAGCGGTAATGGCCGAGTTGGCTGGGCTGGGCGAGGAGGCCCTGCCCCAGTTGCGGAAGGGCCTGGAAGACGAGGATCCCCAGGTGCGGGCCGCCGCCGCCCATATCCTGGGGAAGCTGGCGGTCCGCCCGCAAGTCGTCCTCCCCGACCTGATCGACCTGTTCGGCGACGCGGAGCCCGGCCTCTTGGGTCCCGTCGGTTTCGTGGCGGCCGAGGCGGCAGCCGCCTTCGGCGAGGCGGCGGTCCCCCACCTGATCGAGGCCCTCCAGGTCGACGAGCCCCATGTCCGCCGCAGCGCGGCGTTGGGCGTCGTCATCCTCGGCCCCAAGGCTCGGGAGGCGGTCCCCGTGGTGATCGACCTGCTCCCCGAATCCGACCTCGATACCCGCCGGCCCTTCCTGATGAACGCCCTGATGGTAATGGGCGAGGATGCCCGAGGGGCGATCCCCCTGCTGCTCGACTACCTGGACGACGAGGACTTCCACACGCAGTATTGGTCGTGCCGGATATTGGGCGCCATCGGCCCGGAGGCCCGGGTCGCGGTTCCCAAGCTCATCGAGCTGACCGAGGAGGGGGTGGCCTCGGTCCGCCGCAATGCTGCGGCCGCCCTGGGGCGGATCGGGCCGGAGATAGGCCAGGAGGGGCTCGACGTCTTGATCCGGGCGTTGAACGACCCCCTGCAGCCGGTCCGCGCGGAGGCGGCCATTGCCCTGGGACGGCTGGGCGACTTCGCCCGGCCCGCCGCCGCGGCGCTCGAGGAGGTTCTCGAAGAGGGCTCGACCTTTGCCGCCCGCTCCCAGGCGGCCAAGAGCCTCTGGCTCCTCGATCCGCAGTCGAAGACGCCTCCCCGCGTGCTCATCGAGCAACTCGGAGGGGACCACGAGCCTTGGGCGGCGGCCGAGGTCCTCGGCGAGCTGGGCGCGGAAATGGAGGTCGTCGACGAGATCGCCGCCCTCGTCGAGGCACCCAAGGGGGAGACGCGGCTCTACGCCGCATCTGCATTGGGCGCCCTGGGCGAGCGGGCTCGCCACACGGCGGATCGGCTGAAACCGCTACTCGACGATCCCGACGAGGAAGTCCGCCTGGTCGCCCGCCGGGCCCTCGAACAGATGGGAGTGTTCGAGGACTCCCCGGAGTGAACGAAAAGGCCCCCCGGCCGCGGGCCTTTTTCGGGCGGGCGGTCGGAGGGCCGGGCAGTGGCGCCTCGAAGGCTCCGCGGGGGGAGCCTTGCGGCGATTACCGCAGCAGAGCCAGTACGTTCTGCGGGTTCTGGTTGGCGATCGAGAGCACCGAGGTGCCCGACTGCACGAGGATCTGCGCCCGGGTCATGCGTGCGCTCTCCACGGCGAAGTCGGCGTCGCGGATGGCGCTCTCGGCCTCGGTGAGGGCTTCGAGGGTGTCGTTCAGCGAATTGATGTTCGTCTCCAGCGTCGTCCGCTGGAAGGCACCCATCCGGCCGCGGAGGTTGGTCACCTGGACGATCACCTCCTCGACGACGTTGGCGGCTCCCTTGACGTCGTTGACCAGCGACTTCGTGCCGCCGGACCGCAGCTCGAAGAGCCGCCCGGAGACGCCGCCCAGCTTGGCGGTGTTGATGCTCTGGATGCCCAGGCGGGCCTGCTGGTTGGAGACCACGTCCGGGCCGAGCTGGAACTGGGCGCCGCCGCCGGTGATGGCGAAGTCGATGGCGTCGCCGGTCCCGGCATTGGGAGAGACCGAGAAGCTCATGTCGAGCGTCGAGGTGCTCAGCGAGGTCTTGAGACCGTCGCCGATGGCCTGGATGCCGTTGATCCGCACGCTGACGTCCGACCCCACGTCGCGGTCGGAAACGTCGCCGTTGCGGTCCGTCAAGGTGAAGGTGCCCGAGAGGGCCTTCACGGAGACAAAAGAACCGGAGCCGAATTCGTTGGCGAGGAACTTCAACGCCCCTTCCGAGTTGTACTGGAGGGCGGCACCCTCGGGATTGCCATGGGCCACCACGCCGCCGGTGAGGACGGCGAAGTCATCCGTCGTGACTTCCTCCGTTTCGGTGGTTTCCTTGATCTCGAAAAGGGCCTTGAAGGGATCGTCCGCGTCGAGCGCGGCCCATGCATTGAACACGGCGGCGGCAGTGGTTGTCCCCTCATCGATGCTGACGGTGATTACCCCGTCGTCATAGCTGAATCCCACCTGCCCATCGTCCACGAAGCGAACCTCGACACCGTCGTACTCGGCACCGGCGGTGGTGGCGACGAATTCGAGGGCCGCGTCAGGCCCGTTGACAGCGACCGTGGTGCCCGACGCCTGGGCGTCGACGTACTCGACGCCCAGGCTGGCGAAGGCGATGTCGTCGGTGGTGGCGG
>SKOZ01000015.1 GCA_007119795.1 Planctomycetales bacterium | reverse complement strand
CTCCCAGATGCGTTCGCCCGTGTGCAGATCGATGCAGCGGAACTGCCCGTAGCTGTCGACGCCGAAGATGCAGCCGTCGGCGATCACCGGGTCGCCCATGAGGATGTGCAGGCTCTCGGTGTGGCGCTCGTTGGGGCCGCTCCGCCGCCAGTACTCCTCCACCGTAGGGGCCTCCTGCCCCAGGCGGACCACCAGCGAGCCGTCGACGAACGTGCTCACGAAGAGGAGGTCATCGTGGAGCGCGGGAGTGATGATCTGGTTGTTCCAGGAGCGCGCCGGGAAGGGATGCTCCCAGAGGAGTTCCCCCCCGGCCGGGTCGAGGCCCACCACTCGCGACGCCGTCCAGCAGACGAGCACCCGCCGGCCGGCCTGCTCGATGATGCTCGGCGGCGCGTAGCCGAGCTCATCCTCCAGGGCCGTCCAGCGGACCTCGCCGGTGGCCTTGTCGAGCGCCACCACGCAGGCCTCCGGCGTACCGCCCCCCTTGACGATGAGCAGGTCGCCCTCCACCAGCGGTGCGCCGGCGATCCCCCAGACCGGCACCCGGGCCTGAAAGTCGGCCCTGAGGTCGCGTTCCCAGAGGACCTCTCCGCTGGCGGCATCGCAGCAGACGAGATGTCCCACCGCCCCCAGCGCGTAAGCCCGGCCTTCATCGACGGTGACCGCGGCCCGCGGACCGTTGGGGTAGCTGAGCCCGCCGTAGTCGACCGGCCAGGCATAGCTCCAGAGGGGAGAGCCGTCCTCGAAGTCGAAGGCCAGCAACCGCTCCTTCATCTCCGGCTCGTCGACCAGGTCGGTGAGGAAGACCCGGCCCTCCGCCACCGTGGGGCCGCTGTAGCCGTTCGAGACCGGCGCCCGCCAGCGGACGGCGATCTCGTCCCCCTCGAAACGCTCGATGATCCCCGATTCCCGCCAGACGCCGTCGCGCTGCGCGCCGCGCCACTGCGGCCAGTCCTCGGCAGCGGAGGTCGCCGCCAGTAGCGAAGCCGCCAGTACGCCCGCGGGCAGCCAGAAACGCAATCCCGGCCCTGAGGCCGCTGCTTGAGGGTCGCTTCGAAGGGACATTCCGACACCTATAGGTTCATCCAGGTGATCGATAATTGCAAAACCGTGGCGATGGAGACCCACGCGAGGTAGGGCACCTGCGCCACCGCCACCCAACGGTAATGGGGCCAGACGGCCGCCATGGCCCAGACGGTGGTGATGAGAACCACGAGGATGTCCACCGAGGCCAGCGGTAGATTCCTCAGGCCGAACTGGATGGGCGTGAAGAGCAGGTTCGCCGCCAGGTTGATCGCGAAGGGCAGGGCCGCCATCCAGCCCAGCCTGCCGCGCGCCGCCTGCACAAAGACGAAGCCGAAGCTGACCAGGATGATCGGATAGAGGATCCTCCAGATCAGGCTGATCGTATGCGGCGAGGGCGTCCATTCCGGCTTCGCCAGGTTTTGGTACCAGTCCATCGCCTCCATGATGTCTCCGCGGCAGACAGGGAGGGTGGCGGCTCACCCCCGGGCAACTCTTCTCGATAGTACGCCATGGTATGCCCTCCGGCCGCTCCCTGCAACCGGCGTGGCCCGGCGCGCCGTCCGTCGCTGGTCGCCCTGTGCCCGGCGCCTCGGCCATTGTCCGGGAACCGCTGCCCACCCACTGCCGGCGGCCGGCCGGACGCGGGGGCGAACGGTTGTTCGAGAGCGGCCGCCATGCTACAACCGGCGGTGCGCCGGGCGTAGGCGGGAGGGGTCTGCTCCCGAAGCCGGGCGCGCGACGGGGGAACCTCCAGCCGATCGCCGGCGAAGGGCGGTCGGTTCCGGGACGAATCGGGCTGCCGAAACCCACGTTCACCATGATAAGGAGGGCGTCATGCGCAACACGCCGCCGTCGGGGCTTGCCAATCGCCGCCGTTTCCTCAAGACCTCGTCGGCTGCGGGAGCGGCGTTTCTGGCGGCCGGCCCTCTCGGGCGGGCACGGGCCGCCGGGGCCAACGAGCGTCTCTCCGTGGGGCTGATCGGCGCGGGCGGACAGGGCAACGCCCTGGCCAACCAGGTCCGCGGCCTCGCCGAGAGCCACAATGCGGAAATCACCGCCCTCTGCGACGTCTGGCGCGTGAACCTCGAACGCGCCGCCGAACAGGTCGAGCAGGGCTTCGGCCGCCGCGCGCGGACGACGACCCGCTTCGCGGAGCTGCTGGAACTCGACGACGTCGACGCCGTGATCATCGCCACCACGGACAACGCCCACACGCCCATCCTGCTGGCCGCCCTCGAAGCGGGCAAGGACGTCTACGTGGAGAAGCCGATGTCCATCACCATCGAGGAGGCCAACGCCGCCCTCGACGCCACCCGCCGCACCGGGCGGGTCGTGCAGGTGGGGACCCAGTGGCGGAGCCAGGGGAACTACATCGCCGCCCGCGACCTCCTCGCCACCGGCATCCTGGGCAAAGTGAACCGCGTCACCGCGGCCATGAACTTCAACGAGCCCCGCTGGGCCCGCGGCTACGACGACTGCCGCGCCGACGACGTCGACTGGGAGGCCTATCTCTTCAACCGCCCCATGGTCGACTTCGACCCGCGGCTGCTGCGCCGCTGGCACCTCTACAAGATGTTCACCAACGGCCTGGCCGGCCTCTGGATGTCGCACTACGCCAGCGCCGTGCAGTTCCTCCTCGGCACCGGCTGCCCGACGAGCGCCGTCTCCCACGGCGGCATCTACGTCTGGGACGACGGCCGCGAACATACCGACACCTTCCAGACGGTGCTGGACTACCCCGAGGGCTTCCTCTTCAGTTGGGCGATGGGCCTGGGCAATTCGGCGGGAGTCTGTTGGAGCATCCACGGCACCCTGGGAACCGCCGACCTCGAGGCCTGGACCGTCTCGCCCGCGGGCGGCCGGTCCACCGACGTCGAAGAAGCCGAGATCACCCCCGCCCCCGGCATCAGCCACATGGGCAATTGGCTGGAGTGCATCCGCTTGCGGGGGACGCCTACGGCCGACATCGTCTCCGGCCACCAGCATTCCGTGACCACGGTGCTGGCCGCCGATGCCCTCACCAGCGGCCGCCGCCTCGTCTACGATCCCCAGACGCGCACCATCACCCCCGCGTAGTCTGAAGTCTTCTCCTGCCGCAACTGGGCCGGCCGCCCGGCTCGCCGCTAAAGGGGGCGGATCCAGACGGCGCGGAAGCGAACGGGGTCGCCGTGGTACTGCAGGCGGATGGGCTGCTCGACCGGGTGCGGCTCGTAGGTGGGCGGGCGGTCCCAGGCGGTCGAGCCCTGGATCTCGAAGTGGTCCTGGATGAGCACCTCGTTGTGGAGCACCGTCACGTAGGCGGGCGTGACCAGCTCCCCCTCGTCGTCGAATCGCGGGGCGCGGAAGACGATATCGAACGTCTGCCATTCCCCCGGCGGACGCGAGGCGTTGACGAGCGGGGGGCGCTGCTTGTAGATGGAACCCTCCTGGCCGTCGGGAGGAGGCTGCCTCTCGTGGGACTCGAGGATTTGTATCTCGTACCGATTGGCCAGGAAGATGCCGCTGTTGCCGGAGCCCTCGAGCGGCGTGGCCCATTCGACGTGGAGCTGGTAGTCGCCGAACGACTCGCGGCTGGTGATGTCGGAGCCGGAGGCGATGGCAACGCCCTCCTCGATCTGCCACTGGTCGCCCTGGTGCCACTGGTCGAGGCTCTCGCCGTCGAAGAGGACGATCGCGTCCGAGGGCACCGGGGCCGGAGGCCCCGCCGGTCCGGGGTCCACGACCTCCGGGACGGGCCAATCGATCCCGCTCTTCCACTCCTGGGCCGAGACGAAAGGGCCGCTCCCGAAAACCAGCAGCAGGGCACTGAAGAGCCCCGCGAAGCAACCTAGCATTCTGCCTGAGATCATGATGTCGAACTCCTCGCGGTTGAGACATACGCGGGCGGGGAGGGCCCCATCTTGCGCGGCGCGCCGGCCGCAAGACCTTCCGCCACCACCCCGACGAATACCCAAGCCGGCGCTGAACACGCCCCGCGCCGGCGCCTAACGCCCCGAAAAACAAACGACTTCGCCGTCCCCGGTGGCGACGAAGAGCCTTCCGTTGGCAGCCGCCATACCGTCCCACACCGCGCCCGTCTCCAGCGGGTAGCGCGCCACCTTGGCGCCGTCGCTCTCCCGGCATACCCAAATCTCCCCGCCCAAGCGCCCCTCGTAGGCCGCGTGGGGGTCGGCCTCCGGGATCTCCGTGGGCATCACACCCAGGAAGAGATGCTCTCCGGACTTGAGCATCGCCGTCACCCGCGCGGTCAAGGGCTGCCTCCAGTGGTAGGTGCGCGGTGCGTCGGGGCGGAAGTCGGGCAGCGGCTCCTCGCTCCGCGCGAAGGGCCGGTTCTCCATCTTGAAGAGCCGGTACTCGCCGACGGCCGCCTGGTGAACCTCCGGGCGCTGCACGCCCCACACCGCCTCCCCGTCGAAGACCATCATCACCCCCGTGGGTACCGCGACGCTCGTCTCCCCGCGCGTGCCGTCGCTGCTGTTGACGATCCACGAATAGGCCACCGGGATGCGGCTGAAGTCGCCGGTGCCGAGGAACCAGTGGGAGCGGTGGTTCTCCGTGTCGTCCAGCAGGCTCGAGGTCGAGAAGAGGTGCCGCGAGAGGGCGTCGCGCGCCTCCAGCGCGGCGCTGAAGCGCTTGTGGTGCAGGAAGAGGTCCCAGCCGTCGCTGACGAGCACGTCGGAGATCGTCCCCCCGGCCATCGAGAAGGCGTCGCTGCGGTCGGGCTGCAGGAACGTCTTGTAATCGGTGACGTTCTGATCGATCCGCGCCTCGTGTTCCGGGCGCGCCCGGTCCTTCCCCTCCTGAAACTGCGGATGCCGGCTCGCCAGGTGCTTCTCGTAGCGCACCGCACCGGTCGCCGGGTCGAGGCCGTAGAGGCGGATGCCTCCGTCCAACCACGTCGACCGTCCCGCCGAGAAGTAAGCCGTGCCGTCGAGCAGGAGCACGCTCCCGTGCACCGGCCAGGGCGATTCGAGCTGGTCGAAGGCCACGGTGCGGACGTCGGCGGGGGCGGCGAGAAAGCGCCACACCAGCTCCCCGTCGCTCAGCCGCAAACAGGTGACGCGGCCGTCGCCGCTGCCGAAGAGGACCGTCCCCTCGTGGATCGTGGGCGGGGAGTCGATGCGGCCGGCCGCCGAATGGCTCCACAGGACCCTGCCCGACTCCTCCTCCAGCGCGTAGACGGTCCCCTCGTCGATGCCGGCCACGACGACCATCCCTTCGGCGACCACCGGCTGCGTCAGCCGGCCGCCGAGCGGCGCCCGCCAGGCGGGCTCGAGCGCGGCGGAAAGGGCCGTGGCGGCCACGCCGCTGCGCAGCGGATCGTGCCGGAAGGTGGGCCACGACTCCCCCTCCCCCTCTCCCCCGGGCACGACCTCGCCGTAGGCAGGACCGGTCTCCAGGCGGTGCGCCTCCTCGACGCGGTAGGCGGGGCTGGACGCCGTCGGTTCGTCGGCCGAAAACGCCCAGAATCCGTGGAGCATCGTCTCCATGTAGCAGCCGCACGAGTGCGGCGGAACGTAGAGCAGGCCGTTCGCCGGCAGCACGCCGTACTGGCAGGCGCCGCGGACCCAGTTGTTGCGGGAATGCGCCTCGCCCGCGAGGTCGATCGTCTCCACCCCCCGCTTCCCCGCGATGATCCACCGCTCCGTGGCCTTGGCTCGGTAGCAGCGGTAGTGGTGGCCGGCCGTCGTCAGGTCCTCGGCGACGGTGCTCTCGACGAGGACCTCCCCCGTATGGACGTCGAGGCCTTCCATTTCGGGGAAGGGCGATACGGAGCCGGCCTCGTGGTCTACCTTGTGCCACACGACACCGCCGCTGACGAAGACGTCGGGCGGCGCGCGGAAGCCGCTGCCCGCGGCCCGCCGCCAGAGCTCCCTGCCGTCCTCCGCAGCAAGCGCCACCAGCTCATCTGCCGCGTTGAACAGAACGACGCCCTCGGCAACGACCAGCACGTTCGTGCCGAAGCCGACCGAGTTCCTGGCCGCTCCCCCTCCCCCGCCGTCGGAGCGCCAGAGGAGCTCGCCGGAATCGAGACCCACCGCGGCCACGCCGCTGCCGGCGCCGACGAAGACCCGCGTCCCGTCCGAGGCCAGTGTCTTCGCCGCCACGTGCCCCTCGGGGACCCACCGCCATCGCGTGGCCCCCGTCTCCGTGTCCACGGCGACGAGCGACTTCTCGTTGGGCAGCCCGTAGCGCTGCTGCACCGTGGGATGGGTGAAGGCCTGCTCCGCCTTCGGATCGCCCACCACCGCGACCAGGGTGCGCCCCGTGAGGACGATCTCTTCGGCACCGCCGGTGTCTTCCCAGGTCGCTACCGTCTCGCCGGTGGCGGCATCGAGCGCGGCGATCGGGCCGCTGAGCGAGAGGGGCAGGTAGAGGCGGTCGTCGCAGGCCACCAGGAGCCGGGGCGCCTGCGGCGGCCCGCTGCGGAAGCCGTGGCGGTGGTGGAGCCACGACTCCATGGGCCGCTTCCAGAGGGTGACGCCGCCGAAGCCGTCGCGGGCGACGACGGTCCAGCGCGGAGGGAGGTGGATGTTCGCGGGCGAGGCCTCGTCGGCGATGAAGAAGAGGCGGCCGTCCGCAGTCACGGCGGAGCTGACGCTGTTGAGCGTGTGGTGGTTGCGGGTCCAGAGCGGGGCGCCGATCCACTGCACGTGCCGTGGCGGGCCGACGAGGGCATCGCGCGCCACGGCGTTGTTGTCGGGCCCGCGGAGGTAGTGCGTCCAGTGGCGGTCCACCGCCTCGGGCCACGGTTTCTCCACCTTCCGCCAGCCGCCCGGCGACTTCAGGTAGGCCACGCCGCCCGGCGACAGCACGCGCATCACCTCGTCCGCGGAGACCGCAGCCGGCTCCTCGGAGACGAGGAGTCTCACGAGATTGTCGACGTAGGGCAGGTGGTCGGGCGGAAGCAGGTCGATCGTCACGGTGCCGCAGAGACCCTCCGAGGCGACGTGCCGCCGCGCCCGCCGCACGTTGGCCGGATCGGGGTCGAGGCCGTGGACGAGGTAGCCCTCGCCTGCGCGCAGGGCGGCGGTGAGGCGGCCATCGCCGCAGGGGAGGTGGACGACGAGCCCGCCGCGAACCCCCGTCGCCTCGAGGATGCCCGCGGCGGTGAGGTCGCCGACGGTATCCGCCGGCGCCGGCGGCGCCGCGAGCGCCGCCGCGAACACCGCCGCGCCCAGCGCGGAGGCCCAAGAGTGCGTCTTCATGATTCTCCTCTGGCAAGCGGGCCCATGCAGTCTCGATCAGTGACAAGGGCGAGCGGAGGGGCCGCGGCGCGCGCCGCCCCCGCCGTTCGTGGTTCAATCGATCACGGCCGCCGCGGTCCCCGAAACGGATGCGCCGGGAGGCGCCACGATGCCTCCCTCGCTCCCCTCGCTGATCACGTTATCCCGCAGCACCGCGCCGCGGGCGCCGTCGCGGACCTCGATGGCGGCGCGCATGCGGGGTTCCGCCGCACGGTCGAGCACCTGGTTCGCGGTGATCAGCGCGTTGCGGCCCCCCTCGACGTAGATGCCCCGGTAGCGCGGCTCGAAGATCTGGTTGTTGGCGACGATGGTCTCCTCGCATCCGTAGAGCTCGACGGCGCCGCCCGCCTCCAGCGAACCGGTGCCCGCGTCGGTGATCACGTTGCCCGCGAGCACCACCCCGCGCGTCTCCCGCAGGGTGATGCCGTTGCGGAAGTCGCGGTTGAAGCCGTGGCTCTGCTCGAAGGCGTTGGAACTCACCACGATGTTGCGGCTGGTCTCCAGGAGAATGGTCTGTTCCCTGGCGGTGTAGACGTGGTTGCCGGTGATGGTGATCCCCTCGGCGTTGGCGAGGTGGATGTTCACTTCCTGGTTGCCGATGAGGTTCCCGCTGATGGTCCACATGCCCGTGGCGCCGCGGCCTACGGGCGGCTCGGGGCCCACGAAACGGACGTTGGCGCCGTTGGGGCTGGGCACGGCCTGGATCGTGTTGCTGGCGATGGTCCCCTCGCGCACCGTCCCTTCCCGGGAGTCGATCCAGACGTCGGCCGATTCCTCGGCGTCCTGGTCGTAGTTGTACTCGATGTCGTTGCCCGTGATCTGGAGGTTGCGGATCTCGCTCCCCACGACCTTGATGCCCCCGCCCTTGCAATAGCTGATGTGCGAGCCGGTGACGTTCACCTGGTGGAGGTTGACGTGGTCGAAGTAGATCCCCACGCCGCGGCAGTTGTAGACGTGCAGGCCCTCGGCGATGAAGTTGCGGTTCCGCTCCGTGAGGTGGATGCCGTGGCGGACCTCGCGGATGAGCACGCCCTGGACGATGGCCTGCATGGTCCCCGTGAAGGCGAGCCCGTCGGCCTCGGGGTGGCTTCCCAGGATTTCGAGGTTGCGTACCTGCGGCATTCGCTCCCGCTGCCAGACCGACGCTTCGAACGACGCCGGGCTGGCGGTGCCGGCGTGGTGGCCGACGAAGCGGAACGCCGGTCCCGGCCCGTCCATGACGACTCGGCCCGTACCGCCGCTGCCGGTAAGGCCGATGCGACCCGTCTGGGCCAGGTCGATCTCAATGGTCTCCGCGATGCGGTAATCGCCTCGCGGAAAGACGATCAGGCCCGTCTCGCTCTGTTCGATGGCCTGCCGGATGGCGGCGGTGTCGTCGGCCTCTCCGTCGCCCGCGGCGCCGAAGTCGCGGACGTTCGTCGCCCCGCGGGCAGCCGCCGCGGTGGCGAGGAGGAAGATGCAGAAGAAGGGGGCGGTCCCCAGGCCCGTGCGGTGCAAAGACATGACAGACTCTCCCTACGGTCGTCTCTCGGCGAGCGGCACCCGGCGGCGCCGCGGCGGGGATACCCCCCTGTTCACGCTATACACGCTAGTCGAAGCACGGTAGCGGTGTCAATGCGCGCCGCCGCGCGCCTCGCATCGGTAACCGTTCACGGGGCACCGTCCCGATTCTCGCGGCCATAGGGAGTATTCCTCGTGGACGGCGCGATTCGGCCGCGAAAATGGGACGGTCCCCTTCGCCCGGTACGCCGCGGCAGGGTAAGGGGACGTTTCCCCCTGCCGCACCCCCGCCGGAGCCGCAGCTTGACGGGGTCCGGCGCGGCCGGGATGATATTGCCTGCGAGCGGTTCCGGCAGCGAGAGCGTCCTCCGGCAGGCCACGGCCGGGCGTTGCCTCCCCGCGGCCGCCGCCGTTGCGGCCGCCCCGGCGTTATCGGACATACGTGGGGAATCCGTGCGGGTCTCAGCAGAGGAGGGTGATAATGGAGGCGCTTCGGCGGACAGGCTGGCTTGTCGCAGCGGTTGATGATCGGCATGCTGCCCATCTGGGGCGACAAGTGGAACAGGTAAATGGGGCGTGGGGCCGGAGATCTTCACCCCCGAAAACGCCGAGGTGTACGGGCACTTCCTCGGCCGCCGCTACCGGGACCGCCCGATCATCTGGCTGCTCGGCGGCGACCGCAGCCCGGAGACTGAGGAGCACCTGGCGATCGCGCGGGCCATGGCACGGGGGCTGGAGCGCGGGCACGGCGGCCGCCAATTGATGACCTTTCGAATTGATGTGAGGGTGGTGGTGTTTCTGACCCCCGACCTCCGAGCTCTGCCTCAAGGAACACTGCCATGCGCTACTTCGCGTTGCTGCTCCTCTTGCTCGTCTCTTCCGCAACGGCCGCGGCTGCCGAGAGCACGGTGTTCCTCGAGGGTGAGGTCGTGCTTGTCCGCGGGCCGGAGAGCCACGACGGGGGCGCCTGGCAGGCGCTCGACGAGCGGCTGAACGAAGTGGCCTCGGGGGCGTGGTCGGCCGGCGGCGAGACGATCGCCCTGGGCCGGCTGCCGGTGGGCTGGTACCGCGTCGTTTTTCTGGACGAGGCCGGCGAGGAGATCGGCTTCACCACCACCGCCGTGCTGGCGGCGCTGGCGGAGGCGCCGCCGGCGGATTCGCCCGTCGCCGTCGACGTGGCCCTTTCGTGGGTGCCCGCACGCGAGGCCGAGGTCTGGGAATGCGTGGTGCGGCTGGCGCGGCTGGCGGGCATCGCCATGGTCCGCGACCGCCTGCGGTGGCGGGAAATCCAGCCGGAGCGCGACGCGCCGCTGCTCGAAGATACCGTCTACGAGCAAACCGCCGACCTGCAGCAGGCCGCCGGGCTGCACGTGTTGCAGGTCTTCCACGACTCGCCCCCCTGGGCCTGGGCGCATCCCGGGGGGCGGGGGCGCATCCCCGCCGACCTCCGCGACACCTGGCAGTTCGCGCGCAAAGCGGCCTCCCGTTTCCAGGGGCGCGTGCAGGCCTGGCAGCCCTGGAACGAGGGGAACGTGCGGAATTTCGGCGCCCACACGATGGACGAGCTCTGCTCGCACCAGAAGGCGGCCTACTGGGGGTTCCGTGCGGGCGATCCGGAGGCGCTCGTCTGCTGGGCCCCCATGGCCGGCGTCCACACCGAGGGGCACTACAGGGCGATCACCGCCAACGGCGTGGCCCCTTACTTCGACGTCTTCACCTTCCATTCCTACGACTGGGCCCATTCCTACGCGGAGCTGCGGCTGTGGGCGATGCGGGCGGCATCGGGAAAGCCGGTCTGGGTCACGGAATCCGACCGGGGAATGACGGCCGATCCCGATTCACCCGTCGGCGACCTCCCCCACGCGATGGAGCGGCTCAAGGCCAAGTTCGTCACCCAGTCGATCGTCTCCAGCCTGGCGACGGGGGCGGTGCGCCATTTCCATTTCATCCTCCCCCAGTACATGGAGCAGAACAACACCGTGCAGTTCGGCCTCTTGCGCCACGACAAGACGCCCCGCATGGGCTACGCCACCCTGGCTGCCGCGGGGCGCTTCCTCGCGGGGGCGGAATACCTGGGGCGGGCCGGCGAGGCGGCCGAGGGCGACGTCTACCTCTTCGCCTTCCGCGCCCGGCCCGACGGCGTGGACCGCGACGTCCTCGTGGCTTGGACCGAGGCCCCGGTCGATTGGCCCCACCGCGGAGGCGCCGCGGCCGCGCTGGCGCTGGAGACGGCCGTGGAGCCGGTGGGCGTCTGGGACTACATGGGGCGCCCCCTCGGCGCCGCCCTGCCCGCGGAGCTGACCAGCGCGCCGCTGTTCATCGTGTTTGCGGCCGGGGAGACTGCATCTTGGGAACTCCAGCCGCTGCCTGAGCCGGAGCCCTTGCCGGAGGAGGCGCCGTCCCCGGTGGTGTTGCAGCTGTACGCCCCCGAGATGCCGCTCCGTGAGCGGACGCAGAACTGGTCGTACGAATACGACCGCACCGTGAACGCGGGCGAAAACCGACTGACCATCGCCGCCTACCATTTCGGGGAGGAGACCGTCGCGGGCCGGGTCGGCGTCGCCACGTTGCCCGCGGGCTGGCAGGTCGAGCCCGCCGAGTGGGAAATGACGCTGGAACCGCTGCAGCGCCACGACCAGGCCATCGTCCTGCACATTCCCGAGCCCGGCCCCGGCGCACCCGACGGCGCCTGGCTGCACTTCGAGGGCCGCTTCGGCCCCGCCGGCAAGCCGCGGCTCGCCTTCCGCGTCATGCCCGAAGAAGAATAGCCCGCTGGTCGCCTGCGATACACCGCCTGCGTCCTCACCCGGATCGCCGGCCTGCGCGGCGCGCCGGAGAGTGTGCGCCCTCGGGCGCTAGACGGCCGCGTCGGCCATGTTGCGGCACTCTTCGGCGCCGCGCCGGCAGTGGTCTTCCTTGTGCTTCGCGCATTCCGCAGCGAAGGCCTCGCAGGTTTCGGCGCAGAGGCGGCAGAGTGCGTTGGCGAACTGCGAGCCACGGCTCATGAAGGCACTGGCCATCCGGCAGATTGCCGCGCAGTCCCGGTCGAGGCGAATGCACTCGGCCAACGTGTCGCAGTGAAGGTTGGCGGCACAAGGGCCTGGGCCGCGTACCAAGGGGCAACACAGCCACGCCCTTTTCGGCCCGCTTCGCTCAAGGGGGCGTGCCAGGCGGTCCGGCTTGTTACAATGTGGCTCGAGCGGTACCCGCGGGAAGGGAGACCCATGGGCCCACGCCCGGGGGCTGCGGCTGGAGCACCATGGTGCCGTCTTCCTCGATGGATCGGACGAGACGGTCGACCGACAAACCACTTCTTGGCCGGAGGACGGCCGCTCCTGCCGCAGCCCCCTTTCTTCAACCGAGAACCCGCTCCGGGAGACGAACGATGACGGCGCAGCGGCGATGGACATGGTCTCTGGGAATATGGCTGGCGGCGATGCCCTCGCTCGCCGCGGCCGGCGACGATCTGGGCGCCGGCCTGCTCGGCTGGTGGCGGTTCGACGAGGGGGCGGGCGTCTACTCGGCCAATGCCGTCGATGCCGATGGCGAGGCGGAGCTGCACAACGTCGAGTGGGCGGCGGGGCCGTTCGGCAAGGCGCTGCGCTTCACCGGCTCGGAGAGCTACGTCACCCTGCCGCCGCTGCCCGAACTCGACGGCTCCGACGCCATGAGCCTGAGCGTCTGGGTCTACTGGGAAGGCACCGGGCAGTACCCGAACGTCCTCACCGGCGGCACCTGGAGCCCGGGGGGATTCCTCATCTTCGTCAGCCAGGGGAGCTGTTCGTTCCGTATGGGCCGGCCGGGCCACCGCCACGGTGCCCCCGGCGAGGCATGGGCGGAAGCCTCCGCGCCGCTGCTCTCCGACCTCCCTAT
This sequence comes from Planctomycetales bacterium, assembly GCA_007119795.1. The sequence goes on along the minus strand of SKOZ01000015.1, from coordinate 1,992 downwards.
GAGGCAATGGGTCCACCTGGCGGCGGTCTTCGAGCGGCCGAACATCACGACGTACGTGAACGGCCGTGAGGTCGGTTCCGCCACCTGGGACCATCCGGTGGGGCAGAGCGGCGAGATGCACCTGGGCCGCTGGTCGGGACCGGCGAGCCACCGCGGGCTGATCGACGAAGTGCGCATCTACGGCCGGGCGCTGGATGCCGGCGAGGTGCGGGCACTGGCCGATCCGGCGGGGCGCGAGGGCCCCGACTATGAGAGCCTGGGTCCCGCAGAGACGGCCGCCGAGGAGATCCTCCGCCTCGAGACCCGCTGGGCCGAGATGCGCATCGGCGATGACGGGACCATCCTCTCCCTGCAAGAGAAAGGTAGCGGGCGGGAGCTGCTCGCCGGGCCGCAGCCGGTGCTCGCCGTCGAGCGGGCGGCGGGGCGGCGGCTGGCGGCGCGGCGGCTCCGCCTGGAAGACGGCCTGCTGGTGGCCGATTTCCCCCGCGGCGCCGGCAGCGCCGCCATCGAGGTCGAAGCCCACGAGCACTACTTCACGGCCACCGCCGCCGCCATCGACGTGCCCGAGGCCGAGCGGTTCATCTTCTTCCAGATCGCCCCGGCACCGAACGAGTACATCGGCCCCATGGCCGGGCTGGCTTCCGACGATGCCTCGGGCGTCTGCCTGCGGAGCCTGGCGCTCGAGGTCAATACGTCCTTCTTCGGGGCGCCGCCGTTCCGCGCCTGGACCACGGCCGAGCACGGCCTGATCGGGCATCGCATCGGCCTCGCCGCCGGGCCGCGGGAGCAACTCATCCCCATGCTCCGCGCCATGGCGGAGAACGAGCCCGTGCCGACCTCGCCCGTCGGCGGCCCCTGGTCGCTGGGGGCCGAGGAGAACCGCGGCTCCTACCTCTTCGCCGATCTCGCCGCGAAGGACACCGACGCCTGGATCGAACTGGCCCGCCGCGGCGGCTTCACGAACATCCACCTCCACGGCTGGTGGGCCACGCTGGGACACTACGAGCCGCGCGAGGATTTCTTCCCCAACGGACTGGAGGACTTGCAGGAGACGGCCGAGCGGATCCGTAATGCCGGGCTGAAGCCGGGAATCCACACACTCACCGCCTGCATCAGCACGAACGACCCCTGGGTCACCCCGGTCCCCTCCCCGGATCTGATCGCCACCCACAGCTACACGCTCTCCGAACCGCTCTCCGCCACCGACACGGTGGTCTTCGTCGACGAGGTGCCCGCCGACGACCACGACGTCGTCTGGAGCTACGCGGGCAACGGCAACGTGCTCCGCGTGGGGAGCGAGCTGATCCGCTACTCGGCCATTTCACGGGATCCTCCCTATGCCTTTCTGGAATGCGAACGGGGGGCCTTCGGGACCGAAGCGGCCGCCCAGCCGGAAGGGACCGCGGTCGACTACCTCCAGCAGCGCTACCTGGCCTTCTACCCCGAGCCGGAGAGCCCCCTGGCGGACGAGCTCGCCGACCGCATCGCCGAGGTCTACAACACCTGCGGCATGGCGATGATCTACTTCGACGGTTCCGAGGGGATGCGGAGCCGGTACGGCATCGACGCCATGCGCTGGGCCATCTTCGAGCGCCTCGACGGCGGCGTGGTCGAGGCCAGCGAATGGGGCCACAACAACTGGTGGTTCCATTCCCGCGTGGGCGCCTGGGACCACCCCGTCTGGGCCATGAAGCGCTTCCACGACGAGCACGTCCGCTTAGCGTCGCAATATCGCCTCACGAACCTCCTGGAACCGCAACTGGGCTGGTGGGCGCCGCGGGGGCCCTCGAACATCGCCCGCGGGCACTTCCCCGACGAAATGGAGTACTTCGCCGCCAAGAATCTCGCCATGGACGGCCCCATGTCGATCCAGGGAGTCCATGCCACCGCCCGCCCCTGGAACGCCCGCATGGAAGAGCAGTTCACCATCCTCGGCTGGTACGAGCGGCTCCGCCTCGCCCGCTATTTCGACGAGGCGACGCTCGAGCGCGT
>SKOZ01000080.1 GCA_007119795.1 Planctomycetales bacterium | reverse complement strand
TGGATCGACCTGGTCGAGGAACGGGTCCGCCGCACGGGCACGGCGGCCGGCGGTGCGGTGCGGACCTTCCACCCCCCGGAGGATTACCCCGGCGTGCTCGAGTTCAAGGACTGGGTGCTGCACGTGCGGAAGAAGGAATAGTCGTTAGTGGCTGGTGTCTCGTCGGAGACGTATGGAGTGGGGATAGCTGACAACTCGTAGAGAGGTTGCCGATGTCCGAAATTTCCCAACCGCAGGATGAAAAACAGGCGCGGATCGACGAATTGCACCGCTGCCCGCCGGGGCGGACGGCGCTTATCGTGATCGACATGCAGCGTGGCTTCCTGGAGCCGGGGGCGGCGCTCGAGGTGCCGCCGGGGCGCGAGATCGTGCCCGCGATCCAGCGGCTGGTCGACGTCTGCCGCCGCCGCAAGGTTCCGGTGATTTTCACCAAGTACGTCTACGCCACGGCGGTCCCCTGCCTACGCGGCGATCCCTTCGGTCCCGAGCACCTGCCCGTCGAGGAAGGCGTCGAGCCGGGCTTCGGCCGCCCCTCCGCAAACTGCCTCGTTGGGCCAGGGGCCGATGACGGCCCCAATTCGGCAGAGATCGTCGCCGAGCTCATGCCGCGGCCGGAGGAACTGGTGGTCGCCGGCCACACCTACGACAAGTTCCTGGGCACGCCGCTCGACCTGGCGCTCCGCAGCCAGGGAATCAGCCACCTCCTCGTCACCGGCGTGGTGACCGACATCTGCGTGAACAGCACCATCCTTTCCGCTGCCAACCGCAACTACCGGGTCACCGCCGTCACCGACGGCGTGGCCACGCTCTGGCCGGGGATCCAGGCGGCGTGCTTCGACATCTGGCGGCGGAAGTTCGCCCGGCTGCGCTCGGCCGCCGAAGTGGTGGAGGAACTGGAGTCCTCCTGAACAGGGCGCCTCTAGCCGCGGGCCTCGTAGATGGCGCGGAGGAGGCTCTGCACGTCCTTGTACTGCCGCTTCTCGGCGAGCACCGTGTCGATCAGGCGGCGGGCGTCGCTCTCGCTGTGGCCCAGGCTGCGAAGCACCTCGAAGGTCTCGGAGACGATGTCGGGCTCGACGAGGGCCTCGGCGACCTCGGCGCGGGCCACCAGGAGGGCGAACTTGGGGACCTTCCGCCGCAGCTTGGCGACGATCCGCTCGGCCATCGCCGGGCCGATCCCCGGCAGCGCGGAGAGGGCCTTGGTATCCTGCTCCTCGATCGCCGTGGCCACCTCCTTCACCGGACGGACCATGGCCCGCAGCGCCTTGCGGACCCCCATGCCGTCGACCGAGCAGAAGAGCTCGAAGAACTCCCGCTCCACGTCGCTGGTAAAGCCGATCAGCCGCGGCGTGAGCCGGCCGTGGGCGGGGTTCCCCTCGAGGTATTCGATGGTGAAGAGGCTCACCGGCCGTTGCAGCTCCTGCTGGAGCTGCCGGCGGGTGAACTCGGGGATGAGGACCTCGTACTCGAAGGCCCCCACGGCGAGCGTGAGGGCGTCGTTTTCCAGGGCGACCAACTCGCCGTTGATCTTGGTGATCAAGCGTGACTCCTTCCAAGGCTCTCGAAGCGGTTTCCGCCGCCGGCAGGCTCGGCACCCGGCGAGCTCCGGCAGCTCCCCAGGGTCCGGGCGAGCGGCGGCACCATGGCGGCCGGCCATCATACCAGAATCGAAGCCGTGCGGGTGACCGGGGTGGGGGCCTCTCACGGTGCCGGCTTGGGGCCGCGTCTCGGTGCGTGGCACCGCCCAGGGTGCCCCGCGAATTGGGTAGGATTTCGGCTGCCCTGCTCGCGCTTCCGATCCGGAGCCCGTGGCGGTGGGGCGGCCGATCGGTTACCATAATTTATCAGGTCGGACTGGCTTTATTAGGTCGCTCTCGGGAGTTCGAACCGAGGAGCGAGGAAAGGGAGGAGTGCGCAGGCCGTGAAACGCGTTCAATTGATCCTCGTGGGCGGCTTTCTGGGGGCCGGCAAGACCACCCTGTTGACGCGGGCGGCCCAGCGGCTGGCGGCGGACGGCCGGCGGGTAGCCCTCCTGGCCAACGACCAGGCCGACGAGCTGGTCGATTCGGCCGTGCTCGGCGAGAGCGGCGCCGCCGTCGACGAGGTCACCGGGGGCTGCTTCTGCTGCCGCTTCACCGACATGACCGCCGCGCTCGACCGCCTGGTCTGCGAGTCGGCGGCCGACGTGATCCTCTGCGAGCCGGTGGGTAGCTGCACCGATCTCTCCGCCACCGTCCTCCAGCCGCTCAAGCAGGCGCACGCCGACCGTTTTCAGTTGGCCCCCTTCGCCGTACTGGTCGACACCCGGCAGGTGCAGGTGCTCGACCGGCTGCGCCAGGGGGCCGACCGCGATGATGCGGTCATGTATCTCTATCGCACCCAGCTCGAGGAGGCGGATCTGATCGTACTCAACAAGACCGACCTGGTCACGCCCGAGGAGCTCGCCGCCATCGAGGCGCAGGTCCGCGAGCAGTTCCCAGACCGACCGGTCGTGCGGATGGCGGCCGCCGAAGGGGAGGGCGTGGCCGAGTGGCTCGAGCTGCTCGAGCGGCTGCCCGCCGGCGGGCGGCTGGCGGACGTCGACTACGAGACCTACGCCGCCGGCGAGGCCGCCCTGGGCTGGATGAACGCCTCGGGCACGCTCTCGGCGCAGACTCCGGTCGACTGGCGGGCGTTGGCCGCCGCGCTGCTCACGGCCATCCGCGAGCGCCTGGCGACCGACGGCGCCCAGATCGCGCACGTGAAGCTCTTCTTCAAGAGCCCCGCCGGTCACGTGGCCGCCAACCTCGCGGGCAACGACGCGCCGATCACGCTGCGGCCCTCGCCGAATCCCGATACCGATGCCGTGACGCTGCTGATCAACGCCCGCGTTCGGACCGCACCGGCCCACCTGCGCGCCGCGGTGGAGGCGGCCCTCGACGAGGTCGCCGGCGAGGGCATCACCGCGGCCATCACCAAGGTGCGGAGCTTCTCCCCCGCGCGGCCCGAGCCGACCCATCGCATGGGCTCCGTGCTGCCGTAATCACTCGGCGACGAGCTCGAAATCGACCGCGTCGGCAATCACCAGCCCCTGCGATCCGCCGGCCAGGATCTCGACGTAGCCGTCCGTCCCCTCATGGAACGTGAAGACGCCCACCTCCCGCGATTCCGCTGGAGAGAGCCGCACCAGGGTCTCCCCCTCGGCGTGGCGAACGCGGGCGGAAAAGGCCGTCTCCGGTGGGAAGGGCGTCGCCTCGTTGAGCGATACCCTGTAGCGGCCCCCCAGCAAGTCGGGTGTGAAGCGGGCGAATTCGCCGGCAACGGCCCGGCCGCCGTTGGTAAGGTAAAACCCGCCGTAGCCCCGCCGCTCCGGCGGGCAGCGGTAGAAGCGATGGCCCACCCAGAAATAGGGCGTGGCGAAGAAACCGCAGTCGCCATCGTCCACCACCACTTCGGCGGCCCCCGGCCTCTCGGGTACGCGGAGTTCGACGCGGAATGCCTGGGGCGAATTCATCGCCCCCGCGACCGCGACCTCGACCAGCGCCTCGAAGAGACCCGGCTCCCGCCCGGCAGCGTCCACCGTAACGGAGAGCACCTGGTCGTTGCCCGACCCTGCCACGGCGACGTCCAGCCAATCCTTCCCCGCCCCATAGTCGATGCTGACCTCGGCCCCACCGAGCACTCCGCCGCCGGGGTTCACCAGCTCGATGCGGCGGCTCGCGGGGGTGGGACGCGTGGGCCGAGCTACCAAGGCGAGCGTGTGGGGGACCACGGCGACCGGCCAGCCGTACACGTCCATGGCCTGGACCGGGCGGGGCCGGAAGGCGGGTTCGTCCTCGGCGGCCAGCACCAGCGCCGCTGACGCCGTCGGCTCGCCGCCGACGGTGATGTGCTGCGTGAAGGTGGCCAGCTCGGTGCCGTCGTCCACCACCAGGGTCACGGGGTAGACGCCGGGCCGGGCGAAGCGGTGTTCGACCTCCGCGCCGGTGGCCCAGCCGCCGTCGCCGAAGGTCCAGTAGCACCTTAGGCTGTCGCTCTGCGGTCCCGGCCGCGATCCCGTGCTCGAGAAGCGCACCGGCTCGCCCGTCCGCGCGGGTCCCACGGGCTCCATGGCCGCGCAGATGGCCCCCTGCCGCTCTCGCTGGTCCTCGAAGATCTGCCAGAAGAGGATCCAGGGGTCCAGGTGATAGACCAGGGGGCGGGTTTCCGCCGTGTCGTCGAAGGTGGCCAGCGTGATCGCTTCCCCCTCGGCTCCAATCCACGCGGGATTCGCGACCTTGAACTCGAAGTGGGTGTGCTCGTGCCGGCCCACGGCGACGCCGGCGGTGGTGGCGTACTTCGTGCCCGCCGCAACGGCGGTGTGCTCCGGGACGAAAAGCTCGATCAGGTGGTGCGTCTGGATCGCCCAGACGTCGCCATGGGGCCACCGCCGCAGCCCCCGCCAGCGGTTGTTGTTGTGGCCCGCCGCCAGCGAGTTGAAATAGAACTGGTCATCGACGTCGATGGGGGCCCACAGGGGGTCGCCGCTGGGGTGGTTGATATCCAGCCCCACGTGGCACGCCTCGCCCTGGTAGGGCCCCATCCAGCAGTCGTCGCCGTCGTAGCAGTCGCCGATGTCGATGAAGCCCTCCTCGTTGGGATACCACGGCTGCATCTCCTGCGGGCAGATGCGAAGGGCGGCGTCCTGGACGGCGAACCGCGCCCGCTTCCGCGGGTGGGCATCGAGGTTTCCCGGCCGGGGGTAGCGTATGGGAATGCGCTCGAAGATATCGGCCACGGAGTCGAGCCAGATCCGCATCCCGTTGACCACGTAGGGTTCGTAGAAGCTCTCCTGGGTGCAGACGTAGCGTTCCAGGGTCATGGGATGGCCGTCGATCTGCACGCGGCAGGTGAAATGGTAGACGATCCCGCCCGGCGACACGCGCTCCAGGATCGCCGCCGAGGCGTCTTCCAGGAGAAGGGTCCGCGTCCGGCCGTTCCGCAGCGTGAACTGCAGCACGTCTCCCACGTCGAGCTCGACGGGAGTCATCGTCTCCTGGGCCTCCCTGCGCACCACCTCACCGGCCTCGGCGAAGAGCGCGCCAAGAAGAACCGCCGCGGCCACACCGCCGGCTACGATCTTGCTCCGACTCTCACCCATGCTGCGACTCCCGGCTATCTCGAGCAGGACGGCACGCGCCACGACAACGGCGCGGAGACACTCAGCTATTCCCGACATGGACGTCATTCTCCCAAAGAACGCCCCCAGGGGAAACGGGTCGCCACCGGTGCCGACCGGCCGACTGGCGACGCCCCCAGCACTCGAGCGTCCCCGCAACCGCCGTCGACCATTCTCCATCCTCTCTCGTTCTCGTCCCCGGCACGGCCCTTGTCACACGTCGTCCGAAGCAGTCCCCAGGCCTACAGCCGGGGCGCCGGCGTGGTGCCGCTTCAGGGGACTTTCCGCGATTGGCCCGGGGCGGTCTCCGCACTCACTGCGGTTCGAAGCGGTCCTTTTCCAAGGCGAAAGGCGATGGAACCAATCCCGGCTTGGATGATGGCTAACGGTCATGACTCGACGGCCCATGAAGCGACCCGCCCGGTCGGCGAAGGGCGGGCGGCGTGTTCCGGCGGGCAAGTTCGGCGTGGAGTTCATCGGCTGTCGTCTCCGGTCCTACGGGTAACCTCGAGCAGGGTATGCCGCGGGTTGCGTAGTGGGCGAGGAGTGGTGCCGTCTGGCGATGGAAAAGGTTCAGCTTTTCGGCGAGGGCCGCCGGTCCGTCGTCGGTCCGTCCGCGGCGGTCGCCGCCGGTGTCGCGGGCGATGCGCTCAGCGACGGTGGCGGCGTCGCAGTCGAGCCGGATGACTAGCCGCACGTCGGCCAGGGGGCGAATCGCCTCGGCCTGCCCCGCGTGCCTCGGCAGGCCGTTGAGCAGCAGCCAGCACGTGCCCGCCGGGTCCCGGGCAGCCAGGAAGGCCCGCAGCACCTCCTCGGCGATCGGAAACTGGTCGTCGCGGAGCAGGGCGTTGGTGGTGAGGATCTCCCGCACCTCGCGGATCCAATGGCGGTCAGGCCCTCCCTCGAACGGGGTGCCGGTGACATCTCCGGCAGCATACGCGCGGAGGCGGGCGCCGAAGTCGAAATGCCTCCATGCCATACCCCAGAGCCCTTGGCGCTCGATGATGTCTCCGAGCGGCGTCTTGCCCGCGGCGGACGGCCCGAGGAGCAGGGCGGCAGGCCGTGGCAGGGGGGCGGCGGCGGATTGCGGGGAACGGGGAGACATGGCGATCACGTCCTCGGCGGGGGAGATGGGACGGTTGTAGCGGCTGCCGGCATCGGCGGCAAGGTGGGCCGCAGGAGCCCGCGCCTTGCGGGACCTGCGCCCAGACAGTCCAATGACGTCTGCTGAAAGACTGGCCCTTTCTGCCAGCGACGCCTTCACCTGCTTCCGGGAGGCATCCGACCATGCCGACGTACGTTCTCGCCCTCGACCAGGGTACGACCTCCAGCCGCGCGATCCTCTTCGACCGCCGGGGGCAGATCGCCGCTTCCGCGCAGGCGGAGTTCGAGCAGATCTACCCGGCGCCGGGATTCGTCGAGCACGAGCCCGAGGTCCTCTGGGCGACGCAACTGGCCACCGCCCGCGAGGCCCTCCGCCGCGCGGGCACCACGGCCGAGGACGTGGCTGCCGTGGGCATCGCCAACCAGCGGGAGACAACGCTCCTTTGGGAGCGGACCACCGGCCGGCCGGTTGCCAACGCCGTCGTCTGGCAAAGCCGCGTGAGCGCACCGATCTGCGAGCAGCTCAAAGGCGACGGCCTGGAGGACCTCTTCCGCGCCAAGACGGGATTGCTCCTCGATGCGTACTTCTCCGGCACCAAGATCAAACATCTCCTCGACACCCACGAGGGCCTCCGCGGCAGCGCCGAGCGGGGCGAGGTGCTCTTCGGCACCGTCGATAGCTGGCTCCTCTGGCACCTTACGGGCGGCCGCCGCCACGTCACCGATTTCAGCAACGCCAGCCGCACGCTCCTCTTGAACATCCACACCCGCGACTGGGACGACGAACTGCTCGGCATCCTCGGCGTGCCGCGGGCCATGCTCCCCGAGGTGCGGCCTTCGAGCGAGGTCTACGGGGAGACGTGCGAGGAGTGGTTCGGCGCCCCCATTCCCATCGCCGGCTGCGCGGGCGACCAGCAGGCCGCCACCTTCGGGCAGGCGTGCTTCGCACCCGGGGCCGCGAAAAACACCTACGGCACCGGCTGCTTCCTCCTCATGAACACCGGAGCACAGCCCATCGCCTCGAAGAACAACCTCCTCACCACGATCGGTTGGGTGATCGGCGACGAGGTCACCTTCTGCCTGGAAGGGGCCGTATTCGTCGCCGGGGCGGTGGTGAGCTGGCTGCGCGACGGGTTGGGAGTGATCCGCACCTCGGCCGAAGTGGAGCGGTTGGCCGGCAGCGTCCACGATTCCGGCGGCGTCGTCTTCGTGCCGGCCTTCGTCGGCCTGGGCGCCCCCCACTGGGACCCTCACGCCCGCGGCACCCTCTTCGGCATCACCCGCAGCACCACGGCGGCCCACATCGCCCGGGCCGCCGTCGAGTCGATGGCCTTCCAGACCCGCGACCTGGTCGAGGCGATGCAGCGCGACGCCGGCTTGGCCCTCTCCGATCTGAGGGTCGACGGTGGGGCGAGCGTGAACAATCAGCTCATGCAGTTCCAGGCCGACCTCCTCGGCGTCCACGTACGGCGGCCGGTGGTCGCGGAGACGACGGCGCTGGGGGCGGCCTATCTCGCCGGTCTGGCCGTCGGTTTCTGGACGGATGCGGCCGACGTCACCAAGCACTGGGTCCTCGACCACGAGTTCAAGCCCCGCATCGCGGCCGACGAGCGGGAACGGCTGTGCCGCCGCTGGACCGAGGCGGTCCGCCGCAGCTTGCGATGGGAATCTCCCGAATGAACGACTCACCCGAGGCGCAGAGTCCAGCCGATCGGCTGGAGGGGCTCACCGCCGCACCCCTCGATCTCCTCGTCGTGGGTGGGGGGATCCTCGGCGCCGGAGTCGCGCGCGACGCCGCTCTGCGCGGGCTGCGCGTGGGCCTCGTCGACCGCTACGACTTCGCCTTCGGCACCAGCGGGCGCACCAGCCGCCTGCTGCACGGGGGCCTGCGATACCTGGCTCAAGGCCGCATCGGCCTCGTCCGCGAGGCGAGTCGCGAGAAGCGAATCCTTCACCGCATCGCCCCTCATCTGGCACAGCCGCTGGCATTCGTCTTCCCCTCCTTTCGGGGTTCCGGGTGGCCGATCTGGCAACTCTACGTGGGGGTGAAGGCCTACGACCTGCTGTGCGGCAAGAATCTCGGCCCCTCGACCGCCATGTCCCGGGTCGAGGCTCTCTGCCACCTCCCGGGCCTGAAGGGGACGGGCCTGAAAGGGGCCGTCCGCTATTTCGACGCATTGACCAACGACGCCCGCCTGGTGCTCGACACCCTCCGTTCGGCGGCGTCCCACGGCGCCTTGCTGGCCAACTATTGCGGTCTGCTGGACGCCTATCGTCGCGGCGACCGCTGGGAGTGTACGCTGCGCGACGCCCTGGCCGACCGCGAGGTCGCCGTGCGAGCCAAGGTGGTGGTCAACGCCACCGGCCCCTGGGCGGAGAACCTGCCCGTGAGCAGCATCCGCCTGCGGCTTACGAAGGGGATCCACCTCGTTGTTTCCCGGGAACGGCTCCCACTGCCCGATGCCGTGGTCATGGCCGAAGGCCGCCGCATTCTCTTCGCCATCCCCTGGGGCGCCAGGGTCATTCTGGGAACCACCGACACCGACTACGGCGGCGCCCCGGAAGACGTCCGCGCGGAGGAGCAGGACGTCGATTACGTCCTCGGCGTCGTGGGCCGTTACTTTCCCGAGGTGGGGTTGAACCGCACCGACGTGGCAGCGCGATGGGCGGGGGTGCGGCCGCTGATCGCCTCCGACGGTGGGGGGCCTTCGGACATCTCCCGTCGGCACGAGTTCCGCGAGCCGGACCGCGGTTGGATTGACGTCGCTGGAGGTAAGCTGACTACCTATCGGCTCATTGCCGAGCAGTGCCTCGATCGCGTCGCCGTTCACATGCGGAAGACCCTCCCCCCCTGCCGGACGGCTGAGGAGCCGCTTCTGCCGCCCGAGGCGATCGAAGGGACAAGCGGTGTCGTTCCCCCGCCGCCCAGCGGCGAGCTGGTCGCGCACTTCTGCCGCCGAGAATGGGCGGTCTCGCTCGCCGACGTGATGATCCGCCGCACCAGCTGGTATGGCTACTGCGACGACGCCGACTCACTGGCTGGCACGGTGGCCGCCTGGATGGGGGAGCTGTTCAATTGGGACGGGCCCCGGCGGCAAGCCGAGCTCAACCGCTACCGCGCGGCCGTGGGCTGACGGACGACCCTCGAATCAGTCCCGCCGTTCTTCCCCCTTGTCTATACTGGACAGTAGCGGGGGCGCCTCGCCGCCGACTGCCTGCCCAGCCGGCATCTTGCCGAGAGGATGGACGGACCTTGCCCGGGGAGAGAGACCCTGCTGTCTTCTGCGAAGCTCTGGCAGTCGTTGGTCGTGGTCGGACGTGGGACGATGTGGCCGTACTGTGAGGGTGGCAATGCGATCGATCAACATCCGTGGGCTTATCATCCTCGTGGCTTCCCTCGCCGTCTTGGGGGGAGGCGTCTTTCTCGTAAGCCGCCACCAGCAGGGGCGGCACGCGGTGGCGTTTCTCCGCGAGGCCGACCGCGCCGAGGGGGAAGACCGCCCCGACGACGCGGCGCGGTTCCTGGGGATGTACCTCCGGCTCGTCCCCGACGATGCTCAGGTCTCCGTCCGCCTGGGGAACCTGCTCGCCGACCTCGAGGAGTGGCAGGCTGCTTTCGGCGAACTGGAACGGGTGGCCCGCCGCTGGCCTGAGGAGGATGGCGCTCGTCGCCGCCTCGTCGACGTGGCCATCCGGTTGGGCCGGTTCCCGGATGCCCGGCAACACATCGAGAAGCACTTGCTCTCCGGCGAGGATGACGATGTGGAACTGCTCGAGCAGCTCGCCCTGTGCCGAGCGGGGATGGGCGAATGGTCGGCCGCGGCCGAGATCTTGGAGGAGGCCGTCGAAAAGGCCCCCCACCGCATCGATCCCTATCGGTTGCTGGCCGGTTTGCTGCGGACCCGACTCAACCGCCCCGCGGAGGCCGACGCCTGGATCGACCGCCTGCTGGAGGAGAACCCCGAGGCGGCCCAGGCCCACATTGTGGCCGGTCAATACTTCCGCGAGTTCGGACCTGCGGAGCGGGTTTCCCCTCACGTGGCCCGCGCCTTGGAATTGGCGCCCGAGGAGGCCGCCGCCCTCCTGCTGGCCGCCCAGGCGGCCCGCGACGCCGAGGAGTATGAGGCGGCGCGCCGCTTCGCCAGCGCGGGGATCGAAGGGGCCTCCGAGCTGACCCCCCTCTACGTCACCCTGGCCGACGTGCAGGGGCGGTTGGGCGAGGCGGAGGGGGCCCTGGAGACGGTGCAGCAGGGGATTGCGGCCTGCGGTCCACACCCCGACTTGCTCTGGAATCTGACGAGTCTCCTCATTGAGACGGGGCGCCTGGACGAGGCCCGCCACGCGCTGGGGCAGCTACGCGCCGCGAACCAGCCGGAAACGCTCCTGGCCCTTGCCGAAGCGCAGATCGACGCCGCGGCGGGAAACTGGCGCGCCGCGGCCCGCACGCTGGAACGGGCCCGGCCCGGCCTGACCGAGTGGCCGGAGACGCTCCGCCAGGCCGATAACCTTCTGGGCACCTGTTACCAGCGGATGGGGAACACCGACAGGCAGCTCGCCGCGTTCCGCCGGGCGGTGAATCTCGATCCCCTCTCCGTCTCGGCGCGCACGGGCGTCATTTCGGCCCTCACGGCAGCGGGACGGATCGAGGAGGCCCTCGCGGAGATGCAGCAGCTCGTCCGGCTCCAGGGGGCTCCGGCGAGCAGCCTGGTCGATCTGGCGCGCCTGATGATCCTGCGGAACCTTCGCAGCGAGGGGGACCCGCGGCGCTGGAACGAAGTGGAGCAGGTTCTCGATCGGGCCGCCGCGGTCCTCCCCGATTCGCCTCAGGTGCCGATCCTGCGGGCGGAGACGCTCGTGGCCCGCAACCGGGTCGACGAGGCCGAAGCCCTCTTGGAGGCTGCCGAAGCGGCGCTCCCCGAGCGGATCGAGATCCGCACGGCCCGGGCGGCCTTGGCCCGGCAGCGGGGCGATTGGGAAGGGGCGGCGGAACTGCTCGATGCCGCCGAGGACGCATTGGGCGATGGTCCGGAAGTGCGCCTGGCGCGGGCACGGCTTCTGCTCCGCCGGGAGGAGGCCGACGCTGCGGCGGGGTTGCGGCGATTGGCAGAGGTCCGGCATTGGCCGGAGGAGGACCGGGTGGGGCTATGGCGTTCGCTGGCCGCCGCGGCCTTGCAGATTCGCGAGGTCGATCTCGCTGGGGAGCTCGCCCGGCGGGTCCTGGAGATCGACCCGACCGACTCGCGCGTGCGGATGTTCCTCTTCGATGCGGCCCTGCTCGCCGTGGACAGCACCGGCATGGAGCAGGCCCTCGAGGAAATCCGCCACATCGAGGGCGAGGGGCCCCTCTGGCATTATGGCACCGCCGTGCTGCTCCGCTTGACGGCCTCGGGCGACGACCGGGAGCCTCTGGCGCGTGCGCAGCGGCACCTTGCCGAGGCCCGGGCGATGCGGCCCAATTGGTCGCGTCTCGCTGCCCTGGCGGCCGAGATCTTCGAGCTGCAAGGGGAGCCGGAGTTGGCGCTGGAGCGGTACATGGAGGCCATCGAGCTGGGAGAGCGGAATGCGGTGGGCATCCGCCGGGTGGTGCGGATGCTCTACGAGCGCCAACGCTTCTCCGAAGCCGACCGCGTCATCCGGCTCCTCGAGGAGCAGCAGGTGCCCTTCTCTCCCGAGCTGAACCGCATGGCGGCCGAGGTCTCGCTGCGCTTGGAGGACGACGCCCGCACCCTGGGCATCATCGCACGCGTCGCCGATGAGCCGCAAAGCTATCTGGATCACATCTGGCTCGGACAGGTATACGCGATCCTCGGCCAGCGCGCCCTTGCCGCAGAGCGCGGCGAAGAGGCGGCCGCCCGGTTTGCCGAGGCGGAAGGCGAGTTCCGCCGCGCCGTGGCCGCAGCCGGCGAGACCGCGGACAGCCACGTGGCCCTCGTCCAGTTTCTGGGCCGCATCGGAGAGCTGGAGAAGGCGGAGGAAGCCATCGCCCGGGCCCGCGAGGAGGTGGCCGAAGCCCAAGTATCCCCGGCGATGGCTCTCTGCTACGAAGCCATTGGCCGGATCGAGCGGGCGGCGGAGCAGTACGCCGCGGCCCTGGCCGCGGCTCCCGGCGACGCCCGTTTGGCCCGCCGCGCGGTCGATTTCTACCTCCGTCACGAGATGGAGGAGGAGGCGGGCGTGCAGCTCGCCCGCTTTCTGGATGGCGGGCTGCGTGCCACGGACGGCGACCTGGCGTGGGCCCGCCGCAGCCAGGCGATGCTCCTGCTTGCCGGCGGCAGCCGGGCTGCCGTCGACCGCGCCCTGGCGCTGATCGAAGCGAACCTGGCGTCGCCGGTGGCCACCCTCCAGGACCGCCGCACGCAGGGGCTGTTGCTGGCCGCCCACCCCGACCGTGCACGCCGCCGCGAAGCCAGACGGGTCTTGGAGGACGTCGTCGCGCAGCAGCGCCCCGCGAATCCCGAGGATGTCTTCCTGCTGGCCCAACTCTACCAGGCCGACGGCGATTGGGCGCGGGCGGCGGGCCACATGCGAGGGCTGCTCGGCGCCCACGCTGCAGAGCCGCGGTACGCGGCCTGGTATGCCGCGGGCCTCCTCCAGCGGGGCGAATTGGCGGAAGCCGACGTCTGGCTCCGGCGTCTTCAGGCAATTGCCCCACAGGCCTTCCAAACAGCGAGCCTCCAGGCCCAGGCCGCCTTCCAGCGGGGCCGCTACCAGGACGTGATCCGGCTCTTCGACGTCTTCGTCGATGGCGGCGACCCCGACCCGCACCAGGTGGAGATGCGGCGGCGCCTCGTCGTCCCCATGTTGGAGCAGTACGCGCGCCGCCTCCGCAACCGGGGGGAGGAGGATCGCGCCCTGCCGCTCGTCGAGCGCGCCGAGGCCCTCCTCCGCGAGGCTGAGGATGGTTCCTTCGACGGGCTGTTGCTCTCGGCATTCTTGGGGCGCCAGGGCCGTACCGAGGAGGCCCTGGAGCAAATCGAAGCGCGCTGGAACGCGGCGAGCGCCGCCGCGCTGGCGGGCGCTCTCACGGCGGTGGCCAGCCAAGATCCCGAGCCCCGCACGTGGGATCGGCTCCAAGCGCTCTTCGACCGCGCGCTCGTCGAGCACGGCCGCGTGCTCCCTCTCCTCTTTGCCCGCGCCGAGGCCCTCTCGCGCCGCGGCGACCTCGACGCGGCCGAAGGCGTCTATCGCGAGGTCCTCGCGCGCAACTCGGAGGACGTCGTGGCCCTGAACAACCTGGCCATGCTGCTCGCCGTCCGGGGGCAGAAGATCGACGAGGCGAGCGCGATGATCGAGCGCGCCCTCGCCCGCGCGGGGAACCTCCCCTATCTATTGGACACGCGGGCCGTGGTCCTTATGGCGGAGGGCGATTTCCATAGGGCCATCGAGGAGTTGGAGCAGGTGGTCACCGTGGCGCCCACCGCCACCCGCCAGTTCCACCGCGCCCAGGCCTTACTGGCCGCGGGCCGCAGCGAGGAGGCCGCCGCCGCCCTCGCCGCCGCCCGAGACCTGGGGCTCTCAACCGCCTCCCTCCACCCCCTCGAACGACCCGCCTACGAGGAATTCCTCCGCGAGATGGAATCCAAGGGGGCAGGACTCAATGATGGGCGTCTTCGTGGAAGATAGCCTCGGTGAATGCCGCGGCCACCCCGCGCCGACGAAGCCGGCGGACGGTAACCGTTCACGGGGGACCGTCCCGGTTTTCGCGGCCGTAGAAGGTATTCCTCGTGGCTAACGCTGTTCGGCCGCGAAAATGGGACTCTCCCCTTCGCCCGCTACGCGAAGCCGTGCGCCACCATGCAACAGTCCACTCTTGGGAGGGCGCAGCTTTCCTCGAATGCCAACCGACAGGTAGGGAAGAATCATTGTTGAGCCATTGTGAATCTCAAACAGCAAGCCATCGTTAGCAGCTATCCCTACGACCTGCCAATGAAACCGCCTGCGCGCGTCCACGATGGCTTGCTCGTGCTCGGTGAATGGTGCGGGACCTCTCTGCACGGCTTCCCATTCTGACTTGAATGGCACTGTCGACTGCCTTTAGTGTATCGCTGACAAGAGGTTGTGACGAGATGCCTGTACTGGTATGGCATGGGATGACCGGCCGGGAGAAGCCAGAGCGGGGCGCTGTTCGGTTGACTGCGAGACGCTGGGGTGATCGAGTGCAGCAGGAAGAGCGATGTGGGTGGTCGTGGTGCCGGCGCGCGGACGGGGAGCGGCGACCTGACGGCGTGGACGTCGCCAGGCGGTGGCTGCGGTTGCGGCGTTGATGGCAACCAGCCAATGGGCCCAGATCTCCCGGCGCACCATCTCCGGGGTCATGCCGCGAAGATCGTCCATTTGCAGGCTGATCTTGATGTTCCTCAGATCGAGCTCCACGTGCCAGCGCTGACGGAAGAGTGTGGCAATCTCATCCTTGGCGTAGTGCTCGGCATCGGTCAGCGTGGTGACGACGACGAACTGCTGCACGCGAAAACCGCGGATGGCGACGCGGACCTTCAATTCGCGCACGGTGAGCGTCTTCGGGATCGTGGCGTAGGTCTC
>SKOZ01000069.1 GCA_007119795.1 Planctomycetales bacterium | reverse complement strand
GGGGGGGGGGGGGGGGGCTGTCCGCGCGACTTGGCGGTGAGGGAAGGTGGTCGGCGAAGAGGCGCTCGTGGTCTTCGACTGGGCCGCGGACCACGATCTGGCCGCCTTCGAGGCGAATCTCGCTCTTCGGGGCCCGTTGGCGCCACTGCTGCACGCGTGCGGAGGCCTGCGGGCCCCGCGGGTAACTCCGCTCGACGGCCAGTCGCTCCGGCAGGGAAACCAAGCGCGCCGCGGAGCCGTCCGCTGAGAACGCCAACCCCAGGTCGTACTGCGCGGCGATCAGCGTGAGCCGCTCGGCGAGCGTCATCGGCGGCAGCTCGGCGGCGGCCCAGAGGTCGTGGGGTACGGCTTCCCCGATGCCTGCCAGCCGCACCCCCCCTCCGACCGCCAACTCCGCCAGGAGGGCCCGCGGTTCGGCGAAATCGTTCCAGGCCAGCGGCCGCCTTACCAGCCACGCCGACCGCCGCGCGGGGGGCAGGACGCTTACGGCATCGAGCGTGAGGGCGGCCTGCGTCCGAAGCCGCCGCGCCGCCGCCGGCGGCCCGATATAGAGCACCGGACCGAACCGCGAGAGGGCCAGGCCGTGATCCTCCGCGAGCCGCGCGAAGACCTCACCCAGCGCCGCGCGCGGCACGGAGATCTCGACCGGCTGCTGCGGGTCCACGCGGCGATCGAGCAGCACGGCGACGCCGTGGGTCTCGGCGAGGGCGTCGAGCACGGTCCGTAGCGGCACCTCGGTCCATAGTGCCGTGACGGAACGCGCCAGGCGCCGGTCGAGATCGGCGGTGGCGGGCCCGGGTGCCGTCTGGGCCATCGCCGGCGAAAGGGCTGCGAGGATCGCGCCCGCGGCCAGCCCGGCGAGCAGCGACCGGCCACGAGTAGACGATGCGGAGACGGGGCTGCGCATGGGGGCAAGGGAGGCAAGGAAACCCGACAACGGGAAGTGGCGACGACTTGCTCGCCACCGGTCGCCGTTCCAGCCGAAGGCGGCCGCCGCGACCATTTCTTCATTGTGGCGCAGGAATCTCGTCAGGGAAAGGATGCCGGCTATACGGAAGCCTTCTCGGTCTCGACGAGGTGTTCCAGACCGTCCGACTTGGCGATCACGGTGATCCCCTCCTCGGTCACGGTGAAGCCGCGGCGGCGGTCCAACTCGTGGTCGAAGCCGATTTCGAAATCGGCAGGAATGCGGATCGCCTTGTCGATGATCGCCCGGCGGATGCGGGCGTAGCGGCCGACGTCGACCCCTTCGAAGAGGATGGAATCCTCGACGCGGGCGAAACTGTTGATGCGGGCGTTGGGCCCGACGACGGAACGTTCCACCTGCCCGCCGGAGACGATCGACCCCTGGCAGACGACACTGTCCACGGCGTGCCCGCGGCGCTCGTTCTCGGCGAAGACGAATTTCGGCGGAGGGTAGTTCGGGTGGTAGGTCCGCAGCGGCCATTGGTCGTCGTAGATGTTCAGCAAGGGGTCCACGGCCACGAGGTCCATGTTGGCCTCGAAGTAGGCGCCCACGGTCCCCACGTCCCGCCAGTAGGCGTCCTGCTTGCGGTTTTCGTCGAGAAAGGGGAAGGCATAGACGCGGTGGCTTTCGATGATCGAGGGGACCAGGTCGCCGCCGAAATCGTGCCGGCTGTGGGGGCGCGTGGCGTCCTGGCAGAGCTGTTCGAAGAGGAAGCGGGTGTTGAAGATATAGATCCCCATCGAGGCGTAGCAGTGATCCGGGTCGCCGGGGATCGGCTTGGGCTCTTCCGGTTTCTCGGCAAAGCCCACGACGCGGTGCGAGCCGTCGATCTCCATGACGCCGAACTGCCGGCGGGCCTCGGCGACGGGCACCCGCAGCACGCCCAGCGTGGCGTCGGCCTCCTGCTCGATGTGGTAGTCGACCAGCTTGTGGTAATCCATCTTGTAGACGTGGTCGCCGGCGAGAATCACTACATACCGCGAGGGGAGCCGTTCCATGGTGTAGATATTCTGGTATACGGCGTCGGCGGTGCCGCGGTACCAGTGCTCGTCGATCCGCTGTTGGGGCGGAACGATGTCGATGAATTCGCCCAAGTCGCGGCAGAAGTAGTGTTGCCACCCCATGTGGATGTGGCGGTTCAGGCTCAGTGCCTTGTACTGGGTGAGCACCAGCACCTTCCGCATACCGCTGTTCAGGCAGTTCGAGAGGGTGAAGTCGATGATCCGGTAGGCCCCACCGAAAGGGACGGCGGGTTTAGCCCGATCTCGGGTGAGGGGTTCGAGCCGGGAACCCTTGCCCCCGGCCAGGATCACCGCCAAGACGTCCTTCATTTCTTTCACGCCGTCAACCTCCCCCGAAAAATGGAACCATGATGCCCTCGCTGACCTTTTCGGACCGCCGGTATTGTATCGGCCCTCCGCAGACGATCGAAGAGGTTGGCGGGGTCGTTTCCACCGCGAAAAATCGCCCAATGGGGCGATGGGCGCGGAATGCGCGTGTGGTGGCGGCTGGAGGGCCTCTGCGGCGTCCGGCCTTTCTCCGACAATCGCCCGCCATGTGCCTCTCGCCAACCCCGCGGCGGCCGCCGGCAATCGGCCCGCAGCCGGTGGGGAGGCCGGGGACGTTGGCATCCCCTCTCCGCCGCCGCCCCCGCTACCCCTCCTTCTCGGCTTCGGGGGCTTCGGCGGCGTTGCCGTTGGCGCGTTCCTCGTGCGGGACGCGTTTCACCGCCACGAGGATATCCTCGTCGCCGAGATGCATAATCCGCACCCCCTGAGTATTCCGCCCCACGAGACTGACGTCGGCAGCCCGGATCCGCTGGATCTTGCCGCGACCGGAGATCATCATCACTTCATCGTCGTCGCGGACGCGGACGATGCCGATGACGGGCCCGTTTCGCGCCGTGGTCTTGATGTCCCGCAGCCCCTTGCCGCCGCGGCGCTGAGTGCGGTAGCAGCGCTGCGAGGAATGGTTCTCTTCCTCGTCTCCGTCACCGGGTTCGGGATCGGGCGGGAGGGAATGGGCGGCTTCTTCCGCTTCTGCCGGCGGCTCGCCGTCGCCCTCGTGCGGCGGCAGGCTGGTGCCGAAGGGCGTCCGCTTGCCGTAGCCGTGGACGCAGGCCGTCAGGAGGCAGCCTTCAGGGTCGGCTACGACCATTCCTACCACGTGGTCGTCGCCCACCAGGGTGATCCCCTTCACACCCGCCGAATTGCGGCCCATGGGGCGAATGTCGGACTGGGGGAAGCGGATCGCCATCCCCCCGGCCGTGGCCAGAACGACCTCGTCGTCGGGGCCGGTGACCACCACGTCGACCAGCTCGTCCCCCTCGCGGAGCTTCACGGCGATGATCCCGTTGCGCAAGGGGCGGCTGTAGGCGCTCAGGGGGGTCTTCTTCACGATCCCGTGCCGCGTGGCCGTCATGAGGAAGTGGCCGGGCTGATCGAAGTCGCGGACGGCGCGGCAGTCGGCGATCTGCTCCCCTTCGGCGAGGTTCAGGACGTTGACCACGGCACGCCCCCGGCTGTCGCGTCCCAACTGCGGCAGGTCGTAGACCTTGCGCCAGTAGACGCGCCCCAGGTTCGTGAAGAAGAGGAGGTAGGCGTGGGTGCTGGCCACGAAGAGGTGCTCGATGGGGTCCTCCTCTTCGGTCCGGGCTCCCTTGAGGCCCTTGCCGCCGCGGCGCTGGGCGCGGTAGAGCTTGATGGGCGTCCGCTTGATGTAGCCGCTACGGCTGATGGAGACGACCATGGTCTCTTCGGTGATGAGATCCTCGAGGTCGATCTCGCCGATCTCGTCGCCGCTGATCTCCGTCCGCCGCCGGTCGCCGTGCTTGGCCTTGACCCCGATGAGGTCGTCGCGGATGATGGCCAGAATCTGCTTCTCGTCGGCCAGGATCCCCTGGTACTCGGCGATGTCGGCGAGCAGCTTGCGGTGCTCGTCGGCGAGCTTCTCCTGCTCGAGGTTGACCAACTGGCCCAGGGTCATCCGCAGGATGGCGTCGGCCTGCACCGGGGTGAGGGTGTAGGTCTCCCGTTCGCCCCGCTCGGCGGCGAAGATCCCGAAGCCCTCCTCTCCCAAGGCGCGGCGGAGCATGGCCGCCGGACACTCGATCTTCATCAGCCGCGACTTGGCCTCGGGCTGGGTCGACGAGGTGCGGATGACGCGGATCACCTCGTCGATGTTCGCGTAGGCCAGGAGCAGCCCCTCGACGGTGTGCTTCCGCTGCCGGGAGCGGCTGAGGAGGAACTGCGTCCGCCGGCGGATCACGATGACGCGGTGGCGGAGGAACTCCTCGAGCAGGCTCTTCAGCGAGAGCACCCGCGGCTTGCCGTCGACCAGGGCCAGGAAGATCAGCGAGAAGCTGTCCTGCAACGGGGAGAACTGGTAGAGCTGGTTGAGGACCACGTCGGGATCGGCGTCGCGCTTCAGCTCGAGGATCAGCCGCACCGGCTCCTTGAGGTCGCTCTCGTTGCGGATCGCGGAAATGCCGGCGATCTTCCCCTCGTTGACCTGGGACGCGATCCGCTCCTCGATGCGGTCGCGGGCCTGCTGGTAAGGGATCTCGCTGACCACGATCCGCGCCCGCCCGCGGCTGTCCTCCTCGATGCGGGCCCGGGCGCGTACCACGATCGTGCTCCGGCCGGTCATATAGCCCCGGCGGATGCCCGAGCGGCCACAGACCACGCCCCCGGTGGGGAAATCCGGTCCGGGGATGATCTCCATCAGCTCGTCGATCGAGACGTCGGGGTCGTCGATCAGACGCACCAGGGCGTCGCAGACCTCGCCGAGGTTGTGGGGCGGGATCGACGTCGCCATCCCCACGGCGATGCCGTTGGCTCCGTTGACCAGGAGGTTGGGGAATTTGGCGGGCAGCACCGTCGGTTCCGTCGAGCGCTCGTCGTAGGTGGGGACGAAGTCGACCGTGCCCAGCTTGAGGTCCTCGAGCATGAGCGAGGCGATGGACGACATGCGGGCTTCGGTGTACCGCATGGCCGCCGGGGGCAGACCGGCGATGGAGCCGAAGTTCCCCTGCTTGTCGATGAGCACGTACCGCATGTTCCAGTCCTGGGCCATGCGGACCAGCGTCGGGTAGATGACGCTCTCGCCGTGCGGGTGGTAGTTGCCGCTCGTGTCGCCGCAGATCTTCGCGCACTTGACGCGGCCCGCCCCGGGGGAGAGGTTCAGGTCGTTCATCGCCACGAGAATCCGCCGCTGCGAAGGCTTCAGCCCATCGCGGACGTCGGGCAGAGCACGGCTGACGATCACGCTCATGGCGTACGTCAGGTAGCTCCCCTTGAGCTCTTCCTCGATCGAAAGCTCGATCAGCCCCCCACCAGTAGTGCCACCAGAACCATTACCGGAAGGGTCCTCTGCGGGCATGCCATCCGATGGGCCGGGTCCCTCCGGGGGGATTGTAGAATCGGTAGACAACGCGAAGACCTTTCAGAGAAAGGGTTTATCCTGAGGAGGGTGACTCCGGTACCGGGGCGATCCGGGAGGCGCTCCCCGCGGTGGTGTGCGAAACGTGCAGTATACCACTTCGCTCCCCTGGTCACAACGCCCAGCGGGGGGAAGGCGGTACGTCTAAGTCGTTGCCACAAAAGGCATTGCGGATTCGAAGCGAGATCGCTTCAGGTCAGGCGCCAGTAGGCGTAGAGAAACATCGCCGCAGGCCCCAGGCAATAGAAGCCGTAGACGAGGAAGCACCGTTCCCTCTGGGCCCCCCCGACAGCCAAGAGGATGGCTCCGGTAGCGGCGAAGAAGAGGAGGGCCCCCAGCACGAGCCCCAGCCATTGCACCAGGCCCAGCAGCAGTACGGCCAACATGGTGGCGCCGATGCGCACTGCCCGCACGCTCCCCGGGCGGGAAACGCGGGGGAGGTGCCCATCGTGGCTGGGCGGATTCGTGTATGGGGAGCGTTTCATTCGTGAGAACGTTGGCTGAGGAAGCACCTCGGACCGATAGACACTTTGGGGCGGAGCAAGCCGGCACCGGGCACGGTGGGCGTCGCGAAGGCTGTTGGCCCCCTGGGCGGCAGGCGAGCCATCGGAGAGAATAAAGTTTCGTCGGCCGCGGGCCCCCCGCGGGGCGCGCGGGGCGGTGCGGGCCGACCGTCGGCGATGTAGAATGACAATAGTGAGGCCCTCTCCGAAGCGGCGCGGTCCACCGAGCATGGGAATCTACGACCGAGAATACTACCGGCAAGAGCGCGGCGGCATCCAGCTTGGCCTGCCGCAATCGGTCGTGGCCACGCTGATCCTCACCAACGCGGCCCTCTGGCTTGCCGACGGGCTGCTCTTCCCCGAGGGACGGCCGATCTCCCGGACCCTCATGGTGCCGGTCGGGTCGCTCTTTCAGCCCTGGCTCTGGTGGCAGTTTCTCACCTACGGCTTCGTCCACGCGCCCCATCCCGCGCACCTCCTCTTCAACATGCTGGGGCTCTTTTTCTTCGGCCGCACGCTGGAAGAGCGTTTCGGCCGCTGGGAGTTCCTCCGCTTCTATCTGGCGGCGATCGTCGTCGCGGGGGTCGTCTGGGCGGCCCTCGAACTGGCGAGTGGGGCCCCGCTCGACCGCCCCGCAGTGGGGGCTTCGGGAGGCGTCGTGGCCACGGTGATCCTCTTCGCCCTCTTGTACCCCCGAGCGACGGTCCTCCTCTTCTTCGTCCTTCCCGTGCCGGCATGGGTCATGGGGGTGATGCTGGTGGCGTTCGACGCCTTGGGAGCCGTGCAGCGGACCGGCAACGTCGCCTTCACCGCCCACCTGGCGGGGGCGGCCTTCGCCTTCCTCTATTTTCGCTTCCAGTGGAACCTGGGCCGCTTGGCCGGGCGTTTCAGCAGCCTCGGCGACCGCTTCCGCCGCCCGCCCCGGCGCCCCGGCGGTGGGGCGAATCTCAGGCTCCACGAACCCGACGACCAGGACCTGCGGGTCGACGATCACGATGAGGAGCGTGCCAAGGAGGAGGCCCTCAATCGCGAGGTGGACCGCATCCTCGCCAAGATTTCCACCCAGGGCGAGGCCAGCCTCACCCGCCGCGAGCGCCGCACCCTCCAGAACGCCAGCCGCGAGTTCCAGCGCCGCCGCCAGCGCGAACAGCAGCGCGGCGAGGTCTAGCGGTCGAGCCACTGCTTGAGCACGTGGAACGTGGCGGCGCGGCCGGCGCGGGCGATCGAGGTGGTCAAAGGGATGTCCTTCGGGCAGACGCGAACGCAGTTCTGCGCGTTGCCGCACACCTGGATGCCCCCTTCGGCGATGAGGGCGTCGAGCCGCTCGACGGCGTTCATCATGCCCGTCGGGTGGCGGTTGAACAGATCGATCTGGGAGATGGCCGCCGCGCCCATGAAGGAGCGGTTGAAGGCCTCCTTTTCGCGGGCAGCGAAGGCGGCGTCGTCCTCGCCCTCCTTGCGGGTCAGCTCGATCTTCAGGTACTGCGGGCAGGCCTCCAGGCAGCAGCCGCAGGTCATGCACTTGCTGAGCACGTAGGCGAGCTGCTGGTTCTCCTGCGACTGCCGCGGCCCCGGCCCCATGTGCAGGTAGCTGTCGACGGGCACCCACGCCTGGACCTTCTTGAGCGTCTCGAACATCCGCGTGCGGTCCACGATCAGATCGCGGATCACCGGAAACTTGCCCATGGGCCTGAGCTCGATCTGCCGCGGGTCGTCCTCCAGCAGGCGGTCGACCAGGGCCGTGCAGGCCTGGCGGACGCGACCGTTGACGACCATCGTGCAGGCCCCACAGACCTCCTCCAGGCAGTTGCAGTCCCAGACCACCGGAGCGACGCGCTTGCCCTCGGCGTTCCGGCCCAGGGCGGCGATGCGCTGCAAGACGCTGATGCCGTTCATGTCCGGCTCGTACGGCACGCGGAAGCGTTCCCAGTAGCTCGGTCTTCCGGGCCCGTCCTGGCGGAGGATCACCACGTCGAAGGTGCGCTGATTCTGAACGTTAGACGGCTGGTTCATCATGGGCAGTGGCTGGTAAGTGGTGGCAGGGCGGTTGGAGCATGGAAGACGAGCGGAGGCGCACCTAGCGGGGCGCCCCCACCCCCTCCTGCCGACCTCGCCAGACCTCCTCGATAACGTCGCCGCCCGCCAGGCCGTAAAGCCGCGGCCGCGGCGGGATCAGCGAGGTGTCGACCTCCTCGTAGCTGAGCTGCGGCTCGCCCTTCTCGCCACAGGTGGCGATGGTGGACTTCAACCAACGGTGGTTGTTCTCCTCGAAGCGGTCGCACCAGTCTTCCGCCTGCCGGCGCCGCTCGGCGGGGTCCGCGGCGGTGATCGGCGGCAGGGCGCACTCGGGCTTGTAATGGGCGCCGCGGCACTCGTCGCGGGCGCGCGCGCCCTTGAGGATCAGCTTCGCCAGGGGGAACATGTCCAAGAGGGCCCGCGCGAAAACGACGTTCTGATTGGTCCAGTTGCTCTGGTCGGAGATGGCGGCCCGCGCGGCCCGCTCCTCCAAGGCGAGCACCTCCTCGTAAGCCCGCTCGAGGTCGTCGTTGTGGCGCACCACCGTGGCCGCGCGGGTCATGACCTTACCCAATTCCTCGTGGAGCAGGTACGGATTCTCCCCCTCGGGTGACCGGGACAACAGCTCGGCGTAGGCCGCTTGATGCCTGCGATGGGCATCCTCGAAGAGCGAAACCGGCTGCTCCGCGGCGGTGCCGCCGGGCAGATTCGCCAGCACCGTGGCGATGCCCGGTGCCACGGTGAGCCCGCTGAAAATACAGGCCACCAGGGAGTTGGCCCCCAGCCGATTAGCTCCGTGAAACTGGTAGTCCACTTCACCGATGGCGAAAATCCCGGGGATGTTCGTCTGCTGGTTCCGCGGCGAACCGACCTCGATCCCCCCAAGGGCGGAGCGCGCGTAGTCGCACCAGAGGCCGCCCATCGAGTAGTGGACGGCGGGGAAAATCTTCATGGGCACGGCCCGGGGGTCGACGCCCTGGAACTTCTCGTAGATCTCCAGGATGCCTCCCAGCTTGAGGTCCAACTCCTCGCGCGGGATGTGGGTGACGTCGAGGTAGACGCAGAACCGCTCCTTTTCGACGGAGAGCCCGTCGCGCGTGCAGACGTTGAAGATTTCCCGGGTGGCGATGTCCCGGGGCACGAGGTTGCCGTATTTCGGATAACGCTCCTCGAGGAAATAGAATCGTTCGGATTCGGGTATCTCCTGCGGCGGCCGGGGATCCTGGGGGGTCCGTGGGACCCAGATGCGCCCTCCCTCACCCCGGGCACTCTCGCTCATCAGTCGCAGCTTGTCGGCCCCGGGAACGGCGGTGGGGTGGACCTGCACGAACTCGCCGTTGCCATAGCGAGCGCCCGCCTGATAGGTGCGGCTGGCGGCGCTCCCCGTGCAGACCATCGACATCGTCGACCGTCCGTACAGGAGCCCCATGCCCCCGGAGGCGATCACCAGGGCATCCGCCGGGAAGGCCCGCACCTCCATGCCCACGATGTCCTGGGCCACACAGCCGCGGCAACGGCCCGACCCGTCGAGGATCGGCCCGAGATAATCCCAGAATTCGTACTTGGTGACGTGGCCGGTGACCTCCCAGCGGCGGACTTGCTCGTCGAGGGCATAGAGGAGTTGCTGGCCGGTGGTGGCTCCCGCATAGGCGGTGCGGCTGAAGAGCGTTCCCCCGAAACGGCGCTGGTCGCGAAATCCTTCCGGCGTGCGGTTGAAGGTCACGCCCAGCCGATCCATCAGGTCGATGATCTTGGGAGCCCACTCCGACATCTCCTTGACCGGCGGCTGGTGGGCAAGGAAGTCGCCACCGTAGACGGTGTCGTCAAAGTGTTTCCATTCCGAGTCGCCCAACTGGCGGGTAAGGTTGTTGACGCTGTTGATCCCCCCTTGCGCGCAGCAGCTATGCGACCGCTTCACGGGAGTGAGGCTGAACAGGTCGACGTCGATGCCCAGTTCTGCCAGTTTCATCGTCGCCGCCAGGCCTGCCAGCCCGCCGCCGACGACCGCCACGCGGGATCGTGCCATCGTGCTTACGTGTCCTTAATTAATCCGCATCCAACTGTCATAAATATTATATGCCAGCCTAACCGCAGTGGGTCGCAAACGTCAAGCCTCCTCGACTGCCGGGGGGGAATGGGGGACAAGGGGCGGCCCCCTCGGTCATTGCACCTTCCAGCGGCGCCGCCGAGCGGCTTTCCGCCGAAATTTTCGTGGCACGCGTGCTGCCGGAGCGGACCGATGGGAGGGGAAGGCCGCCCCTGTCGCCACCAGGACCAGGAAGAGGTGGGTTGTGTCTTGGCGGTGCGGGCGTAAGCTATGGGCTCGGCAAAGGCGGGCGCGTTGCCGATTCCCACCGGATCCGAGCAGAATTGGGCGCGGCATGGAGGCTCTCTTCCGAATTCGGGGCGGAACCCCACTGAGAGGGGATGTCTATATCAACGGGGCAAAGAACGCCGCCCTGGTGATCATGGCGGCAGCGATCCTCGCCGAGGAGCCGGTGCTGCTCGAAGGGGTGCCGGCCCTGGGGGACGTGTCCACGCTTTCCGCCCTTCTGGCAAGCCTGGGGCTGACCGTCGAACGCCTTGAAGACGGTCGGCTCCGCCTGCAGACGACCGACCGGCAGCCGGTCGAGGCTTCGCCGCAGTGGGTGCGGCGCATGCGGGCGAGCTTCTGCGTGCTCGGCCCCCTGCTGGCGCGGCGCGGGCGGGCGGTGGTCTCCTTGCCCGGCGGGTGCCGCATCGGAGACCGTCCCATCGAACGCCATTTGGCGGGTCTGGCTGCCCTCGGTGCGGAAATCTCCCTCCGCCAGGGTTTCGTCCATGCTCGCGCCACCCGCTTGCGCGGGGCACGGGTCCAGCTTGCGGGGAAGGCGGGCCCCTCGGTGACGGGTACGGCAAATGTCCTCTCCGCAGCCGTGCTGGCTCGGGGGGAAACCACCATCTTGGGTGCTGCCGCCGAACCGGAGATCGTCGACTTGGGCCGCTTTCTCATCCGCCTTGGAGCCCGCATCGACGGCTTGGGGACCGGCACGCTGCGGATCGAGGGTGTCGCCGAACTCGGCGGGACAGTTCACCGCGTCATCCCCGACCGGATCGAGGCCGCCACGCTCTTGCTCGCCGGGGCGATCACCCGGGGGACGGTCCGCGTGGAGGGAATGGTGCCCGGCCACCTCGACGCCCTCTTCGCGGTCCTGCGGCAGAGTGGCTGCCACTTAGCGATTGGGGGCGACTGGGCGGCGGTCGACGCCCCCAGCCGCCCTTTGCCGGTGGAGCTGTGCGCGGCACCCTATCCCGCCTTCCCCACCGACATGCAGCCCCCCTTCACGGCGCTGACGACCGTTGCCGCCGGCACGAGCCGCATCGGCGACGCCGTCTTTCCCGACCGCTTCCTGCACTTGGCCCCCCTGGGTCGATTCGGGGCCGAGATCGACCGGCAGGGGAGCCGCGCGGTAGTCCGCGGTGTACCGCGGCTCCGGGGCACCGAGGTCCGAGCGACCGACCTGCGCTCGGCGGCCGCCTTGGTGCTGGCTGCACTGGCGGCGGAGGGCGAATCGGTGATCCGTGGTCTGGGGCACCTCCATCGCGGCTATGCCGATCTGGCGGGCCAGCTTCGACGGCTGGGGGCCGATCTCCATACCGACGGCCAGCCGGTGGACCGGCAGGCGCCCGCGGCCTGAAGCCACCGGCCCGCGACGGTCTATCAGACTATCGGAAGGACCAGATCCAGGGGGCGAGCAATACGGTGACGGTCATCACCAGGAGGTTCATCGGCAGGCCGAAGCGGAGGTAATCGGTGAAGCGGTAGCCGCCGGGACCGTACACCATGAGGTTGGTCTGGTACCCGATGGGCGTGGCGAAGCTCGCCGAGGCGGCCACCATGATGGCGATCACGAAGGGCATAAAGCTGACCTCCAAGGTTCGCGAGGCGGCGAGCGCCAGGGGGAAGACGAGTACGGCGGCGGCGTTGTTGGTGATCAACTCGGTGAAGAGGGAGGTGATCAGGTAGACGGCGAGCAGGACCAGCCAGGGGTTGCCGCCGGCGAGGCGGATCACGCCCGACGCCAGGGCCGCGGCGGCGCCGCTGCGGTCCATCGCCTGGCCGATACCCAAGGCGGCGCCGATCACGATGAGCACCGACCAGTCGATGCTCTGGCGTGCCTCGCTCCCCGTGCAGCAGCGAGTGAGGACCATCAGTGCGGCGGCCAGCATGGCGCCGGCGAGCATGGGGAGCAGCCCCGCCGTCACCGCGGTCACCATGCCCGCGAGGATGGCCAGCGCCGCCCAGGCCCGCTCGTGCCGCGGGGGGGCCGAGTCCTGCACCTGGCTGACCAGGAAAAATTCGCGGCTGTTGCGTTGCTGTTCCACGAAGGCCGAATGCGCCTCGAGGAGGAGGGTGTCGCCCGGCAGGAGGATGATGTCGCCGATCTTCCCGGGGACCCGCCGGCCGCTGCGGGCCACGGCGATCACCGCCGCGTTGTAGACCGTGCGGAAGCGGCCCGCGCGGATCGTCTTGTAGGTCAGCGGACAGCGGTCGGAGACGACCGCCTCGATCAGGCACCGTTCGCGGCGGGGGGCATCGAGCTTGAAGATCTGGTCCGTGGCCGGCTCCAGACCCCGCATCTTCTGCAGCTCGACCACCGACTCGACCACGCCCACGAAGACGAGGCGGTCGCCCGCCCGCAGCCGTTCCTGCGGCCCCACGGCGGGGAGAATCTCCCCCTCGCGTTCGATCTCCGCCAGATAAAGGCCGGTGAGGTGCCGGAGACCCGCCTCTTCGATCGACTGTCCGACCAGGGGCCCGGCCGGCTTGACGAGCATCTCCACGGTGTATTGCCGCGGGTCGGCCACCAAATGCATCGCCGAGCGCCGTTCGGGGAGCAGCCAGCGGCTGAAGAAGAGCATGTAGCCGATCCCCACGATCGCGCAAGGGAAGGCGACCCACGCCGGCTCGAACATCCCCAGGCTCGGCAGGCGGGTCTGGGTAATCACCAGCCCGTTGACCACCAGGTTGGTGCTCGTGCCGATGAGCGTGCACACGCCGCCGAGGATCGAGGCATAGGATAGCGGGATCAACAGCTTCGAGGGGCTCAGCCCGGTCCGCTTGCAGAGGTCGTCGATCACCGGGAGGAACATGGCCACGATGGGCGTGTTGTTCAGGAACGCCGAGAGTCCCGCCACGGGGAGCATGACCCGCGTCTGGGCGGCGGGTACGGTCTGCGGACGCCCCAGGAGCGGCTGGGTGACCATCGTCATGGCCCCGGTGCGGACCAGCCCGGCCACGACGACAAACAGCACGCCTACGGTGACCAATCCCTCGTTGCCGAAGCCGGCCACCGCGTCCCCCGCAGCCGGTAGTCGCTCGGAGCGGAAGAGCATACCCACGACGACGAGCGCCGTCAGCCCCCCGAGCAGAAGCGCGTCGGGCGCAGCCCAGTTCCGCGCCAGGCCGGCTACGATCACCGCCACCACCGCGAACGTGAACCAGGCTTCCCAGGGCATAGACGACTCTCGAGCGTTACCAGATCGGCCGGCCGCGAACGATTCTGCCGCCGCACGGCGACGAGTACGAACCGATCCAGCGTATGCTCTCGGCCGCCTCGCGAGAATCCCCCCTGGGCGGAGCGGGGCGGGAGCGCTCCCGATCCCACACTCGGGCGCCATGACCCTTTGGACCGCGGCGACGATGCGCCGGGCCGGCAATACCGGCCAGGGCGCCCGGTGCGGTGTTCGCCCCGCAAACCTAGGCTTCGCCGTTGCTGCCCTTGAGTGCCTCCAGGCGCGCCACCGCTTCGCGCTTGCCCAAGGTGCGCACGGCCACGAGCGCGGCCATCTGCGGCGCCTGGGGCCGGACTTTGCCCTGTTCCCAGTTGTAGATCGTTTGCGGAGAGACCCCCACCAGCAAGGCGAAATCGTTCCGCGTCAAGCCCAATCGCTTCCGCTGCGCCTGAACCGAACGGGGTGAGAAACGGGTGCCCTCCGGCGGTTCCTCCGTAGCCCCCGGCTGCTCGAGCCGCTTGCGCTCCTGCTCGAAAAGGAAAGCGATCTTCTTGCCTAGATCTCGCACCTGCCGCTTCAGTTGCGCGATCTCGCGGCGGTAATTGGAGACGGCTTGCTTGGTAGTTCCCACTTGGGAACGGATTTCCTTCCTGGCCAGACGGCGAATCTCTTCCTTAAGGACATTGACGAGGTCGGGCATGAAACGGGCTCCTAATTCTGAAGTGGCCTGGTTTAGGTTAGGAACACTTATAAACGATTATAGATCAATCTACAACGATTGACAGCACCCTTTCCAGTAATACGCCGGATTCTCCCGTGGTAGACGATTTCCATCCGCTCGTCAAGCTGCCTCTAATATCAAAACGACTTCGTGACGGGTGGATTTCACAACCGTGGCGCGCATCGGTTTGAACTCGTGGAATCCGTTGCTTCCGCCGCCGGGGGCGATGGATGCAGGCTCACGTGCGCCGACGCTTCCCCCGCGCCTGCGGCCGTGCCAAGAAGGGGATCGGGCGGGCACCCGCCCTCCGG
Source organism: Planctomycetales bacterium (assembly GCA_007119795.1). Next base: position 567 of record SKOZ01000069.1, on the reverse strand, counting down.
CGTTCCGCGGCGCAACCGCGCCATGCCGAATAGCCGGAGCCGCCGGCAAGGGTTATGGCATGGGCGGCGGCGCCATCTTCCCTCGACGCGCTTGCCAGGAGGGGCTGCGGGGCGCAGATTAAGAGGGGGGTGCCGTGCGCCGCGGGCGTCCATAACCATGGCCGCGGCGGGCCGCTGGCGGCAATCCCGGTCCCAAGGGCGGGTGCTCGTCCGACCCGATTGGTCCCCGTCCGCAGACAACAATCGAGGATACTCATGGCGCTGGTCGAGTGGTATTACGCCAAAGAAGGGAAGCAGTTCGGTCCCATCTCGGCTGCCGGAATCAAGCGGATGGCCGAAGCGGGCACGCTGGCCCCGACGGATCTCGTCTGGCGCGAGGGCCTGGACAACTGGATCACCGCCGACAAGGTCCGCGGCCTGTTCGGCGAGGAAGGAGCCGCAACCGGCCCCGTAGTGGAACCGACTCCGGGCGAAGCGCAACCTCCCCAAGCGGCCGCGCCCCCTGCCGCGGCGGCGTCGCGTCCGGCGCCGGACGAACCCGCAGCAGCCGAGCCCGCCCCGGCGGAG
>SKOZ01000001.1 GCA_007119795.1 Planctomycetales bacterium | reverse complement strand
GTTGACCAGGCCGCTGTTGAGCTGGTTGAAGTGGTCGAAGCGGCCGCCGCTGAAGCGGACCAGGCCGCCGCCGAAGAGCCCCAGCCAGACGTCGCCGGTCCGCTTGTCGACGTCGATGGCGGTGACCACCCGCCAGGGGAGGCCGTCTTCCTCCCGCCAGACGCGGATTTCGCCGGTCCGCTTGTCCAGGCAGGCCAGGCCGTCCTCGGTGCCGATCCAGACATGGGGGCCATGGGCCTTCACGGCGAAGATGTGGTTGTTGGGCAGACCGTCTTCGACGGTGAAGTGCCGCCAGTTCGTGTAGACGTAGGGGAGGGCCACCTCGCCGCTTTCGCTGGACGTCGCCTCTCCCCTGGCGCTTCCCGCGGCGAGGACCGCTAAGGCCAGCGCACTGAGGAACAGCCGGGCGGGATGCATTGCAGGACTCCTGGGAATGGGGAACGAAGCTGTTATGGGGAAAGCAGGCCGTACTCTGGGGTCAAGTTCTGCCAAGGCGAGGCCAGGGTTCCCTCTGCCGCTGAGCGAGGGCTAGGGTAACGGGCGATCAGGGAGCCGTGCCTTTCTAAGGTGCGTTATTGTGCGTTTCCGGGTGCCCCTCACCCGGCGGCTTCGCCGCCGCCCTCTCCCAGAAGGAGAGGGCAGGGACGGATGCGGGTGCGGGCTGCTGTCACAGGGTCTTGAGGAATTCGATCAAATCGTTGAGCTCATCTTTGGTCATATCGTTGGTGATGCCGTGGGTATCGTGGTCGTTGTGGACGGTCCAGATCTCCTCCAGCGTATGGGCGCGGCCGTCGTGGAGGTAGGGCGCCGAATCGTAGATGTTATTCAGATGGGGGGTGTCGAACTCGGCAATCGTATCCCGCGGCCCCTGCGTCCCCACGTCGTGTATCTGGCGGTCGGTGTAGTAGGGCGGGGGGTGGCAGGTTTGGCACCGCAGCCGCTCGGGAATCTCGCGGCCGTCGTTGGTCCGCGTGCGGTAGAACATCTCGCGGCCGCGGCGCTGGGAGTCGGTCAGCTCGGCGCCCAGGGGGCGGTAGCGGTTGGGGGGGCGGGGGATGGTGCAGATGAAGCGGTCCAGCGCGGCCAGCTCCTCGTCGTTGAAGGGGGCCACACGGGTAAAGAAGACGGAGAGCCGCGCCCCGCATTGCCGCGAGAAGCTGGGATTGAGGCCCGACCACTTGAAGGGGGCCGTATCGAGGATGCCCCGGAGGGTGCGGTTGTCGACATGATCGGTGCCGATGCCGTCGGCCTCGATGTCGTAGACGATGCCGTCGATGTGCCCGCCGGGGTGGCACGTATGGCACGAGAACTGCCGGCGGAAGGTAATCTGCGCGTCGTGGAAGAGCCGCTCCCCGTACCGTGTCTGTGTAATGACCTGCGGTCCGCCCAAGTCGATCCGCTCTACGGCTTCCAGCGATTCCAGGTCGATGACGGTGAGCGAATCGTCCAGGGCGTTGGCCACGAAGGCCGTGCAGCCTTCGGGTGTGATTACGATCCCCCGCGGCGAGTGCTCGGTGGGGATCTGCTTGATGACGAATTCGGTGGCCGGACCCACGTGGTTGGGGATCACGTGTTCGCGGTCGTAGTCCGAGGCGGAGCGGAGGACGTCGAGCATCTTTTCCACGTCGACCACGGCCACGCGGTGCGTGGTGGCGCTGGTGACCAGGGCCAGGCGGCCGTCGGGGGTGAAGGCGGTTGAGGCAGGATCGGGGAAGGCCAGCATGGGCTCGTCGAGCAGAATCTGGTCGACGCGACCGTCGGCCCAGATGATGCCCAGGCCGTTGGTGATCGTCCAGTTCTGCATGAGCCGCGTCATGGGGACGAGGTTCTTCGTCCGCGCCAGGGTCACCAGGGCGAACTCGCCGCTCGGATGCGAGTCGACACCCAGGATGAGGTTCGAGTCCGGCACCTCGACCCGGTTCTCCACCATGGCCCGCTCCGTGTCGATCACCGTAACTTCCGAAATGGAGGTCGTGCGGATCTCCCCCAACCGCGGCAGGTGATTCGTTACGTACATCCGGGCGCCATCGGCAGAGAGGGCCGACAACCAGGGCCCGCGGCAGGCAGCCAGGCGCTTGGTCTCCTCGAGCGTGGCCAGGTCGATGACGGAGATGTCGTAGCCGGAGGTGTTGAGCACGTAGAGGTAACGGCCCTCGCGGTCGGTGAGCAGCCCCCGCGGCTCGTTGCCCACGGCGATCACCTCCATCGCCTTGCGCGCCGGGACGTGGATCACGGAGACGGTGTCGTCGTGCCAGTTGGTGACGAAGGCCCGCTTGCCGTCGGGGCTGAAGGCGACGTCGACGGGGTGGTGGCCCACGGCGATCTCGGCCACCTTCCGCCGCCGCGCCACGTCGACGACGATCACCGAGTCGGAGGCCTCGCAGACGACGTAGAGTTCGCTGGCATCCGGATTCAGGGCCAAGTTCACGGGCGTCTTATAGACGGGCTCCTCGACGATCTTCGGCGGCTCGTTGGGATGGGCGATGGCTGCCAGGGCGGCGACGTAGTCGAAGGGATCCGCGTCCGGATCGTTGTGGGGGTTGTCGTGGCAGCGGAGGCAGGTGTGGCGGTCGACGTCGCGGAGCCCCGCGGATCGGGCCGCGACCGGGTCCTGCATGATCGGTTCGGGCCAGTAATCGCTCCCGGGGCCGTGGCAGGCCTCGCAGCCGACGCCCTCGGTGATGTGGAAGGTGTCTTCGAAGCCGCCCGCGGGATCGTGGTAGGCGGTGGTGTGGCACTGGAGGCACTCGCGGGCGCGCTGGGGATCGCCGGTCACGCCCATCTGCTCGGCGATCTCGTAGGCCCGCGGCGTGGCGAGAGAGGCGTAGGCCTGCGCATGGGCGCTCCGCTGCCAGACGCTGAACTGATAGCCGAACTCGGGGCCCTTGTGGCACTCGGCGCAGCCCATCGTACCGATGTGCTGAGGCGTGCGTCCGGAGCTGTCGGCGGGAGGCGGCAGGGGGGCCGGCTCGCGGCGTTCCCAGTTATCGGGAGTGGGATGGGCGATGCGCTCCCAAGCCCGCTCGAGGTCCATCCGGGGGCGGTTGAGGACGGCGTCGTGGGTCCCCTTTTCCTGGTGGCAGTGCCGGCAGTCCTGGATCGTCGGTACCCGCATGCGGTTGCGCTCGATGGCCCGCTGGTCGCTGCGGAGGTGGGCGTCGACATGCTCGCTGCCGCGGCCGTGGCACTTGCCGCACTGGAGCCCCTGCTCCATGTGGAAGGTGACGTCTTTTTCCCAGTACTCCGCCTCGGCACCCGTGGCGTGGCACCCCAGGCAGATGTTCGACTGGTGGGGTTCGAGGCGGAGCCCGCTCAGGGCGGTGATCTCGCGGGCTTCCGGCCGGGCGAGCGCCGAGTAGGCCCGGGCGTGGGCGGTCATCTGCCAGTGGTTGTGCTGGTACTGGTGGCAGGTGGCGCAGACCTGGGCGCCGACGTAGAACGGGTCGGGCTGTTGGGCCGCGGCGAGCCCCGGCGCCCAAGTGGCGAGCAGAGCCGGCAGCACCCATCGCATGGCACGTCGCATCGTCATACCTTCGAAGACCTACTCGCTCCGGGAAACACTCTGGAGGGCTGGAAGACCGGGGGAATCCTGCACCACGCGCAGCGTCTGGTTGGCCGGCACGTTGGTGAGCGCGGTTTCCGTGCCGTCCGCCCAACGGATCTCGACGCGGTCGGCCACGGTCGCCTCTCCCAAGCCGAAATGCGCCCGGGGGTCGTTCTGGGAGATGTAGCCGCTGACGGGGATCACCGGATAGACCTGCCGCAGGGGCCCCACGGAGACCACCACCGTGGCGCCGATGGCCAGCGAGCGGCCGCCGGGGAGCATGGGCTGGACCTTGAGCCAATGGTTGCCGCTGCCGCCCTCGTTGCGGAGCAGCCGGGGATGATCGTTGAGGTTGACGATCAGAAGATCGAGGTGGCCGTCGTTGTCGAAGTCGCCGAAGGCCGAGCCGCGGCCTACGTAGCGGCGGGCGAAATAGTCGCCCGAATAGCGGGCTACGTCGACGAAGTTGCCCGTGCCGTCGTTGCGCATGAGGACGTCTTCCTCGGGGAACTCGAAGTGCGCGTCGCCGTTGGAGACGAAGACGTCCAGGTAGCCGTCGTTGTCGTAGTCGAAGAGCAAACCGCCCCAGCCGGTGTACTGCCCGCAGACCACGGCCAGGTTCGACTGCGCCGTGCGGTCCTCGAAGTATTCGCCGCGGTTGATGAGCAGGCAGCCGTAGTTCATGTCGGGGATGTAGAGGTCGAGGAGCCCGTTGCGGTTCACGTCGCCGACGGCGGGGCCCATGGAAGAGACTCCCTGCCCCCCCTCGCCGAAGGCCAGGCCGCGGACCAGGGCGTCCTCGACGAAGGTGCCGTCGCCCTGGTTGCGGAAGTAGTAGTTCTCCATGGCGTCGTTGGCCACGTAGACGTCCAGGAGCCCGTTGCCGTTGAGGTCGGCCACGGCGGCGCTCATGGCGCGGCCCTCGGCCTGGTAGATGCCGGCCTCGTGGGTGACGTCGGTGAAGGTGCCGTCGCCGTTGTTGCGGTAGAGGGCGTCCGGCTGACCATAGTACGCTAAGGGCCCCGGAAAGCCCTCTCCCGGGTAGAAATCGCGGAAGGCCCCCGCGTCGTATTCGAGGTAATTGGCGACGTACACGTCCATGAGGCCGCTGCCGTTGTAGTCGAACCAGGGGGCGGCGAGGCTCCAGCGGGGGTCGTCGAGGCCCGACTCGGCGGAGACGTCGGTGAACGTGCCGTCGCCGTTGTTGCGGTACAGCGTGTTGCGGCCGTAATTGAGGACGTAGAGGTCGATGTGCCCGTTGTCGTTGTAGTCCACGGCGGAGACGCCGAAGCCGAAGCTGTCGGCATCGGCGACGCCTGCGGCCTCGGTAACGTCGGTGAAGGTGCCGTCGCCGTTGTTGCGGAAGAGATAATTGCGGAGCCGGCCGTGGAGCGAGCGGCCGCGGTTGTCGTTGACGTCGCGGGTCCACGTGCCGTTGGGCAGGTAGATGTCCATGAGGCCGTCGCCGTCGTAATCGAAGAACGCCGCTCCGGCGCCGGTCCCCTCGACGATGTTGCTCAAGTTGAAATCGCCGAAGCTGTGCTTGGCCTCCAGCAGCCCCGCCTCCTCGGTGACGTCGATGAACATGGGCAGCCCTTCTTCTGCCCATGCCGAAGGCGCGGTCAGCAGGGCAACGAGGAGGGCCACCAGCACCAGGGCGGCGCCTTGGGCTCCGGCCGCCGTCCCGGGCCACCGATCGGCCCTCGCCGGGGGGCGGCGCAGGCTGCAGCGAAATCGCATTCTCACGTGATATTCTCCGTTGAAGAGGGGCCGCCCGCCGCTAAGGGGCCGCGCCGTCTATCGGCCGGGAGCCGTAGCCTCCCACATCGCCCCCAGATCGATCCACTCTATGAAAGCCCGAACTTCGGCCTCGGTCAACGCGGGACCATCCTGTTCGGGGATTGGTACAACGTCGCGGTCGGCGGCCGCGCCGTCCCAGGGCCGAGCCGTGTTGCGGCCGAGGATATGCCAAACGAGGGGGCTGGTGCGTGCCTGGCCGGGGTGGACGTAACGGTACGCGGCCAAGCCGCCGCCCTCATCTCGGGCGAGGAGGTTCGTGTATGCCGCGTGGACGCCCGATCCGGAGGCGCCGCCGTCGAGCCGCGGCGGGACCCCCTCCTCGTCGTGGCAGGCGACGCACTTCCCCTCGACGATCGGCAGTACGTCGCGGCGGAAATCGACCGTGGGGCGCTCCGCGGGCGGCGCCATGAGGGCTTCGGCGGAACGGCCCAGAGCATCGACGTAGATATTCGTGGGCGTCAGCTCGCCATCCTCGTGGCAGCCGATGCAGCCGCGGTTTTCGAGATTGCGCGCCCAGAACCAGCCGCAACTCCGTAAGGCCATTCCCTCATCGTCGAGGAGTTGCAACTCGAGGGGGAGGTTGGCGGGGATCTTCACGTGGAACGAGCCGTCGGCCTCCACGGTGGCCTCGCCGAGGATCCGCCGCTGCGCCAAGCGGGGCGCGCCGGGCGGCGGTGCGTCGCCGGCCTGGGGAGGGATGCCCTCGACGAGGCGGAGCCGCCGGGTCATCTCCCGCGTCAGCCAGTTCCGCTCGGGGAGGCTGTGGATCGATATGTCCAAGCCGTAGAGGTGGGCGTGCGGCTGCTCTTCGAGGACGACGCTGGAACGGCCGTCCGGCTCGTCGCGGGGGAGAAGAGCCGTGGCCTGGATATCGTGGAATCGGGAGTCGTTGAAGACCGCTTGCCTCGTCCCCGTAGAGAGGTCGAAGCGGTACACGCCGTGGGCATCGCCGCCGTTGGCAGTGCGCCAGGAGACGAGGATGCCCCCGTCGCCAAGCGGCGACGGGGAATGGAAGAGACCCTCCTCCGGCTGGGTCAGCTGCCGGTACGACAGCAGGGGGCGGCGGAGACTGACGCTGGAGAGGCTCCCCGCACCGTCCCAGGGCACCTCGTCGGCCTCGACGAAGACGACGAGCCCCCCGGACGTTGTGCAAGGCATGTGCTTGATCCGCCGCCCCTCTCCACCGTCGTCGGCGAAGAGGGCGAAATCGGTGCCGTCGAGGTTCAGCCCGAAGAGGCCTACCCGGCCGCGATCGCCGTGGTTCAGGCGGGCGCGCTGCCAACTGGCGAAGAGGATTCGCCCGTCCCATACCATCCAAGGGTCGGTGTCGCTGGAGAGATTGAAGGTGAGCCGCCGCACCTCGCTGCCGTCGAGCTTGCACGAGTAGAGGCTGGTGGCGGGCGCGTCGCCGTATTCGTTGATCGCGCCCGGTTCGCTGCGGACGAAGGTCAACTGGTGCCAGGGCTCGGGCGAGTCGAGCGTGAAGAGGGTCGACTGGTAGGCGGGGCGGCGGCAGTCGCCCAGGTCGCGGGTGATCTGGCGGACCTCGGTGCCCTCGACCGTCATTTCGTAGATGTTCCAGTCGTCGTCGGCACTCCGCTTGCCGGCGAAGAGGAACCGCTCCGCGTCGAAGGAGAGGGCCGGATCGCAGGCGCTGTGGAAGGCGGTGGTGAGGACGCGGGGCCGCTGGCCGGGCACCACGAGGACGATGCGGGCGCGGTCGCCGAAGTCGGCGCGGAGCATCCCCTCGGCATCGGCCCATTCCGGCTCGGCCGACACCGGGATCTGCGTCACCAGAAAGGGCTTCCCCGGCATCGAATCACCGGAGGGCTCTGCGGCGCGCGCCGCCAGCGCCCAACCCGCGAAGACACCGCCGAGCACCGCCCCAACCAGCACACGGCGATACGCTTCACGGGGGTCGCCACGGGATGGGTGAAGACTCATCCTGATTGACCCGCCTCGAAAATTAAAGACAACTGATTATGACAAAAACGTCCCGCCAAGCAGATAAGTTGAGTTGATATGCCATGTCAGTGTCGGATTCACCACAACTTACCATTGCGGCCGCGGCTCGTCAAGCAGATGCTCGTCGTCGAACCGGCCGGTGCGGGCGGCGCGGGACTCCAGGCCTGCCCCCCTACGCAGCGTCAAGCGGAGGCCTCCTCGATGAGGGCCAGCGTCTCATCGATCTGCTGCCTGCTCCCGAAGCCGATGGTGAAGGCGTGGACGGTCCCCAGGCCGAGTACGTAGCGCAGCGACTCGAGGCGTTTCTCGCGGGTATCGCAGTTTCCCTCGCCGAAGATCTTCATTCCCAGGACGCCGCGGCCCTGGCGGTGCATCTTGGCGATCTGCTCGGCGACATCGGCCGGTTCACCGTCCATATGGGACCCGAAGGGGTTGATCCGCACGAGATGCACGTCGTTCCAGTCGCAGTCGGCCGAGGCGCAGAGAGGGTCCCAGCCGTGGCAGGAGACCCCTACGGAGCCGATGATCCCCTTTTCTTTGGCTTCCGAGAGGACGTCCATCACGCCCTGCATCCGGTTGGGGTAATCGCCGGTCGTCATGCAGTGCATGAGCATCACGTCGAAGCGCTCGACGCCCAATTCGCGGCGGAAGCGGTCGATGTCGCTGCGGGCGGCCGCGGCGTCGCGGGCGCCGGTCTTGGTGAGGAGGAAGTAGTCGTCGCGGGGCACCCCCCGGAGCGCCGCGCCGACCATGGCGTGGATGCGGTAGGAATCGGCGGTGTCGATGTAGCGGACGCCGCGGTCCAGGGCGTAGCGGAAGAGCCGCGTGAAGTCCTCCTGGCCGAGCTCGCGCTGTTCGCGGCCGCCGCGCGTGCCCGTGCCCAGGCCGAGCAGGGACGTCTTCAGCCCCGTGTCGCCCAGCGCCACCTGGTCGGCACCGCGAACGGCGGCCCGCGCTTCCGCGAGAGCGATCCGCCCTGCGAGGGTTGAGGCGCCGGCGGCCGTCACGCCGGCAAGGAAACGACGGCGGGTGAACGTGGACATGGGAACATCCTCCGCTGCGGGACTGGGGTCAACCGGCTTCACCGTCTCCGGCGGCGGCGCCCCCTGCCACCGCCAAGCACGGCGTCAAACTCGAAAGACGAAGGCTCCAACCTACCAGTTGGGCGCCGCCCCGGCAACCAACAGGCGCCATTGCCAAAATTGGGGATTGCCGAGCGAGGGCCTGGTGGCATGGCGATGAGGTGGAAGAGGGGCGGCTTCGCTCGGGCAAGGCGTTCCTCCATCGCGGCGGTCGCACGGCAACCCCCATCGCGGTAGAATGTGGTGTCGGCTCGTCCGGAGCGCGCCGGCGTTGTGGCGAGTCGCCTTACTCTGCGGAAGGTGCTCTGCCGTTGCCGGGCAGGAAGTCGTGGACGAAGCCGCATGACCGGACCCGAGAAGACTCCCATGGACAACTCCCCGGAGCAGAAGCCTCCGGAGCGGAATTCCGATGCGCCGGAACAGAGACCGCCGCCGCGGCCCTTCTTCAGTACGGCCACCGTCTGGTTTCTGGTCATCCTGACCCTGATCCTCTTTCTGCTCTTCTACACGCAGAGACCTCCCACTCGATCCGAGATCAGTTATGGGTTTTTCCGGCAGCAGCTCGCCGAGGAGAACCTGGCTCGCGTCCGGGTCGAAGGGCAGAAGGTCTCCGGCGAGTTCAAAGATCCGCCGCTCGACCCCAAGGGCCGAAAGGATCGGGAGGGGGAGCCCCTGAGGCTCGCGGACGAGTTCATCTCGACCCTCCCGCAGTTCGTCGATTCCGATCTGGACCGGGAGATCCGCGAGAATGTCCCTCTCTACGAGGTGGACGAGCCGGCCGACAACTTCGGCGTTTTGCTGCTCCTCGTGTGGGTGGGGTTGGCGGTCGCCATGTTCGCGGGGGTGTGGCTGCTCATGCGGCGGACGCGGGACCAGATGTTCGGCGGGGGGGTGCTGGCGGGGTTCACGAAGAGCCCGGCCAAGCGGTACGAGTCGGGGGAGCGGCAGATCACCTTCGAGGACGTGGCGGGCCTGGAGGGCGTCAAGCACGAGCTGCAGGAGATCGTCGAGTTCCTCAAGAACCCGGAGCGCTTCCAGCGGCTCGGCGGCCGGGTCCCCAAGGGGGTCCTTCTGATGGGCCCGCCGGGGACCGGCAAGACGTTGCTCGGACGGGCGGTGGCCGGTGAGGCGGGCGTCCCCTTCTACTCGATCAGCGGTTCGGAGTTCATCCAGATGTTCGTCGGCGTCGGGGCGGGCCGCGTCCGCGACATGTTCTCCACCGCCAAGGAGAACGCCCCCTGCATCCTCTTCATCGACGAGATCGACGCCGTGGGGCGTCACCGGGGGACGGGTCTCGGCGGGGGGCACGACGAGCGGGAGCAGACGCTCAACCAGATCCTCAGCGAGATGGACGGCTTCTCGCCCAACGAATCGGTGATCGTCATGGCGGCCACCAACCGCCCCGACGTCCTCGATCCGGCGCTCCTGCGGCCCGGCCGCTTCGACCGCCACATCACCGTCGACCGGCCCAGCTTCAAGGGCCGCATAGCGCTCTTCCGGGTCCATACGCGCGAGGTCCCCTTGGCCGACGACGTCGACCTGGAGCGGCTGGCCGCGGGGACGGTGGGCCTTACGGGAGCCGACATCCGCAATCTCGCCAACGAGGCGACCCTCTGGGCCACGCGCCAGGGGAAGGAACGCGTCGAGATGGCGGATTTCGAGTACGCCCGCGACAAGATCCTCATGGGGCCGAAGCGGGATGAGGTCCTTTCCGAGAAGGAGAAGCGGATCACCTCGTATCACGAGGCGGGCCATGCTCTCTGCGCCTGGGTCCTGCCGGGGATCGAGCGGCTGCACAAGGTCTCCGTCATGCCGCGCGGGCGGGCCCTGGGCGTCACGCAGCTCCTCCCCGACGAAGACCGCCTGAATATCACCGAGACCGATCTCAAGCGCCGGCTGGTCTTTATGCTCGGCGGGCGGGCGGCCGAGCAACTGGTCTTCAACGAGCGCAGCGCGGGGGCGGAGGACGATCTCAAACGCGCCACCTCGCTGGCGCGGCGGATGGTAACGGTCTGGGGGATGAGCGAGCGGCTCGGCCCGGTGGCCTTCCGCGCCGGCGAGGAGCACCCCTTCCTGGGCAAGGAGATGGCCGAGCACCGCGAGTTCAGCGAGCACACCGCACAGGTGATCGACGAGGAGGTGGCCCGCCTGCTCCGCGAGAGCGACGCGCAGGCCCAGGAAATCCTCCGCGACCACCGCGGCCAGCTCGACAAGCTGGCCGAGGCGCTCGTGACGGAGGAGACGCTCGACGATCGGGAGATCGAACGCCTCGTCGGGCCGCCGGCTGCCGAAGGGGTTACCGGCGACGGCCGTTCCCGGCCGGACGGCCCGGTGTAGACAGCGGGCGGACCGATCCGCCTTCCGCCGCCGCTTTAACGTGGCGTGGTCGCCGCGGTGGCGTATAATCCCCAAGGAAGACCACGTTAGGGTATCGTCTACTGGGGGACCTAGGCTTATGGAACCGAACGCTCACGACCAGGGATCCGCTCCGCAACCGGTGCGCGCGGAGGCCGTCGCCGTCCCCGCACGCCCGCCGGCCTTGCCCCGGCGGCGCCGCTGGGCGCCGCTGCTGGTGATCGTCCTGCTGGCCGGGCTCGCCGGCTCCCTGCTGCTGAACCTCGTCCTCGTCGGCTCGCTGGGAATCACCGGGACCGACCGGGACCGGCGGGTGCGGGAGCGGTTCTACTCTCACGAACCGCGCGGCCGCGACAAGGTGGCGATCCTCTCGCTCGAGGGCGTCATTCTCGATACCGACGGTTTCTTCAAACGGCAGATCAACCGTGCCGCCGACGACGAGAACGTCCGAGCGGTGGTGGTGCGGGTCGACTCGGGGGGAGGATCCGTCGCGGCAAGCGACCACCTCTACTACCACCTCAACAAGCTCCGCGAGGAATCGGAGATTCCCGTGGTGGTCAGCATGGGGGGGATCGCCGCCAGCGGGGCCTATTACGTCTCGATGGCCGTCGGCGAGACCCCGGACTCGATCTACGCTGAGCCGGCCACCTGGACCGGCTCGATCGGCGTGGTCATGCCGAGATACGATATCTCGGGCCTGCTCGAGGAATGGAATATCGCCGAGGACTCCATCGTTAGCCACCCGATGAAGGTGGCAGGGAGCATGGCGCGGCCCCTCGATGAAGAGGAACGCCGCTACTTCCAGGAGCTCGTCGATGAAAGCTTCCACCGCTTCAAGGAGGTGATCCGGGCCGGCCGGCCGCGGTTCCGAGAGGACCAGGAGTCCCTGGAGCGAATCGCCACCGGCAAGGTCTTCACCGCCGAGCAGGCGCGGGAGGTGGGGCTGGTGGACCGCATCGGCTTCGTCGAGGATGCCGTGGAGCGGGCCATCGAGCTGGCGGGGCTCGATCCGGATCGGGTCCGCGTGGTCGAGTACCGCCGCGAGCCCAGCCTGGCCGACCTCTTCTTTCCCGGACTCGAGAGCCGTTCCGCTCTCCCCGACGCCTCCACGCTGTCCGAGTTGAGCACGCCGCGGCCCTATTTCATCTTCTCTGCGCTGCCGGGCGTCGGCTCCCTGGACCCGACCGCCTTCGCGCCGCGGCCGTAGGCGCCCGCTCTCGTCCCCCGTCCCGAAGGGATCGTGGGTGCGGGGTGCCCTCGCCCCCGCCGAGTGCCTCCGCGGGGCCGGCACCGCCGTCAGAACTGGACGATGAGATCGAAGCCGTAGCTGAACTGGTTGTTCCGGTTGCCGGCGTCGAAGGGCCGGGGGACGGCTTCGTTGCTCGCAGCGAACCAGTCCCAGCGGACCTCGGGGCGGAGGGCCACGTTGGCGGAGGGCTCCCAGTTGACGCCCAACGTCAGGGCGGAAAAGCTCCCCGCGAAGCCTCCCTGCGAGGCGACGTTTCCGGGATCGTCGGCCACGACAAAGTGGCCATTCTGGTCGCGGAACCACTCCACGCGGAGCCCGCCGGACCAGCAGGGATTGAACTCGTAGAAGAGATACTGATTGATGCCGTAGGCCTCGGCAAACCGCCGCGGGGCATTCTCGTTCCTGTCGGTCTCCTGCACGTAATCGTGCTGAAAGACGTACTGCAGGCGGTCGGTCAGCCTCAGGGTGGTCACGAGGCTGTACTGGGTGCGGTTGGTCCGCGGGCCGAACTCGTCGGCATTGAGCCCGAAGGCCACGCCCAACCGCTCGTTGCGGCTGGTCCAGGAGAGGCCGCCCAGGAAGTTCAGGGCGTCGAGGCCGTCGAGATCCTCGAACTGGTCGGCGCCCCGGTGCATCCCGGCGGAGAGGGACCACTGGTCGCTCAGGTCCCAGGTGGCGAGCATGCCGGTGTGGGTGAAGGGTTCGGCGTACTGATGGGCGTAGGCGTGCGAGTAGAAGAAGTTCGCCGGGGCCTCGACGCGCTCGTAACCGAGGATGGTGAAGAAGTGGCCGAAGCGGAAGGTCCAGCGGTTCAGAGCCACGTCGAAATAGAACTGGGGCAGAGCCAACTGGTAGAAGCGCTCCGGCTCCCCCCAGCGCTCTTCCAGCCCAGCGGCGCGCGCGAAGCGGGCATCGGTGCCGTAGAGGAGGTCGACGCGCCCGCCCCAGTCGAAGCCGTAACCGCCGCTGTCGGCCTCGCGGGCGGCGAAGAGCCAGAGCTGGTTCATCTGGGCCTCGGCGTGGCGATCGTTGAAGGTCACCGGTCCCTTGAAGCGGTCGGCGGGATTGCTGGCCGCGGCGCTGATGCCGAGGTTGAGCCACCCGCCAACCTCGATGCCGTGGTGGTGCAGGGAGGGGTGGTCGAAGAACCGCTGGGGTCTCTCGCCGCTGCAGCCGGCCGGCCCGCAGGCAGCACAACCGGAGCAGCTCGGGTAATAAAAGGGGCCGTCGCCCACCTCGGCCCAGCCCCACTCGCTGCCCAGGGGGTTCACCGACGGCTCATCCGGCAGGCGGCCGGGGGGCGGGGGCGTCGCGGTCCTCTCGGGGGGCGAAGGAGTCGCCGCGTCGGCCGCGGGGGCGGGCCGCGCCGGCTCGACGTCGAACTCGGCAATCTCTTCGGGAACCGGATTGGGAGGGGCCATAGGGACCGACGGCGTAGCCCCCAAATGGCTCCGCGCAATGGGGCGCAGCGGCGCGAACACCGACTCGTTGGCCGGGCGATCCGGCTGTGCCGCCGCGAGCGTACTTGCCGGATTGGTTGTCTCGCCCTGGTGCCCCGGGGCGAGCACCTGCTGCCAGGGGGCGAAATATTCCTCGCCCGCCCGCGCCGCGCCGGCGGCCAGCAGGGTTGCGGCGATCCCAACGAAGGTCCATCCGAGGAAACGCATCGTCCGTCTCTCCGTTTCGCGTCGCGTGAAGGGATTCGGCGCCTCACACCCGAGTGCGGAAGCCGCAGGTCACGCAATCGGCACGACCCACAGAACCGTATCGGCCCAAACAACCGTTACGATCCGCAGAAATTGCCAAGAAAGCCCCGTCCGCCCGCCGGCTATTGCCCGAGCGGCCACGCATGGACGGCCTCGACGAGGGCGCGGACATGCTCGGGGGGGGTGTCGGGAAGGACGCCGTGGCCGAGGTTGAAGATGTGACCCGGGCAACCGGCGGCCTGCCGGAGGATCTCCTCCGCCCGGCAGCGTATGACCTCCGGCGGGGCAAGGAGGACTACCGGATCGAGGTTGCCCATCACGCAGCGGTCATGGCCCACGGTCGCCCAGGCCTCGTCCAGACGCACTCGCCAATCGAGCCCGATCACTTCTCCCCCGGCCTCAGCCAAAAGAGGGAGCAGGGCGGGATTTCCGGTGGCGAAGTGGATGGCGGGAACCTTGCCGGCCAAGGCGCGGAAGACCTCGCGGCTGTGGGGGAGCACGAAGCGGCGGTAGTCATCGGGGGCCAGGCAGCCGGCCCAACTGTCGAAGAGCTGAACCACCTGGGCCCCGGCCTCGGCCTGGGCGAGCAGGAAGCGGGCCACGCCGCGGGCCAGCCGTCCCATGAGGGCGTGCCAGGCATCGGGATCGGCGAACATCAAGGTCTTCGTATGGCGATAGTGGCGGCTGCCGCGACCCTCGACGGCGTAGCTGGCGAGCGTGAAGGGTGCCCCTGCGAAGCCGATGACCGGCAGGTGGTCGGCAAGGCCGGCCCGGGTGAGGCGGACGGTCTCGAGTGTGTGGTCCAGCGGGGCCAGATCGTCGAGCTCGAGGAGCCGATCGACGTCGGCTGCCGTGCGGATGGGATTGGCCAGGGTGGGACCGCCGTCCTCGAAGGAGAGGTCCATTCCCATCGGTTCGAGGATCGGCAGGAGATCGGCGAAGATGATCGCCGCGTCGACGCCGAGCCGGTCCACCGCCGCGAGCATCACTTCGGCGGAGAGGGAGGGGTTCTTGCAGAGATCGAGGAAGCGCACCCGCTGGCGAACGGCCCGATATTCCGGCTGGTAGCGGCCCGCCTGCCGCATCAGCCAGACGGGCGTCCGCGGCACCGGTTCGCGGCGAACGGCACGCATGAGGAGGCTGTCGTGCCACGGCGGCAAGGCGGGTTCGGTCATCGTTCGGCTCAGAACAAGTACTTGATAGCCACGAAGCCCCCAATAAGAAGTGCGAACAAGAGGAGGGCGGCCCAATCGAAATATCGCTCGAGAAGCGCCTTGATGCTGGGCCCGAAGAGGTAGATGCAGCCGGCCACGAGGTAGAAACGGCCGAAACGCCCCACCGTGGAGGCCACCACCAGCACCCAGATGCGGACATCGAACACGCCCGCCGCGATGGTGAACACCTTGAAGGGGATGGGAGTGAACGCTGAGGCCAGGATGGCGAGCATGGCGTTGTCGTTGTAGTGGCCCTGGACGAGGGCAAAATTTTCCGGGGTGACGCCGGGGACGTAGGCGTAGAAGAAGTCGCCCAACAACCCCCAAAGCGCGTAACCGACGTACCACCCCGCGACCCCCCCAAGCACCGAGCCGACGCCGCTGACCGTGGCATAAAAGAACGAGCGGGCCGGTTTGGCAATAGAGAGGGCGATCTGCAGGACGTCTGGGGGGATGGGAAAGAAGGAGCTCTCGGCAAAGGAGAGGCTGAAGAGCGCCGGGGTGCCGAACCGCGAGTCGGCCCAACTAAGAACCCAGCGGTAGAGCCGCATCACGAGGCGGTTGCCCGTGCGGTAGACCGTCAGCGGCGCCAAGACCACACCCAAGCAGATCCGCCACCAGCGGCCGGTAGGTTCGGCTACGTTCGGAATATCCGTGGAGCTGTCTTGGGCCATCGAATTCTCGGCAGAAGATGTAGAAGGTTGTTATGGAGAATTGGAGAGCGCGAACGCCGAACGCCTGGGAGGCACAGGTGCCATTATATGGGGGTTTGCCGGCGCGCGGAACCGCAATCAGGCCGGGGGGGGCGGTCCACTTACCAGGAAGTTCGTAGTCCACTCCCTATTGGCAGGATACCTTCAGGTGGGCGTTATCGCCAGCAAGGAGGGTGGGGCCTCGGGCATATGCCGAAGGCGGGCGACGGAACGTAGGTGCTTGCTGTTTTTTGAATTGCGATGGATTCGTGTTGACGGCCCCCGCGGTGAGCGATAGAATCCCCGTGAATTTCTCTGGGGTAAGGTTTGCGCGCAGCACGCCCCAGGGGATCGCAACTTTTTTTCTAACAGGGCCTGACCGGTGATCAAGGACGGATGCCGATGGCTGTGGACCGGTCGGTGGAGATTGTCGTTCGTGCGCCGGCTAAGCTGAACCTCTACCTCGAGGTGCTGGGTCGGCGGAATGACGGCTACCATGACGTCGAGACACTCATGGTGCCGGTCAGCCTCTGCGATGTGCTCACCTTTCGGGACTCCCCGGAGGAGCAGGTCTTGCTGTCGCTGGATTGGGGGGCGTCGAAGGCGGCCGACGATTCCGTCGGCGGACTGCCTGCGGGCGCGGAGAACTTGGTGGTGCGGGCAGTCGAATTGCTCCGCCGCCGTTTTGCAGTCGGGCGCGGAGCCCGGATGCGCCTTCTGAAGCGAGTCCCGTGGGGGTCCGGCTTGGGCGGTGGATCGAGCGATGCCGCCGCGGCGCTGCGGGCGGCGAACTCCGCGTGGGGGCTGGGGCTCTGCGAGGCGGAACTGTCCCCACTGGCGGCGGAGCTCGGCAGCGACGTACCCTTCTTCCTTCGGCCCGGTGCGGCCGTCTGCCGTGGTCGGGGCGAGGTGATCGAGCCGCTCCCGCCCATCGGGCGGCTGGACGGCGTGCTCGTCCGTCCGCCTCATGGACTTTCGACGGCAGCCGTGTATGCCGCCGCCGGCGGCGCGGCTGGCCCGGCCGGAGGGGTCGGCCCCCTCGTCGACGCCCTGCGGCGGGGCGATCGCCGCCGTGCCGGGCGGCTGCTCTTCAACCGCCTGCTGCCGGCTGCGGCTCGCCTTTCTCCCTGGATCGAACGGACGTTCCGCGCCCTCGAGGCGGAAGACTGCTGGGGGCGGACGATGACCGGCAGCGGTACGTGTTGTTTCGGGCTGTGCGCGCATTGGCGCCATGCGCGGCGCGTCGCCAAACGGTTGCAGCGAGGAGGCGTGGGAAGGGCGATGGCCGTCCATACGGGGCCGTGATCGATGGCTCGCAGACTTTAAGGAGAACAGCCGTGGATGTCACCGAAGTTCGCATCAAGCTTATGGACGAGCCCGGCGAGCGCCTCAAGGCTTTCTGCTCGATCACCTTCGACGATGCCTTCGTGATTCGCGACCTGAAGATCATCGAGGGGGCCAGCGGGCCGTTCGTCGCCATGCCCAGCCGCAAGCTCACGGCCCACTGCCCCTTCTGCGGGTCTAAGAACCACCTGCGGGCGTCCTACTGCAACCAGTGCGGCAAGCGGCTTCGCGAGCCGCCCTCGGTCCGGGATGAAGACGGCCGCACGAAGCTCTACGCGGACATCGCGCACCCGATCAACTCCTCCTGCCGGGAGATGATCCAGGAGAAGGTGATCGCCGCGTTCGAAGACGAGAAGACGAAGGCCAAGATGCCGGGCTACGTCTCCCGCTACGACGATATCGACGTCGACGAGGGCGCCGTCGGACCGCCCCACCGCGTGCCCGCCCGCGACACGTCGTCCGCTCCCTCGCCTCCGGAAGCGGCGAATTCCCCACACGGACAACCTCCCGGACCCCACAAGACTGCCGACCGGCCGGGACACCACGGCGGGCCGAAGAAGACCGATTTCGGAGCCGGTGTCTTCGAATAGCCATCTGCCGGCCGGTCGGCGGCAGCGTACGGGTCACCGAGTATCGGCGGAGCGGCTTCCCGCTCCGCCGAGCAACGCGCACGCAAGGCTGCGCATCTGCGACCGCGAGGCCCTTCCCCCAACGGCCGTTCGAATCTCGCTCGCCCCCCCGCGGCTCCCGCAGTCCGGCGGCGGCCCGCCGCGCAGGCCGGATCGCTTCTCTCTCCTCCCCGGCGTGCCAATGAAGTGGAGGATTCGAGTGCGCCAGTTGTGCGGACTGTTTCGGCAGGATCGATCGCCTGTGGGGTTGCGCGGACCAAGAAGGCGCCCCGGAGGCTCGACTTGGGCGGGCGCTGCGAGTTATACTGGGATTCCGAAGGGAAGGGGTTCTATGGCACACGACGAAAGCTGCTATTCTCCCATGTATAGCCAATTCGATGTCTCCCACGATAATCAGGGCCCCTCTCCGTCTCCCGGGGGCTCTGAAGCCGTCGAGCAGACCCGCCTGCTTCGCGAGATGCTCGCCGCCCAAGACCGCCAGAACGAGCTGCTCGAAGAGCTGGTGCAACAACTCGGTGCCGCGCAGCGTCAGCGAGCCGCTGAGCTGGGCCAGTGGCGCCAGGCCAATCCCGAGCTGGCCCGCATGTGCCGCCGCGCGGCGGAGTCGCTCAGCCGCGTGCAGACGGAGTTCCTCGCCAGCCTGACCGAGGAGGTCACCGAGAACGCCGAGACGCTCATTGCCGGCGATTTCATGCTCAACGAGTTCGTCGACCGCTTCGGCCCTCGGCTTGCCCACCTTAACGGCGTTCTCCAGGTTCTCACCCAGCTCAGCGCCAATCCCTGCGCCCCCAACGCTCCCAACACGCCGTAGCCGGGAAGGAGGGGGCTGTTGCGAGTCTCCGGGAGGAATCGATGGCGAAGCGACGGCCCTGGCCTTTTCGCGGTATTTCTGGCTGGGTTCGGGGTAGTGGCGGGCTGCGGGCCGGCGCCTGAGACTCCCCGGGATGCTGCCGCCCCGCCTGCCGCGGACGGCGACGCCGAGGCGGCTCAGTCTCGGCCGCGCGAGGCGGCGGCCCCCGAGACGGAGCGGGCGGCGTGGCCCCTCTTCCGCGGCGACGCACAGGCCCGTGGCGTGGCGGCCGACACCCTCCCCGATCGACTCGAAGTGCTCTGGACGTTCAGCGACCAGGGTGCCGGATTCGAGGCCGGCCCGGTCATTGCCGGCGGGACCGTGTACGTCGGGTCGCTCGACGGCCATTTCTACGCCGTGGACCTGACCACCGGCGAGAGGCGCTGGTCGTTCGAATCCGACCTGGGCTTCACCGCCCCGGCGGCGGTCCGCGGCAGCAGGGTGTACGTGGGAGACGTCGACGGCCGCTTCCACTGCCTGGCCGCCGCCGACGGCGAGCTGCTGTGGGACTTCGAGACGGCCGGCGAAATCGACTCCGGGGCTAACTTCCACGGGGACCGCGTCCTCGTCGGCTCCCAGGACGGCCGCCTCTACTGCCTCGACGCTCTCTCCGGCGAGCTCCACTGGAGCTACGAAAGCGACGACCAGATCCGCTGCTTCCCCTCCGTCGCCGAAGCGAACGTCTTCCTGGCCGGATGCGATGGGCGGCTGCACGTGGTCGACGTCGAGAGGGGCGAGCGGATCGCCGAGGTCGACCTCGAAGGGCCGACCGGCTCCACGGCGGCCGTGCGCGGGGAACGGCTCTTCGTGGGGACGGAGGCAGGGACCTTCTTCGGCATCGACTGGCAGGCCGCGGAAGCCGTGTGGCGTTATGAATCGCCGGCGGGCGCCGCCTCCTACCGCAGTTCGGCGGCGGTGACCGACGGGGCGGTGATCGTCGGTTCCCGCGACCGTCTCGTCCACGCCCTCCATCCCGAGGACGGCGCGCCGCTCTGGACCTTCGCGACTCGGCGGAACGTCGATGCCTCGCCGGTCGTGGTGGGCGAGCGCGTCTTCGTCGGCTCGGCCGACGGGCGGTTCTACGCTCTCGCCCTGGCCGACGGTGAGGCACTCTGGGAGTTCGAGGCCGGCGGCGGCATCGTGGGCTCGCCCGCAGTGGCCGAGGGGCGGCTGGTCGTCACCACCAGCCGAGGGGACGTCTTCTGCTTCGGCGCCCCGTAGGGATGTCGGCTCGCAGGTTCCTCACTTGGGCAATGGTGCAGGGACTGGCCGCGGCGTTTCTTTCTGACCGACCGGTGCTTCTGCCCGAAGGGGAGTGGCGGCTGCTGAGCTACACGATCGACCCGACCGGACGGGAGCGGCGTGAAGCCGAGGCCACACGGCGGCCTGGAGGGGCTCCCCGGTCGCCGGCACCTCGCCCGCGCCGGGCGTGTAACCCGCCAACCCCCCTGCGCATCATAGTTTCGAGTTGGCTGTTGGACGGCGCGCGGCCTGGAGACCGGGAGGGTGCGGCGCCGAGGACCGCGGCGGGTGCGGCGGCGGCAGCCCGCCGCGCCATGCGACGTGCGGGGATGAGACTGCTGCCGCCCTGCGTGCGGCAGGGCGACTGTGCCGTGGAGCGCGGCTAGAGGAGGAACACGGAATTATGAACTGGAAACGGGCACTGGCGATCACCGGGAAACGGATTCTGCCTGGCGCGGCTGGAGCCGTGGCGCTGCTCGGTGTGCTGGCCTACATGACCGGCCTCTTCTCGGAGAAGATCGCCCCCACCGAGGCCGCGCCTCCCGCGCGAAAGGCCAGCCCCTCGGAGATCGCCTCGGCCTACGTGGTTCACGAGGTGTCGCGGCCCATGGTCGAGGAGGCGATCGGCACCCTGCGTGCCGCCCACCGCACGGAGATCTCCCCGCGGGTGATGGCCGCCATCGAGGCGATCCACGTACGTGCCGGGGACTTCGTCGAGGCCGGGCAGGAACTGGTCACGCTCGACCGCCGCGCCCTGGAGACGCAGCGGAGCCAGGTCGAGGCCAACCTGGTGGCCGCCGAGGCGTCCCTGAAGTCGGCCGAGACCGACTTCGCCCGCGGCGAGCGGCTGATCGAGGGGCAGACCATCAGCCAGGAGCAGTTCGACCAGCTCACGCGGAACGTGGCCGTGGCCCGCGCCAACCACAGGCATGCCCGAGAGGCCTTGGCCGAGGCCGAGGTGATGCTCACCTACACGACGATCTCCGCCCCGCGGTCCGGGATGATCGTCGATCGCCTCGCCGAAGAGGGCGACATGGCCCGCCCCGGCGGTCCCCTGCTCGTCCTCTACGACCCCGGTACGCTGCGGCTGGAGGTGCCGGTGGGGGAGAATCTCGTCGGCCAGGTCCGCGTCGGCGACGAGCTGGAGGTGTTCATCGACGCCCGCAACCAGACCTATCACGGGGTGGTCGACGAGATCGTGCCCCAGGCGGAGGCGGCCACCCGTTCCTTCCTCGTCAAGGTTGCCCTCCCCCCCTCCGACGACACTTTCGAAGGGATGTTCGGCCGCCTGCGGATCCCCACCGGCGAGCGGCAATACGTCTGCCTGCACACCGGGACCATCGAGCGGATCGGCCAGCTCGAACTCGTCGACGTGATCCGCGAGGACGGCACTTTCGAACGCCGCTTCATCACCACCGGCCGCCGCGGCGACGAGCGGATGGGCGACGCCTACCACGTCGAGGTCCTCAGCGGGCTGGCCCCCGGCGAGCGGGTCCTCATGCGATCGGCCCGTTCCTAGCGTCTCGGCGAGCACGCCGCACCCACGACACCCGGAGGCCCACGATCGATGAGCCGCGCGACGGAGGAAGTGAAGTTCTCGCCGATGACCCGCATGGTCGGGCTGTTCATGCGGGGCGACGTCTCCGTGCTCCTGATCCTTCTCGCCCTCTCCCTGGGGCTGGCGGCGCTCTATCTAACGCCCCGGGAGGAAGAGCCGCAGATCGTCGTGCCGCTCGCCGACGTGATGATCTCCGCCCCGGGCCTCTCGGCCGACGAGGTGGAGCAGAAGATCACCAACCGCCTGGAAAGGCTCCTCTACCAGATCGACGGCGTGGAGTACGTCTACTCGATGACCCGGGCCGGCGAAGCCGTGGTCACCGTACGGTTCTACGTCGGCCAGGACCGCGAAGACTCGCTGGTCAAGCTCTACAACAAGATCCATTCCAACGTCGATCAAATCCCGCCCGGGGTGGAGGGGTGGGTGGTCAAGCCCGTGGAGATCGACGACGTCCCCATCCTCAACCTCACCCTCTGGTCCGACGAGCCGGCACGGTACAACGATTACCAGCTCCGCCGCATCGCCGAGCAGCTCCAGAACGAGCTGCAAGCGGTCCGCGACACCAACCGCGTCTGGGTCATTGGCGGCCGGCCCCGGCGAGTCCGCGTGGACCTCGATCCGGCGCGCCTGGCCGCCCGCGAGACCTCGGCGCTCATGGTGGCCGAGGCCCTGAAGGCGAGCAACGTCCACCTGCGGGCGGGTGCCTTCGAGCAGCTCGACGAAGCGTGGATCGTCGATGCGGGCACCTGGCTCCAAGATGCCGACGACGTCCGCGACCTCGTGGTGGCCCTCTCCGGCGACCGGCCCGTCTACTTAAGGGACGTGGCCACGGTCCGCGACGGCCCCGCCGAGCCGGAGCGCTATAGCTGGGTGGGTTTCGGTCCGGCGGCGGAGAATCGCTTCGCCCCCCAAGACAGCCCGGCCCTGGCCGCGCGGAGCGCTGGCGACGGCACCCTCTACCCGGCGGTCCACATCGCCGTGGCCAAGCGCCGCGGCAGCAACGCCGTGTGGGTGGCCCGCGACGTGCAGCAGCGGATGGAGGAGCTCGCCGCCACGCATCTGCCCGCCGGCGTCTATTACCGGGTAACCCGCGACTACGGCGAGACCGCCGACGAGAAGGTGGATGAGCTGGTAGGCAGCCTGGGAATCGCCGTGCTCACCGTAATTGCCTTGATCGGCTTCATCCTCGGCTGGCGGGCGGCCCTGGTCATCGCCCTGGTGATCCCCGTCTGCTACAGCCTCGCCCTGTTCGTCAACCTGCTCGCCGGGTACACGATCAACCGCGTCACGCTCTTCGCGCTGATCCTCGCCCTGGGGCTCCTCGTGGACGACCCGATCACCGACGTGGAGAACATCTCCCGCTACTTCGCTATGCGGATCCTGCCGCCGCGGGAGAGCGTGCTCCGCGCCGTGCAGGAGGTCCGTCCGGCGCTGATCATGTCGACGCTGGCGATCATCGTGAGCTTCCTTCCCCTGATGTTCATCACGGGCATGATGGGCCCCTACATGGCCCCCATGGCGCTGAACGTTCCGCTGACGGTGACCATCTCCACGCTGGTGGCCTTCTTCGTCTCGCCCTGGCTGGCGATGGTCGCACTGCGACGGCTCATGGATCGCCCCAGCGGCGGCGAGAGCTTCGACTTGACCCGGCGCCCCATCTACCGGCTGAGCCAGACGGTGCTGGGGACCCTCCTCGACCGCCGCCCCCTGGCCATGGCGGCGCTGGGCGTGGTGGGGATGCTCTTCCTGGCGGCCTTGGCGATTCCGGTCTTCCGCCTCGTGCCCCTGAAGATGCTCCCCTACGACAACAAGAACGAGTTCCAAATCGTCCTCGACATGCCCGAGGGGACCACCCTGGAACGGACCGACGCCGTGACCCGGCGGCTGGCCGGCTACCTGGCGGGCGTTCCCGAGGTGGTCGATTACCAGCTCTACGTGGGCACGGCCTCGCCGATGGACTTCAACGGCATGGTCCGCCACTACTTCCTCCGCCAGGCGCCCCACCAGGCCGACATCCGCGTCAATCTGGCCCCCAAACACCGCCGGGCCCAGCAGTCGCACGGCCTGGTGCTCCGTCTCCGCGACGACTTAACGGCCATCGCCCGCGACTCCGGGGCGACGCTCAAGGTCGTCGAGGTCCCGCCCGGGCCCCCGGTGGTCGCCACGATCACTGCCGAGGTGTACGGGCCCCCGGAGGCCCGCTACGAGGAGCTCGCCGCCGCCGCCGAGCAGGTGCGGCGGCGGATGGAGGTCGAGCCGGGCGTGGTCGACGTGGACATCTCCGTCGAGGCCGACCAGCGGCGCGTGGTCTTCGTCACCGATCAGCCCAAGGCAGCCCTCTCCGGAGTCTCCAAGGAGGAGATCGCCCGCACGCTCCAGATCGCCGTGGGCGGCACGGCGGTAACGATGCTCCCCCAGGCGGGTGAGGTGGAGCCGCTTATGGTCGAGCTGCGGCTGCCGCGGGCGCAGCGCTCCGCAACCGACGACCTCGCAGAGATCTACGTCCGGGGCGCGCAGGGGCATCTCGTGCAGCTCGGCGCCATCGGCCGCTTCGTGGAGAGCGACGAAGCCGGCCTGCCCCTCTGGGAAGACAAGACGATTTACCACAAGAACCTCCGCCGCGTGGTCTACGTTTTCGGCGAGGTGGCCGGGCGGCCGCCGGCCGACGCCATCCTCGACATGGAACTGGACCGCCTCTCCGCCGGCAGCGCCCCCCCGGCGGCCGACCCCCGGCCGCTCGAAGAGCGGACCTGGCTGGCGCCCGGCGGCGGCGTCCCCTGGGCCATGCCCGCCGGCTTCGACCTGCGCTGGGCCGGCGAAGGCGAATGGAAGATCACCCTGGACGTCTTCCGCGACCTGGGAATCGCCTTCATGGCGGCCCAGGCAGGCATCTTCGTGCTCCTGATGTTCCAGACCGGCTCGCGGATGCTGCCGCTGGTGATGATGCTCGCCATCCCCCTGACGATGATCGGCATCATGCCCGGCTTCTGGCTGCTCAACGTGCTCGTCAACCGCCCCGTGGGCGGCTACCCCGACCCCGTCTTCTTCACCGCCACGGCGATGATCGGCATGATTGCGCTTTCGGGCATCGTCGTCCGCAATTCGGTGGTTCTCATCGAGTTCATCGGGCACGGCCAGGCCGAGGGTCTCCCCCTCCGCGAGGCCATCGTCCGCAGCGTGGCCGTGCGTACGCGGCCTATCCTCCTCACGGCGGGAACGACGCTCCTGGGCAACTGGGTGATCACCCTGGACCCGATCTTCTCCGGCCTGGCCTGGTCGATCATCTTCGGTATCTTCGCCTCCACGCTCTTCACGATGCTCGTCATACCCCTGGTCTACTGGCTCCTCTACGGGAAAGGCGGTGCGGGAGCTGCCGGAACTCAACCCGCGGCGGAAGCGCGCCAGGGCGAACCCGGCAGCTTCGCGTAAGCCGCGCGGGAGCGGTGGCGGTTTGGTCTGGGGGCGATAATTCACCCGCCGGGAGCCGCCGCTTCCGCGTTCCTCACCACAGTCGAGGCAGAACCACCCCCCATAGGGGAAAACCTTGCCATCAGAGCACGGGAGGGCGGCGGGACCGATCCGGCAAGTCCGGGAGAATGGCGGAAAATGGCGCTTCCGAACGCGGGGGTGCCGATTAGAATAGGGATGGGGATGGAAGCTCACAATGCGGCAGTGGAGAGGCCTGCCATGACGATGACAAGCTCCGATGCGGCTGAGGTGTTGGACCGCGAGTTTCTCACCATCCGGGGGCGGTTGCTGGAAGTGGCCGCAGGGCTGGACCGCGTGGAGCGGGCCGCGGGGTCCGTGGCCGCGGACCCACGGTGGCAGGGACTGCTTAAGGCCGCGGAAATGCTAACCCAGAAGGGTCATACCCGGGTTGGGGCCCTGCAGATGCTCCTCTCGCTCCCCTACGACGAAGACTGGCGCTCCTGGGCGGGCTGAAGAGACGCTCGGCCGTGGGGTGAATGGGGGGGCTTTGCGACTCGGTTTTCGTGGGTAGAATGTAGTGCGGGACGCTTGAGGAGCCGGAAAAAAACCGTCTCGGGCGCAGCGCCCTGCCGGGCCGCGAGTTAGCTTCGCGGACTGCAGCCGGCAGCCGAAATACGGCTCGTTGCGGTGTTGACTTTTCGAATCGGTCGGGTATAGAAATAGGTAGAGTGGGCGGAGGGAGCAGCAAGAGGAAGCCCGCCCTCGCCTGTGCTAGCGTCATCGGTAACGTCGCCCCTTACTCCTCTTTTTCGGCGCGTTGAAGACGATGATCCGTTCTTTCCCGAGAGCAAGGTTCGCTGTGTACTGCGCCGCCGTGGTGCGGCGACCGCGTTCCGGTCCTGTCTGAGGGCACTCAGGCGGCAACTGAGTGCCCTACACCCGACGACTTCGGTGTCTCCGAGTGACGTTGGATCCTTTGGCGGAAGACGTGGATGCGAGGGTATTGCCGGCCCGTCCGCCGTTGTCCGCCAACGCACCTCATTTGACAGGAGGTTCGACGGCCGAGCATTTCTTATCGGTTTGTGTTGGCATCGTTCACCTCGAACCGGAAAGGTCTACTCGGTGTTCTATCGTCTCGCCATACCTGGTGTGCCGGGCGTCGGGGGCGAATGCCCATATCCCGGGCGCGGTTCGACCCAGACCAGCATCGCCCTACGAGCGTGCGTTGGCACGCTGCACGTCCCCGCAGCGTCGGGCGCGCCAGGGAATGTCGAACGATAGGGCAGAGCAGTTTCTCCCCGCCGCAAGGGGGCCACCGAATCCGCAATGCGGAGCGGTAGCGTCCCGAGCGGACGGAAACTCCACTAGCGATTACCGCCCCTTGTTTGGGCACCATTTGGGCACTCTAGCCGCGGCATTTCTGCGGTTCATGGCCGTGGCGATTTGGGTGGCTGGCGGCATCCGCGATGAAGCCCTCCGGGCTCCGCCGCGACCGCGGTAGCGAATCTCCGCGGACGCCCCAGCCACCCTAGTGCCCCTTCTTGCCGCCGCCGTTGCACATGCGCGGCCGGGCATAGTACGATTGCCTGGAGCCCGCGTCGTGTACCCCAATTCCCGCAGTAGCTCTGCTGCGCTCGAGGGCGGCGCGGGCGATTGCGCCCTCCCGGCTGCGGCCACGAGTAGGCCTCGGCTTTGCGC
Organism: Planctomycetales bacterium; assembly: GCA_007119795.1. The sequence goes on along the minus strand of SKOZ01000001.1, from coordinate 12,731 downwards.
GGGCCGCGCCGCCTGAGGGCAACGTGAACGACTTCACGGAATCGACCATGCAGAAGACTCTCGAAGCCAAGCTGGCACGCATCCTCGCCGATCCTGGATGCCGCGATTTCCTCATCGCCGACGCCAAGGACGCCGACATGGCCTACGGTCTCTCGGCCCCCGGCCGAAGCCCCGAGCACCACAGCGGCGAGGCCCGCTTTCGAACGCTGCAGGAATACCGGGAGCTGATGCGGCGGGTGGTCCGCCAGGGGCTGGTGGACATCATGCTCATGAGCGCCAGCTCGAACGAGGTCCTCTGCCTCCAGGAGCGACTCTTCGACGGCAGCCCGGTGACACCGACGGTCCGCGCCAACGACACCACGGACATCTGGCTGGCCGGCGGCCTGGGGCGCTATCCTCACGAGCCCTCGCGCCCCTTCCGCACGACGACCATCGACCACATCCAGTGCGGACGGGTCGCCTGCCAGCCCGAAGAGCGGGGCCGGGGAGCCGACCTGGGACTCTACTCGGTGACCTTCAACAACGACGTCGACGGCGACCGGGAAACCCTGGCCGCCTACCGCGCCTTCCGCCTGGAGGCGGAGGCCAAGGGCTTTCGCCATTTCCTCGAGGTCTTCGATCCCAACGCTCCCGCCGAACCGCCGGCCGACGTGGGCCGCTTTCTCAACGATCAGATCGTGCGGAGCCTCGCCGGGGTGACGAGCGCCGGGCGGCCGCTCTTTCTGAAGATCCCGTACCACGGCCCCGCCGCCATGGAGGCCCTGGCGGCCTACGACCGCTCCCTCGTGGTCGGCATCCTCGGCGGCTCGGCGGGGACCACGCTGGACGCCTTCCACATGCTCTGGGAAGCCAAGCGGTACGGGGCGCGGGTGGCCCTCTACGGACGAAAGATCAACAACGCCGAGGATCAGCTCACCTTCATCCGCCACCTCCGTGCCGTGGCCGACGACGAGATCGCCCCCCCCGAGGCGGTGCGGGCCTATCACGGCGATCTCGAAGGGCAGGGAATCGCACCCCACCGCAGCCTCGACGACGACCTCGTCCTCACGCAGACGGCCACGAGCTACGCGGGCACCAGCCGGCCGCGACCGGCGGCCGCCGCGCCCTCCACCGCGCCCCCCGGGGAGCCCGATTTCAGCAAGATGTCCAATGCCGAAAAGGCCCGCTGGAACCTGGAGCGGTGGCGGCGGATTCTGGGGTGATTTCCGGGGGAGCCGTCGCCTTACGAGCCGGCGACCCCCCCGCGCTGGGCCCGGGCCACCTCGATGGCGATCTGCTCGATGGGCGCCGGATCGAGGTGGGCAGCGGCCATTTCGCGGGTCTCGCGGAACATCGCCTCGATCTGCCGCTGCACCAGGGGATCGGCGGAGAAGATCCGCTGCCGCTCGTTTTCCACCAGGCGCGCGAAGTCCTCCCGGGTACCGAGGCGTTCCAACTCGCGCACGAGGCGGACGGCCTCGTCGATGTCGCCCGCCTCGAGCCGGGCGCGGGCGCGGGCGACGAGGACCTCGCGACGCGCCACCTGATCTACGAGCCGTTCCTGGATGCCGCGGATCACGCCCTCGGCCATGAGACGCTGGTTGTCGTTCGCCACCTCCGCCGTCTGCTCGGGCGGCGCCCCGGGAACGATCGGCAGCCGCGCCAGGAAGACTCCGCCGCTGCGGACCAGGAGGATCCGCAGGGGCCCGTCGTCGGGCGGGACGACGATGCTGCCCGCCTCGTCGGTATGGCCCAGGAGCGTGGTCTCCGGCGAGTCCGGGGCGTAGGCGTAAACGGCGAAGCCGGCCAAGAACTCGTCCGGGCCGGTGCGGGGGCGGAGCGCCAGGCGGGTGGGTTCGCCGGGGGGCAGGACCTTCAGGGCGAGCTGCTCGACACGGCCCCGCCGCCGCCCGCTTAGTGGCGTTCGCAGGCCGGAATGGATCCGGCAGTTCACGGTCCACCCCGAGGCCTGGAGTACGTTGAGGTAGGACCAAGGGATCTCGGCCACGGCGCGGAGACTGCCGTCGCGGTCGTTGTGGCGGATCAGGGGCCGGAAGACGTCGCCCGCCTCAACGGCCGCCAGGGTGGGATCGCGAAAGGGGAGTGCGCCGGCGCGGGGCAACAAGACCACGTCCCGCTGTTCGACGCGCTGAATCCGCGCCACGGGGGCGAAAGCCGCCCAGAGGGCGTCGAGGGCGACGTCGCGAAGCTTGGCGGGCTCTCCGGCGCGATGGCGGACCGGGGTACCGAGACGCTGGGTCCGGAGGTCGAGGTCGCGGGCGGCAACCGAGTAGCCGCCGAGATCGCCGGACACGGCGACGAGCAGCAGCTTGTCCCCCTCGGGGTACCTCTCGGCCAGCTTCGCCGCATCGAGCCCTTCCAGACCGGCCAGGACCTCACTGCGGAGCGGTCCCTCGGCCGCTTCCACGTCGGCCTCCCAGACCGCGCCCACGACCGACTCCAGCCGCTCGCCCAAGACGTCGGCCAATCGCTGCGGGAAGGGATCGGCGAACTCGGCCGCCGGCTCCAGCGCCAAGAGGATGCGAACGCGATAGGGCGTTTGGCTCCACACGGCATCGTCGGCCCTCGCCGGGGCGGCCAAGCCCGCCGCCACCGCCAAGAGAAGGATGCCGAGAATACTCCGCTCCCTGCCGCCACCGATGACGGACCGGCGCGCGGGGGAGGGCCGTTCGGCCCCGTGCAGCGCAGCCGCCGCCGGGCCGGCACTGGATGCCGGGCGGGGCGGGCCCGCCCGCCGTCGGCATTTGCTCATCGGGCCGCTCATTCGTTCTCCACCGCCGCGACGGCGGTCTGCCAGACTTCCACGTTCTCGTACAGCAGCGTCGGCTGCCCGCCGACCCGCTGCACGCGGTTGCGGTAGGCGAAATGATCGATCCATTGCCAAAGCGGGATCACGGCCACGTCCTCGTGGGCGAGGCGATGGATCCGCCGCAGCAGCGGCTGTACCTGGCGCCAGTCGGAGGCCCTCTCCAACTGCCGCAGTGCCAAAGTCACGTAGGGACTGGCCCTGCCGGCCGGTCCGTCGGGCCGCAGCAGCCGCTGGGCGTCGACAACCGGCTCCCACACGGCCAGCTCGGCATAAACGAAATCGACGTCGTCGGGGATGCGGTCGTAGCCGTCGTGGGGGAGGGGCCGGAGCTCCACGGAGATGCCGATGCCCCCGAGCTGCTCGGCGATCGCCTCGCAGGCGCGGCGGGCGATGTCGCATTGGGGATGGGCGACGACCAGGGGGAGCAGCGCTGCGGTCGCAGGCCCCGTTTCCTCCTCCTCTTTTTCCCTGTCGCGGCGTGCCCGGGTGACCTCGTCCATGGCCACCGCCGCCAGGGCCAGGGCGACGCGGGGTTCGTAAGGGTGCGGAGTGATCGACTCGTTGTGGGCATAACCGAGGGGATCGTCGTAAGTCACTCCGACGGGAAAGGGGCCGCTGACGACGCGGGCCCCCGGCAGCGGCTGGCCACCGGTGAGGTGATCGAGGATCGCCTCGCGGTGGATGCCGTACACCATCGCCCGACGGAAGCCCCGGTGGCCGGGCAAGGGCCGCGAGCGGTTGGGGATCAGGCAGTGCAGCAGGGGCACGGCATAGGGCTCCACGGTCACTCCGCTCAAGGAGCGGGCCGCCTCCACGTCCCAAGGCCGGAGGCGGTCGATGACGTCCACTTCCCCCCGCCGCAGCGCGCGCAGGGCCTCGTCGCCCTCGGGGAAGTGCCGCTCGACGATCTCTTCCGGCGCATCCGCCCCGGCGGCGAAGTAATCGTGGTTTTTCAGATAGACGGCGTCCTCCCCCCACGATTCCACACGGTAAGGGCCGCAGGGGGCGCCGTCGCTTCCCTCTCCGCCGCTCCGGAAGGCGCCCCCTTCGAACAGCGGCACCTCCAGAAGGGCCTCAGGGCGGACGTGGGGGCGCTGCAGTTCCACCACGAGCTGATAGACTCCCTCGACGGCGACGGCCGCCAGCCACTCGGCGACGTCGGCGCGATAGGAGGGATCGCCGGCGTCGGCCAGCCTGAGGAGCTGTTCGCAAAGGTCGTATGCCGTAATCCGCCGCTGCGGCGACCAGCGGGCCTCGGGGCGCAACGTGAAGCGGACGGTTCGCCCCAGCTCTTCGATCTCGATGGGGCCCAGCGGGCAAAGGTACCGGCCCCCTTCCGAACCGGGGGCGACGAATTCGGTGAGCCGGCGGAAGACGAGCCGGCCGCTCCGCCGCGCCGCCCAGTCGTCGACCGCGTGAGGCCGCAACCCCGTCGCCGGCAGGCCCACGCCGACCACCACGCGCGGGTAGGCTTGCTGGGCCGCAGCGCGGACCTCCTCGATGTCCGGCGTCTGCGGCCAGATGAGGAGCACCCGCCGGCTGGCCTGCTCGGCGCGGCGGAACTCTCCGCTGGCCAGCGCCGCGCGGGCCTCGTCCAGAAGGGCTGCCGCCTCGTCACGGAACCGCCTTTCCCACGAGGTTACCACCGCGTGCCGCGGATACCACTCTGCCAGGGTCCGCAAGTGCCTCCGGGCCGCCTCGTAGTTCTCTTCGGCCACGGCTTGCTGGACCAACCCTTCCGTGGTCTGGCCGAGAGCGGTCTCCAGGTCGGCCCGCTCGGGGTTGAGGCCGTAGAGCTCGCGGAGCCGCGCCAGGGCCGTGCGGTAGCGGCCTTCGCCGTGCGCCGCACGGGCCTCGAGCAGAAGGTATTCCTCGCGGGCCGCCTCCAGCCCCTCTGTCTCCGGGTGATTGCGGAGCAAGAACTGGAAATGGTCGTAGGCCTCGTCAAAGCGGCCGGCGTGGACCAGTTCCCGCGCCTCGGCCAGGACCATTTCCTCGTAGAACTCCAGCCGGTCGATGTGCCGCCATTCGAGCTCGTATTCGGTATCGGGATCCTCCAGCAGGCGGACGGTGATGCGATCGCCGGGCCGCGGCGCGCTGGGAACCTGCCGTTCCGGCAAATCGATGGGGTGGACGAGGAGCACCGCCTCATCGTTGGCCTCGTCCAGGGTGATGCGGTCGAAGGGCATGCGGTCGATGATCCGCTCCTGACCGCCAGCCGCAACGGGAAGGAGAAGCAGCAGCGGCACCGCCCACCGCACCATGGCCATAAGGGAATTCACGGTCGCTGCACCTCGAAGATACTCCCCTCCTCCGTTGCCACGAGCAGGCGGTCTTCCCAGACCACCGGCCCACTCGAGAGGGCGCGACCCACGGAGATCCTTCCCTCCTCGCGGCCGTCCGCCGGGGCCAGGCGGTATACGTGGCCCCGGTTCGTGCTCAAGAGAATCTCTCCCTCGAGCAGGAGCGGTTGCCCCACGGGCCGGCTATCGAAGGCGATCTCCCAGCGTAGTCCTTCACCGTCGAAGGCCGCCAGCCGACCGGCGTCTGTGGCGAGGAGGACGACCTCGCCCGCCGCGAAAGGTCCCCAGACGCAGCGCCCGAGGAGCGACTGCTCCACGGATCGCTCCAGATCCTGAAGTCGAAAGCCAATCACCTGCCGGGCGTCGTCCACGACATAGACCGTGGGCCCCGCTACCGCGGGCCCCGCCGTGGGAACTGCCGCGAGATCGGCGACCGCCCGGGCCGCCAGATGTCTGGACGGTTGGTCCACCACGGCCAAGCGGTAGAGCTTCGACTTCCCATCGGTGAGCAGGACCTCGCCGCCACGGCTCGCCTCTTCCCCCTCTTCCGCGGGAAGAACCAGCGGCCGCGACCAGGGAAAGGTCTCCCCTGGAGCCAGAGGGGGTTGGAATGGTTCGGCCAGCGGGTTTCCCCGCCGATCCATCAGCAGCACCTGGCCCCCGCTGGTTGGGATGATGACCCCCTCACCGAATCGGACGGGGGGGCTGGCCAGCGGTGCAGGGAGGTTCAGCCAGTGGAAACGCTCGCTCGTCACTGCCGGGTCGAAGACGGCGAGCCGCCGGGTTCCCGGCCCTGGTGCTACGAGCAGCGCGGTTCCTTCCAACTCCACGAGGCCGGCGAGCGGCGGCTGGAAATCGCCCCGCTGCAGGACCAGCGTCGGTTCGTCCAGAATCGCACCGTTGCCGAGTCGGTCCTGTTCGATCTGGTAGATGCCGCCGGCGGCCCCCAGGGCGGTAATCCGTCCCGTCGTCGTGTCGACGCGCGGCTCGCTCGCCAAGGGCGCCGCGACCAGGGTTTCCCAGAGCTTGTTTCCCGAATCCATGGCCACGAGGCTGGCGAAGGCCCCGGGCTGGCCGGCGGAGCGCCGCACCACGAAGAGATGCGGCCCGAAGGCGACGGGCGGCTGCACGAAGGTCGAGCCGGCATCGGCGGCCCACGCGACCACGGTTCGGCCCCGAGCGGCCTGAATGTCGTAGCTGACGAAGCGGGAATCGGCCACGAAGAACCGCGTTGCCTCGAGGTGGGCGTAACGGATGTTGGTCGCCTCGCCGCCGCCGCCACCCTCGGCCAGGGTCACCAGGGGGTTCGCCGGATCGGTGCCGCCGACCTCGAAGACGTGGTGGCCGCCGCGGTCCGTAGTCACCAGGATCCGCCGCCCGAGGACGCGTGGGGGCAGGTCCACTCGCCCCCGCAGGCGGATCTGCTGCACGGGGACCACTTCCCCGGGCGACTCCTCGGTCTGCGTGGCGAGGACGTGGAGCAACGAGTCCTGGCCGCGGTCGTTCTCGGCCACCACGAGGTAGCCCGCCGCGAGCACCGGTGCCGCCGTCACGCCCCCGGCATTGTGCCCGAGGTGGACGACCTGGCGGCAGACGCCTCCCTCCCCGAGTTCTACGACGAAGAGGTTCGAGTGCTCCGCGACCTGGTAGACGAGTCCCCTCGCGGTATCTACGGTCGGCGCCGTATAGAGGGGTTGCGGGAACTGCACGAAGCCGGTGGAAGACCCGCTGGCCGCGTCGACCGACAGCAAGCGGCCGGAGGGAGTCGCCAGCAGCAGCCGGTCCCCGACGAGGCGGGGGTGGGCCTCCACGTCTTCGCCGAGGGGGAACCGCCAGGCGATTTCGCCCGTGCGGGCGTCGAGGCGCACGAGTTCCTGCCGCTGATAGTCGATGAGGACGGCTCCGGCCGACTCGCCTTGGCCGACCGCCATGGGCGTGAAAGGGACGCTCCGCGCGCTGGTGGCGAACCCCACGGGCCGTTGCCAGAGGACCCGGCCGTCACCGCCGTCCAAGCCGTAGACCGCCCCGGCAGCCATGGCGAAGTGCACGCGTTCCCCGTCAGCCGTCTGCCGGGTCGACCGCTGCGCCAGCACGGCGACCGGCTTCGGGCCGTCGTCGGGGACGTCCGTCAAGGCCTCTTGGGACGAATCGACCTGCGCCACCAACCCGCGCATGGCCGCGGAGATGGCTGTCTCGGCCTCGACGAGTTCCGCGTGGCCGTCGAGGGACGGGTAGCGGCTCAAGAGGCTGCGGCGGATCGCATAGGCCTCGTCGGGATCGCCCCGGTCCACCGCAGCCGCGATCGCCTTCAGGGCCTTTTCGAGCTCTTCCCGCTCGGCGATCCGCTGATCGGAAAGCGCCAGCGAGGCGCGGATCGCTTCCAGCCGGACCACGGGCCGCTGGGCGCGGAGGACATAGCGGTCGACGAGGTCGAGGGTTTCTCGGGCCTGGGCTACGCGCTGCGGATCGGGGGCCTCCCGCGCCAGTTCGGCGAGCCCCTCGGCAATGTCGGGCAACAGGGTGGCCAACTCGGCCCGGGCCTCCTGGAAGTCGGGCTCCGAGGCGATCTCGTCCAGGATGGGGCGGGTCGTCGAGAGCGCCCCAGCCCAATCGCGGTTGACCCGCGCCGCCTCGACCACTTGCCGAATCTGTGCCAGTCCGCGGCGGACTTCGGCCAGGCTCACCCCCTGGTGATTGGGAAACCTTCGCAAGTATTCGCCGTAGGCGTGGATCGCCTGGGTGTAGGAGCCGGCGCGGTAGTGCTCATGGGCTATTTCCAAGACCTCTTCGGCGGTCTGCCGGGAAATGGCGATGAAGAGCGCCACCCCGCCGAGCACCAACAGGATCAGGAAGCCTCCCCCCACGAGAAGCAGCGGCGAGTCCCACTTGTCGCGGCGATGTCGCGGCCGCCTGAAGAATCGGCCGAAGAGACCTCGGCCCCCGACCGGCTCCAGCGGGCTGGCTGTTGCGGCCGCACCCAGTCCGGCGTCGGAGAAGAGGTCGTCGAGCGGTCCGGAAGTGGCCTGGAGACCGGCGCGGACCGCCGCCAGCTCCGCCGCGGACGTCTCACGGCGCCGCGGCGGAGAAGCCGCCTTCTTCGCCTGCTTTCGGGCTGGCTGCGGCTGGGACGGTTTGCTTGGCTGAACCTTCTGTTCGTCTTCTTCCAGGAGCACCAGCCCCAAATCCTCGTCCTCGCCCTGGGCTGTGCCCGCGGCCGGTGGCTCCGCCTCCTCGTCCTCGTCGTCGAGCAGGATCAGCCCCCCCTCGACGGGTGCCGCCGGCGTCTGCGACGGCTCGGCACGCGACGGGCGATCGCCGGCGACCCTGTAGGATGCCGTGAGCAAACGCTCGGCGAGGGGCGGCGTCAGCCGGCCCATCTCGATCAACCGCCGGGCCACGTCGATGGCCGTGACCGGTTGATCGGAGGCGGCGATCCGCTCGCGCAAAAGCCGAATCAGGTCGGCGGGCAGGAGGTCCTTCTGTTCCAGGACGTTGAGGAATTGCTGAGCGGAAATCATCGTGTTCGTTTGTCTTGGCTCTTGGGAACAGCGGTCGCCACACGACGCTGCGGCCAGACTGCTCCAACGAAGCCCCCTTACGCCAGAATAGCCCATCTGCGCATTCGGGTATAGCGGGAAGCCCCGGCCCACCCCATCGAGCGCGGGGTAGGATGGTCTGTCCCTTCCGGCGGGGCGCAAAGGGTTCCCGGGGCGCGGCCCTCATCCGCGCTGGTCCTCGCTGATCGCGTCGATTCCTCGGCTCGGCTCGTCTCCCTGCCTCGGCCGCTCCGGCGGCGGGACTCTGAGCCCCGCTCCCCGCCGCGGAACCGGCCTTCACCGGCATGGGGCGGTTCTCCCCGGAGGGACGGCAGATCGAGGAAACGTCTCACGGGGCCACCACCGAACGCGTCCGCTTCCTGGGCTGCGACGGGCGGCTCTGAGCGGCGGTTCCTCACGCTGACGCTCGTTGTGACGCGCGGCCGTCCGTCACACCCAGCGCCGCCGGCGGTCGGCGGCCTGGTGCACACACTCCCGGACGAGTTGGGCATCTTCTTCAACCTGGTAGTCGAACATCCCCAGACAGATGAAGTCGGCGCCGCCGTCGAAGGCGTACTGGATGCCCTCGCGGGGCCGGATGGCGCCGGCGGCGAGGACCTTGAAGGCGATCCACGGCACCTTGACGTCCTCCATGAAGGCGACCGTCTCTTCCGGGTCGTGGCAGAACATGTTGTGGTGCCACTCGCCGTGGTTCTGCGAGGGCTGCTCGTAGATCTCGTTGAAGCGGCGGTTCTCCCGCGGATGTGCCGACCAGTAGCGGTCGTGGTGGAGGGTCAGCATGTAGTAGTCCGGCTGCAAGCCTTCCCGTTCGCAGAAGGCGATCGGCTCGAGGCGGTGCGCGGCGATGCCCACGGGGACGTCGTACTTCCGCATGATCTCGTAGGCACGCACGATGTGGCCCGGGTTCCCCTGGTGGTACCAGATATCGGAGGCCCCTCCCCAGGGATAGGCCGAGGCGGCGCCCAGCTCGAGGTGCTGCACCAGCCGCCGCTCGTACTGCTCGATGTCGGTCGTGATCACGTCCGCCAGCCAGGCCATCTTGCCGCCCCATTCGGTCCAGTAGTCGCCAAGCCGGAAGTCCCTGAAATTGTGGTCCTTGAGAATGATCGAGTTGCACCCCTGCTCCTCGCACTTCTTGAGCGTCATGAAGACCCGCTCTTCGGTGTTGTATGCGCGGGCCAGTCCGTTGACATAGTGGAGATCGCGGGCGTGCATGTTCGGGCTGATGAGATTGCTGCCGGCGATGACCCGACCCAGCGAAAGGTTGCCGATCTTCCCGACCGGCATCTGCGCCTGCTTGCGAGCCACCTCGGGGCTGCCCAGGTCGAGGTGCCGCAGCCGCCAGTATTCGTCGGAATCCTCGGCGTTGATGACGATTCGCGTCGGTCCGGTGGTTGCGTCGGCGTCCTCGTCGGCCCGGGCGCGCTGGGACCAGCCGGCGGCCCCCAGGGCCGGCAGGGCAGCCAGCCGCCCGAGGAGCTGCCGGCGGTTCGGTCCCGGCGCCGCGGCGGCTTCCTCGATCCGCGCACCACCGCCGCGGCGCCGCAGAAGGCCCGCCATCCCCCGTGCCAGACGCCGCATCCCCGCCCAGAGCCGCATGGGTCGATACTGGAAACGCATTTCATTCTCCTGCAAGGCAAAGTACGTATCCCCGGCAATCAACTCCCCCTTGCCGCACATCCTGGCACCACGGCCCATTCCCGTGGTCCAACCGCCGGTGCGCTCTCGGGCGAAACGAGCCAGAACCCGTCGATATTATCGTGACGATGCCCTGCCGTCGCCACACCCTCCTAGCAGAATCCTCGCCACGGGTCGCTCCATCGCCGCACGGTGCTCCGTTTGACCATGCCGGATTGGTCTGCGCGGCGAGCCGGTGTTCACAGCCGGACCACGCTGCTGCCGCTGACGCGGCGCACCAGCCGCCGGACTTCGAGCACGCTGAGGGTAGCGAGCACCGCCGGTACGGAGAGGCCGGTGGCGGCGACGATCGCGTCGATCGCCGTGGCGGCCGTATCCACGGCGTCGAGCACCTGCTGCTCTTGCTCGTTCAGCGCCAATTCGGCGGGATGGTGGATCGTTCGGCCCCCCTCGTGAGGCGTCGCCTCGACGAGGGGGCCGAGCTCTTCGAGAACGTCGTCGGCCGACTCGACGAGCTTGGCGCCGTCGCGGATCAAGCGGTGGCAGCCCTGGGAGCTGCGGCTGTCCACCCGACCGGGGACGGCGAAGACCTCGCGGCCCTGCTCCATGGCGTGACGGGCGGTGATCAGGGCGCCGCTCTGGCGGCCCGCCTCGACGATGACCGTCCCCAGGGCCAGCCCGCTGATGATCCGGTTCCGCTGCGGAAAGGCGCCGGCCAGCGGCTCCGCCCGCGGCGGCGCCTCGCTGAGCACGGCTCCGGCGGCGAGCACCTCCTCGGCAAGGCGCACGTGCTCGGGGGGATAGATGTTCAGGACGCCGCTGCCCAGGACGGCCAGCGTCCGCCCCCCGGCCTCGAGGGCCGCCCGGTGCGCCGCCGAGTCGATCCCCCGCGCCAGCCCACTGACGATCGTAAGCCCCGCGCGGGCGAGGCTGGCGGCGAGGCGTTCGGCCTGCTTCAACCCGTAGGAGGAGGCGTGGCGGGTGCCCACGATGGCCACGGCGAGGCGGTCGCGGGGGAGGATCGCGCCGCAGAGGAAGAGCACTCCCGGCGGATCGGGAATCTCGCGGAGCATGCGCGGGTAACCGGCATCGGCCTCGGTGAGGATGGCGATCCTCTCGCGGCGGCAGAGGTCGATCTCCGCTTCGCTGTCGATCTCTTCGCGGGCGGCGGCGATACGTGCCGTGAGCTTCGGCCCGACGCCGGGGACCTCGCGCAGCGCGCTGGGCGCGGCATCGAGAACGGCTCCCGCGGAGGCAAAGCGGTCCAGCAGGGCTCGCCGTATTCGCGGTCCCACGCCGGGAATCAGCATCAGCCGCAGCGACTCGGCCAGATCGCCGAGGGCCTCGCTGCCGGCATCGGGGAGTAAGGGACTGCCCTCTTCCATAGCAGGCGACGGTGGTGAAGGGAAGGGGTTCGACGAACGACCATGGTAACCGGGCGGCCGCCGCAGGGCCATACCGGCGCGCAGGGCGGCAAGGGTTGCCCGCGGTGAGCCTCCCCATTGCCGCGCCCCGGAAAACGACCGGACCGCGTTGGGGTTGGGGCATGCCGCGCAAGGCCCGCGCACTGCTAACGGCCCAGCGGCTTGGTATGCTCGACGTGCTCGAGGATCGCCTGCACGAGGCGGACGGGGAGGTAGACCAGCGGGAATACGAAAACCGCCAGCGTGGGGAGGAGGGCGTAGAAGAGCAGCAGGCCGGCGGCGGTCAGCGAGGCGATCTTGGCGTGGAGTTGGGGGTCGTCGGCCAGTGCGCCGGGTTCGCCGACCAGGGCGAGGTAACAGGCGTACACCAGATAGAGTGTACCCCAGACGACACCGGTGCCGAAGACGACGGGGACGGCGCGGAGGAGCAGTTTCTGGAAGAAGACGGCCAGCCCCAGAGCGGCCTGGGCCGGCGGCACCGATTCGCTCACCGTGATCTTCAAGGCGGCGGGGTTGAGGGCCAGGAAGGCGATGAACTCGATGATGATGAAGAGCTTAACGCCCCAAAGGGCCAGCATCAAGTGATGGATGCCCGCGGCCACCGAGAGCGTGAGCACGGCGACGATGCCGCCCACCAGGGCAAGGAGGGCTACGACGTCGAGAATGACCGAGGACGGAAAACCGGCGCCGGCCTGGTCGTTCAGGCGTTTGAGCAGAGGGAGGCTGCGGCCGGCGAGGTATTGGAGGATCGCCAGCAGGACCGCGGTGACAACGGCCGCGGCGAGCCACTGCAGGTCGATCATGGCCGCCGCGATCATCAAGGCCGCCATGGCTCCGTAGAGCCCCCAATAGCCGATGGCGGCAAAGAGATCGGCCGTGGATTCGACGAAGCTCTGCGGAAAGGCCTCGCGCGCGGTGGCCAGGATGAAATCGAAGAGGTGTCCACCGCCGGCCCCGCCGCGGGGATGCCGCGCCGGGCGCGGTTCCTCTGCAAAGGCGG
>SKOZ01000007.1 GCA_007119795.1 Planctomycetales bacterium | reverse complement strand
GGCAAGTTCCGCGTCCGCGGCGACTGCGTGGAGGTCTGGCCCTCCTACGAGGAATACGCCCTGCGAATCGAGCTCTGGGGCGACGAAGTGGAGCAGCTCTCGCTCATCCATCCCACCAGCGGCGAGGTCCTCTCCCGCGAGGAGCGGCTCTTCATCTACCCGGCCAAGCACTTCGTCCTCCCCGAGGAGCGGATCGCCTCGGCCGTGGCGGAGATCAAGGACGAGTTGGAGAAGCGGCTCGAGGAGTTCCGCGAGCAGGGGAAGCTCCTCGAGGCCCAGCGGCTCTCGGCCCGCACCCGGTTCGACCTCGAGATGCTCCAGGAGGTCGGCTACTGCCCGGGGATCGAGAACTACAGCCGGCCCCTCAGCGGTCGCAAGCCGGGTTCGCCGCCCGACACCCTCTTCAGCTTCTTCCCCGACGACTTCCTACTCTTCGTCGACGAGTCGCACGTCACGGTGCCGCAGGTCCGCGCCATGTACGCCGGCGACCGCAACCGCAAGATGACGCTCGTCGAGCACGGTTTCCGGCTCCCCAGCGCGCTGGACAACCGCCCCCTGCGGTTCGAGGAGTGGGAAGCGAAGATCGGCCAGGTGATCTTCGTCTCCGCTACCCCCGGCCCCTACGAGTTGGAGAAGACCGGCGGGGAGATGGTCGAGCAGGTCATCCGCCCCACGGGGCTGCTCGATCCGGAGATCGAGGTGGCCCCCGCAGCCAGCCAGATCCCCCACCTCCTGGAACAGATTCGCCAGAGGTCGGCGAAGGGTGACCGGGTCCTGGTGACGACCCTCACCAAGCGTCTTGCCGAGGACCTGGCGGCCTACCTCTCCAAGCAGCAGGTACGCTGCAAGTGGCTGCACAGCGACCTGGACGCCTTCGAGCGGGTCGAGTTGCTCCGCGACCTCCGCCAGGGGAGCTTCGACGTCCTCGTAGGGGTCAACCTCCTCCGCGAGGGCCTCGACCTGCCCGAGGTCTCCCTGGTGGCCATCCTCGACGCCGACAAGGAGGGCTTCCTCCGCAATGAAACGTCGCTGATGCAGACGATCGGCCGCTCGGCGCGGAACGTCAACGCCAAGGTGATGCTCTATGCCGACAAGGTGACCGATTCCATGCAGCGGGCCATCGAGGAGACCCGCCGCCGCCGCGCCATGCAGGAGGAGTACAACCGCGCGCACGGCATCACCCCGGAGACGATCCGCAAGGCGATCCGTGCGGGCATCGAGTCCGAGGCCGCCGCTCACGCTCGGGCCAACGCCGCCGTCGGCCGTGACGACGAGGCCCAGTACATCACCGAGGAATACCTCGCCGAGCTCGAAGCGGAGATGTACGCCGCTGCTGAGGCACTGGAGTTCGAGCGGGCCGCGGCACTCCGCGACCGCATCGAGCAGATGCGCGGCCAGGTGGGCAAGCGGCTCGCCGAGGCGGAGATCGACCACGCCACCCGCGAGCACCGTGGCCGCCGCCGCAAAGGTGCCAAGAAAACGAGCCGTCGTGCTCCCGCCCGCACCCCGAAGCCGCGCCAGGACTGAACGCGGCCTCCTCCCACGCACCCCCTCGCATTACCACCAGTTCATGGCGCTACTGGTGGTAATGCCCTTTTCTGGGGCGAAACCCGCGAGGGACCGCGGACGTCGGGCGGCACCTCTTGTCCTCGGTCCTCCGCCTCGGAATCGGTCGAACCCGGCCGGAGGCCAGGGAGGCCTGCCTGGCAACCCCTCTACAGGGTAGTCTCATCTCCGCATTGACACCGTTCGCCCATAGCGGGATAATCCCCGCCCTCATCGGCTGGGGGCATCACGGAAGTCAAGCCAGGTCCGTCGACGGAAAGGACGATCCGCCTTGCCTACCCGCTCGACCAGAGCGCCGACGACCTCGAACGGGGTTCGCTGCACGGGCTTGCGGGCTGCACCGGTCCCTGCGCGGCGCGGCCCGCGTGGGTGGGCCGTTGGTCTCTTGGCGGCTTGGTTCGCTCTCGCGACGGGGAATGGTTGGGCGGTCGCTGGGGAAAACGCCGCCCCGGCGATGCATTGGCCAGGGACGGCGCTCGCCCCAGAGCCGAGCCTGCCGGAGCCAGCTTCCCGCTTCTCAAGCGGTGAGGAACTGCTTCCTGTCGGGCACGAGACCCTCGCGACCTCGAATCCGGGCGAAGCCCCCCCCGATCTGCCCCCCAGCGAGCCCCTTGGTTCCCACGGAGCCGGGCTCGGAGGGGAGCCGCGTGCGTGCCCCCGTGCCGAAGTCTACGGTCCCCTTCCGGAGCAACGGGAATGGGGCGGTCGATCTGTCGGCCACGGCGGTCCGGCACTGCCTGTTTACGCTGACGAGAGCTGGCTCCGCCGCCCCCTTTACGCGGGTGCCTTTGTCGGTTACATGCAGGGCAGCGAGCTGGTCGACGACTGGGTCGGGCAACAGGGAGGACCCTTCACCGGGTTGCGGCTGGGGTGGGATTTCCACGAGAGTTTCGGCGGACGCACGGAGATCGGCTTCGCCTCGCTTTCCCTCTACGACAGTGCCCGGGCCATCGCCGCCCGCAAACGGCTCGACGATGAGGCGGAACTCGACCCCCTCGACCCCGAGCGCATTCGCCACGGCATGCGTCGCTACGGCGATGCGAGTTTCTGGGATGTCCGTCTACTCTACTACCCGCGCGGGGACACCGCCGTGCGCCCTTATTGCTTTGTCGGTTTGGGTACCGCCACCCACAGGTTCAACGACCGGGTCGGTGTCCGGTGGTGGCGCACCAATCTCGGCATGCCGTTGGGAATCGGGGTCACGACCCGCTACAGCGAGCGGATCGCCATCCGCGTCGAGATCACGGACCATATTACCTTCGGCGGAGGAAGCATCGAGACCATGCATAGCCCCTCGATCACCGGAGCCGTCGAGTTCCGATGGGGGACGACTCGCAAGGTCTACTACCCGTGGAACCCGGGGCGGCACTACTGGTAAGCGGAAGGCCGATCGCTGCCGCATCGGCCCGGCGGGCCTACTCTACACCCATTCCCTGCCCTTATATAATGTCGGGCAATGACCACGCGAGCCGACGAGGCGACAGCCCAAGGGCGTCTCTTGGATCTGGTCGATCAAATCGATCGGCAGGAGGGCTTCGCCGAGGTGGTTTCGTCGCTGGCGGAAGGTGACGCGGCCACGCTCGACGGAGTTTGGGGGGGATCCCTTGCGCTGGTGGCGGCGGCTCTGGCACACCGTGTCCCGGCAACGCTCCTGGTGGTATGCCCCTTCCCCGACCAGGTCGACGAACTACTCGACGAGCTGGCCCTCTTCACCCCCCATACTGCGGAGCGGTTTCCTGCCTGGGAGACCATGCCCGAGGAGTGGGTCGCCCACGACACCACCTTCGGTGACCGCCTGCGAATACTGAAGCGGCTTGGCGGCAGTGATCCCCCGCGACTGGTGGTGGCGTCGGTGCAGAGTCTGCTCCAGCCGGTCCCCCCCGCGGGTTCGCTACGGGCCCACAGCCGGTCGCTCCGCGTCGGCGAGGCGCTGGACATCGACGAGTTGGCTCGCTGGATGGTGGAGAGCGGCTTCCATGGCACCTCGGCCGTGGAACTGCCGGGCGAATTCTCCCGTCGCGGCGGGATCGTCGATATTTTCGCCCCCGATTGGCAGGCCCCGGTCCGCGTGGAGCTCTTCGGCGACCAGGTCGAGTCGCTCCGCCGCTTCGACGTGGCCACGCAGCGGAGCCTGGCGAGCCTGGAGGCGGTCGAGGTGACGATGCTCGACCCCAGCGGCCGCCACCGCGCCCACCTGAGCGACTTTGTGCCCCCGGCAAGCTGGTGGCTGCTTAGTGAGCCCGAGGCGTTCCGCGAGGAGGGGATCAATTACCTGCGGCGGATCGATCACCCGGAGAAGGTCCACCACGTCGACTCCGTCCTCGAGCAGATCGTTCGCTTTCCCACCGTCACGGCGTCGGCGGTGGCCGCCGGCTCACTGGAGACGACCTGCCGACTGAAGATCGAGTCGGTGGAACGGTTCAGCGGCGAGATCGGCAAGGTTCGCGCCGAGTTGGACGGGGTGGGTATGAACCAGGAAGTCTTCCTCGTTTGCCCGACCGAGGCCGAGGCCCAGCGCCTCGCCGAGGTCTTCGCGGAGACCCGCCTGACGCGCGAGGGGCGGCTCCACTTTCCCATCGGCCACCTGCACCACGGCTTTCGTCTCGTGCCGGCGGGGATCGTCCTCGTCGGCAGCGGCGAGCTCTTCCGCCGCGAGGACCTCCGCCGCCCCGGGCCGCGGCGGTTGACGCGGGCCCTGGACAGCTTTCTCGACCTCCGCGAGGGGGACCTCGTAGTCCACGTCGCCCACGGCATCGCCCGCTACCGCGGTATGGAAGTGCTCGAGAAGGGCCGCCAGGTCGAGGAGCATCTCGTACTGGAGTTCGCCGAAGGAACGAAACTCTACGTCCCTTCCTCGAAGATCGGCCTCGTCCAGAAGTACGTCGGCGGCACGAAGAGCCGCCCGGCACTGGCCAAGCTGGGGGGCAACCTATGGCAGCGACGGAAGAGGGCGGTCCAGGAGGCCGTTACCGATCTGGCCGTCGAGATGCTCGAGGTCCAGGCGGCGCGGGCGGCCCAGCGGGGGATCGCCTTCCGCCACGACACCGAGTGGCAGCAGGAGTTCGACGCCGCCTTCCCCTACGAGGAGACCGGCGACCAACTGGCCGCCATCGCTGCCATCAAGGAGGACATGCAGCGGTCGCGGCCCATGGACCGCCTCCTCTGCGGCGACGTGGGCTACGGCAAGACGGAGGTGGCCATGCGGGCGGCCTTCAAGGCCGTGGACGCCGGCTACCAGGTCGCCATGCTCGTGCCTACCACGGTTCTCGCCGAGCAGCACTACCGCACCTTCAGCGGTCGGATGGCCTCCTTCCCCTTCGAAATCGCCGTCCTCTCCCGCTTCGCCAACCGCAAGCAGCAGGCAGAGATCATCGAGCGGCTGGCCGAGGGCTCGGTCGACATCGTCATCGGCACCCACCGGCTCGTCCAGCCCGACGTCCGCTTCCAGAACCTGGGCATGGTGATCATCGACGAAGAACAGCGCTTCGGCGTGGAGATCAAGGAGCGCCTGAAGTCGATCCGCACCCTCGTCGACGTCCTCACCACCACCGCCACGCCCATCCCCCGCACCCTGCACATGGCCCTTACCGGCCTGCGGGACATCTCCAATCTGGAGACGCCCCCCGCCGACCGCCTCGCCGTAGAGACCCGCGTCACCCGCTTCGATCCGGAGCTGATCCGCCACGCCGTCCTCCGCGAGCTCAGCCGCGGCGGGCAGATCTTCTTCGTCCACAACCGCGTGGAAGACATCGAGATCGTCGCCCGCAAGCTCCGCGACATCGTCCCCGAGGCCTCGCTGCGCATCGGCCACGCGCAGATGCCCGAGGGACAGCTCGAGAAGGTGATGGTCGATTTTGTCCACCACCGCTTCGACCTGCTCCTGGCCACCACCATCGTGGAGAGCGGGTTGGACATCCCCAACGCGAACACGATGTTCATCGACGAGGCCGACCGCTACGGCCTCGCCGACCTCCACCAGCTCCGCGGCCGCGTGGGCCGCTACAAGCATCGTGCCTACTGCTACCTCCTCGTCGACCAGAACAAGCACTTAACCCCCAACGCGGCTCGGCGCCTCAAGGCGATCGAGGAGTTCAGCCAAATGGGGGCCGGCTTCGCCCTGGCCCTGCGGGACCTCGAGATCCGCGGGGCGGGGAACATCCTCGGCACCCAGCAGAGCGGCCACATCGCCCTGGTGGGCTACGAGCTCTACTGCCAGCTCCTCGAAGACGCCGTTCGCCGCCTCCAGCACC
The DNA here is from genome assembly GCA_007119795.1 of Planctomycetales bacterium. The sequence goes on along the minus strand of SKOZ01000007.1, from coordinate 9,428 downwards.
TCCCCCCGCGGACCTCCGTCGACGTCGACGTCGACCTCCCCGGCGAAGCCTACCTCCCCCGCGGCTACGTGAGCGACATGCGGCAGAAAATCGATCTCTACCGCCGCCTGGGGCGGGTTGCCACGCGCGAAGAGCTGGCCGACCTTTTGGCCGAAATGGCGGACCGATTCGGCCCCCTGCCGGAACCGGTCCGCTGGCTGGCGGCGCTGGCGGAACTCCGCTTCGAGGCCCACGCCTGGGGGGTGCGATCGATCCACCTCGAGGACGGCTACGCCGTCTTCGCCTACACGAACGACCGGGCTATCCGCCAATTGGCCACCCAGAGCGGCGGCCGGCTCCGAGTCGTCGACGCCCGCACTGCCTACCTCCCTTTGCGGCGTGGAACGGACGACGCCCAGGCCGTGTTCGCCGAGGTCAAATCCCTGTTGCGGCCGCGCTAGCCCCCTCGATATAATCCCGCCCCCTTAGCCCGGGGTGCGTCGCCAGACAGCGCCGCCTCGCAGAGGCCGGGCAAGCCGTGCCGTGTGATGAGATGCTACGCGCGGGGGACCGTGGCCTGATGCGATCCAGTCACGCACCCGCCGCGGCTGAGCCGTCTGCACCCCGTACCGACGAATGTACGCCTTGTCCGGCGTCGCGAGACGCGCGGGTCCGCATGGCAGACCATCGATGCCAATCGACTTATCCGTGACCGACCACCGGCTCTCCATCTCGATTCCCGCACTCGCCGCCTGGCTCGCGTTTGCACTCCCGGCGACCGCCGGGCAGTGGTCGCACGAGCTCGAGTCCCCTCCCCCCGCCCCGCTCGGCGGCGGAGCCTGGGATCGTGGTGGGGCAGCGGATGTGAGCGATCCCAATGTTCCCGGTCCCACGGCTCGGCCGGCGGCATGGCCCGCCTCCAGCAGCCCACAAGGTTGGGACTCCACCCCCCAGACCGCCGAGGGGGCCGGTGCGCTTCCCGGTCCCGACAATCGTAGGTACGGCCAGGAAGAAGGCCCCCCTACCCCGACGACTGTGGGAGTGGCGGGCGAACCGTCACCGTATGGCGATGCCGCCCAGCCGATCCCCATGAGGAACGCCGAGATCCTGGCTCGCATCGGTTCGGAGGTGATTCTGGGCGGAGACATCTACCCTGCCGTCGAAGCGCGAATCGAGCGGGACGGGCACCGTGTGGGGCCTCACGAGATGGAGCAGTACCGGGCGGTGATCACCTGGCATTTGCTCAACCAGGCGATCCGCATCAAGCTGGTCTACGTCGATGCGCGCCGCTCGGTCCCCGCCGAGGCTCTCAAGCATATGGAAGAAGAGCTCGCGAAGGCGTTTAGGGAAAGCGTGCTGCCGAACATGAAACGCCACTACGAGGCTTCGAATCGCCAGGAGCTGGACGTCATCCTCGCCGAGGAGGGATCGTCGATCGAGCGTCATCGGCGGCAGTTCATCGAGGCCCAAATCGCCCAGATGTGGGAGCATCAGCAGGTCGGCGAAGACCCGGAAATCACCCACGCCGAGATGCTTGCCTACTACGAACAAAACGTCAAAGACTTCGAGCGGCCCGCGCGGGTCCGCTGGGAAGAGCTCGTCGTCCGGATCCGCCGCTTTCCCAGCCGGCAGGAGGCCTACACGGCACTCGCCCGCATGGGCAACCAGGTCATCGATGGGCGCCCCTTTGAAGAGGTGGCTCGTGAGCTTTCTCAGGGAACCACGGCCCACGAGGGGGGACGGCGGGATTGGACTCACCGCGGCGTCCTCGTCGCCAAGGCCGTGGACCACGCCCTCTTCGCCCTGCCCGTGGGACAACTAAGCCCCATCATCGACGCCGGCGAGACGCTCCACATCGTGCGCGTCGTCGAGCGTGACGATGGCGGCACGCTCCCCTTCACCGAGGCCCAAGTGGAGATTCGCAATAAGCTCCAAACGGCCCGCCAGTTCGAGCGGCTGCAGGACTACGTCGAGCGGCTCCAGCGGCAGATTCCCATCTGGACCGTCTTCGACGAGACATCCCCCGAGACCCCGGCCTTCTCTCGCGCCGCGAACCCCGGCCGGCCATCTCGATAGGGCGCAGCGTTGGGGCGCCTCTTGTGAGAGTCGAACGCCGGCTGCTAGCATGTGGGATTAGGCAAACTGCAGCGGATCGTATGGCCTGCCAAAGCGGACGGCCGTCCAGGTCAATTGAGGCATACTGATGGCGACGCGCGGCGACGTACCCAATGCTCATCTCGGGGGATCGAAGGACCGTTTCTGGATCCCCCGTTTCTGGGATGGGATGTCTTTTTCGGCATGGCTGCAGCTGCTGGTTCGGAACCGCTTTGCCGTATCGCTGCACTGCCTCCCCATGGTCTGCACCATCACGCTCTTGGCGGTTTTCAACTCGCTGCTGGCATGCTTGCAGCGGCTCCGGTTTGGGCGGAAGATCGCCGCCACGGAGATCCGCGAGGAGCCGATATTCATCATCGGCCACTGGCGTGCGGGGACCACGCTGCTCCACGAGCTGCTCGTCCTGGACCCCCGCCACACTTTCCCCGACACCTGCGCCTGCTTTGCGCCGAACCACTTTCTCGTGTCGTCTTGGTTCATCAAGCGCTGCCTGAACTTCCTGCTCCCCGAGCGGCGGCCGATGGATAACATGGCTACCGGGTGGGACCGGCCCCAGGAGGACGAGTTCGCGCTGTGCAACATGGGCGTCCCTTCGCCGTACCTGACTCTGGCCTTCCCCAATCACCCCCCGCACGACCCAGAGTACCTCGACCTGACCGAGGTGCCGCCCGAGGAGTTGTCCCGGTGGAAGGCGGCCATGCGGCAATTCCTCCAGAGCGTGACCGTGGCGAACCCCAAGCGGATCGTCCTCAAATCGCCTCCCCACACGGCCCGTCTCCGAGTGCTCCTGGAGATGTTCCCCAAGGCGCGGTTCATCCACATCGTCCGCGATCCCTTCGTGGTCTTCCCTTCGACGGTGAATCTCTGGAAGCGGCTCTACCGGGACCAGGGCCTGCACACCCCGCGCTGCGAGGGGTTGGAGGAATACGTGCTGAAGACCTTCCGGCGGATGTACGCGGCATTCGATGCACAACGCGACGTCGTCCCCCCAGGACACCTCTGCGAGATCCGTTACGAGGACCTCGTCGCCGATCCGCTCGGCCAGATGGAGCGCGTCTACGACGAGCTGGGCCTGGGCGGCTTCGAGACGGTTCGCCCGGCACTCGAGGCGCATCTGGCGGGCCAGGCCGGCTACCGCACGAATCGCTATCCGCTCGACGACGCCCTCCGCGCCCGGATCGCCAAGGAGTGGGCTCCCTTCATGGAGCGATACGGCTACGCCCCTCAGTGCGCCACCGACTGATGGGAGGTCGGTCAGCCGTCTTTTCCCTCGCTGCCGGCACCCGCGCAGTCGCCTCGCGGAACGCTAGCCACGGAACCCCCCTCGAGGGGGTCGTGTGCTTGCAAAAGGTGTGGCTTTCGGGTAGCCTTCTCCGGTACGCCCAAGCGGGAGTGGGCACTTTCTGCACGCAGGCGGATCGCGCCCGGCCACAATTCGATTCCCCAGCCCTTCCGAGGGTGCCATGGACACGATCTCCGTCGTGCGCATCGGTGGGATTCCCCTGGCGGTACTGATCGTCGGATCGGCCTTCTGGATCGTTCGCAGCGAGGACGTGCGATTGCAGGAGGTTTTCCGTGAGGCGGCCGAGGGGCCCTCGGGAATCGGGGGCAGCGGCGAAGGCATCGCTGCCGGGGGACCGCAGCCCCCCATCATTCTGCCGGCGTTCCTTATGCCAGAGGCCCGCCCACCGGTGGTACCTTTTCGAGGGCATCCCGTCTCGCTGGAAGACTTTGGGGCCTTGGCCTTGACCGAGGTCCGCCAAATCGAGGAGAACCATCACCGAGGCCGGATTCTCCGCGAGATCGCCGTCGTTCAGGCCAAGGTGCGGTTGACGGCCGAGGCCTTGGAGACCTTCGAGGAGGCCTGGACGACCAGGGACGGGATATCCTGTCCGGCGCTGGCCCTTCGCAGTCTGGCTGTTGCCCACGCCGAGGCCGGCTTGACCGAATGGGCGCGCGACATCTTCGGCGCGGCCCTCGAGGCCGCCGAGCAAATGCCGCTCCAGCCCGACCGGGAATCCGTGGTTCGCGACATCGCCGCTTCCCAGGCGCGGGCGGGGTTGCTCGAGGAGGCGCTGACAACGGCCAGGGGAATCGTAGGCACGGCGGAGCGCGACCGGGCCTTGTCCAGCATTATCCTCGTACAGTCCGGGAGGCATCGGTTTGCCGAGGCGCTGGAAACGGCCGCATCGGTCGACGATGAGTTCTGCCGGGCCCAGGTCCTTACCGAGATTGCCGTTCTGCAGGTGACGGCGGGTCTGGCGAAGGAAGCGGACGAGACCTTCGAGGAGGCGCTGGCGACGGCCGCGGCAATCCCCTTCCGCGGTGTGGCCCTTCGCGGAACCGTTGACGCCTTGGCCAAGGCGGAACGGTTCGACGAGGCGTTAACGGTGATCGGAGACATCCGAGATCCCTTCGCCCAGGCCCCGCCCCTGGGCATTGTCGCCGTATCCCAGGCCAAGAGAGGACGTTTCCAAGAGGCGCTGGCGACAGCCAACCGGATCCGCCACGGATACCATCGATCTTCGGCCCACGGCGTGCTCGCCGTTGCCCAGGCGCGAGCGGGCGAATTCGAGGCAGCTCTGGCCCTCGCCGAGGAAATCCCCATGGCGCCCATGCGGGCGCAGGTCCTTTGCGAGATCGCCGCCGCCCAGGCTCGAGCGGGCCGGCCGGATCAGGCCCGGGAAACCTTTCGGGCGGCCCGCACGACGGTCGAGAGGATGCCGGGGCTCAATCTGGTCCTCCACGACATTGCGGTTTCCCAGGCGAAGGTGGGGATGTTCGAAGAGGCCCTAGGGGCTACCCGCGGAATCGGCAGGTTCACGCGGGCCTCGGCCCTCCGCGAGATCGCCGCCGCCCAGACCGGCGCGGGGCAAGAGGCGAGTGTCCTGTCATGGGCGGAAAAGGAGCAGGACGTGTATGCCCGCGCCCTTTGTTACGTGGGTGTGTACGAGAGCCTCTGCGCCCGTCACGCGGAAAGTGCCCACGACTGACCTGAGGTCGTGAGCACTTCGCCGTCGCCTGCACTTGGGTGCCGAGCCCCCCCAGACGGGCTTCACGGGATCGTCTGCCGATATCGCTCCGCGCGGTCGAGCAGGTGGCGGTCGTCGCTGTCGGCAATCACGCGGTCGAGTGCCGCCTTGAACTCCTCGGGGTTCTCGTGGGTCAGGAAGCGGTGGTGCGCCAGCTCGACCACCGCCAGCCGCGCCTCCTCGGCCAGTGCCGGGACGTCCAGGAAGGGCATCACCCACCGGAGCGTCTCGATGCTGCGGACTGCGCCCGCCCGCGAGAGCGCCAGCCGCTGCTCCTCGTCGCGCGTCGCCAGCTCCATGCCCTCTCGGAGCATCGCCAGCGTCTCCTCTTCGGCCCGGTCGCTGGGCAGCGTCACCACGCGGATGTAGGCCCGCAGTGCCCAGATCCGATGGGCCGCCATGTCCGCTTCGCGCGCCAGATCGAGCAGCCATTCGGCGACCGAGGCGTCCGGCCAGTTGCACAGGCCGCGGATACCCGCTTCGACCAGCGCCGCGTCGCCGCTGGCCATCGCTTCCTCGATCGCTTCCAGGGCCCCCGGACCGCCGATGCGACCGGCAACGGGGAGCAGGGCGGCGCGCTCGGCCGGGGAAGCCCCCTCCAGAGCTGCCAGCACGGGAGCGGCCCGCTGCTGGGCATCGGGGATCTGTTGGCAGACGAGAAGGATGGCCCGCTCGATCTCGTCGCGGTGGCGACCGGTTTCGGTCGCCAATAGCAGGTCGATCATCGCCGGCACCTCCTCCGGCTCCGCCAACTCGCGGAGAGCCCGCAGCGCGCTCTCGTGAATGGCCTCATCCGGGTCAGCGGCGGCGGCAAGCAGCGCGGCAACGGCCTCCGCGGCGCGGCGGGTCTTGAGGATATCGATGAGCATCGCCTGCCGGGCGGGCTCGGCCTGCTGCATGGCGGCCACGATGGCGCTATCGGCCCCCTCGGCGGTCAGGAGCACCAGGGCCTCAACGGCGGCTGCGCGAAACTCCGCTTCACCCTCGAGGCTTTCCGCCAACAGCGGCACGGCTCCGGCATCCCCCAATGCTGCCAAGGAACGGATGCCGGCCAGCCGCAGCTCGCGTGCCTCGTCGCGGGCCGCCGACCGGGCAACCGGCAAGACGCCGGTTTCGCCCTGGTGGGCCAGTGCCTCCAAGAGCAGGGCGCGCCCCGGCTTGGGCAGCTCGGGCAGTGCGGCCAGCAGCGCGTCTCGGAACGCCGCATCGTCGAGGAGCCACACCTGGCCCGCGGCGACTGCGCGGGCATCGCCGTCCTCCCCGGCCAGCAGGGCCAGGATGCGCTGCGGCTGCTCGGAGCCGCTGGTCTTGAGCAGGCCCGTAAGCGCCGCCCGCCGTACCGGACGGAGAGAACTCTCCCCGTAAAGGGTCTTGTACATGGCGACCGCTTCGGCGACCTTCCCCGCATCGAGCGCCTGGTCGGCCAGGCCGAGGTAGGCCGCGGCGATCCGTCTCTCCCTTCCCGGCTCCGCCTCGGCGAGCGCCTCGCGGAGCACCGCGGCAGCCTGCGGGCCGCCGATCTTGCCCAGCGCCCACAAGGCCGCTTCAGCGACGTCTTCCTGCCGACCTTGGGCCAGCTCGGTGAGCGATTCGACGGACCGCTCGTCCCGCCGCTCGCCCAGGGCATGGATCACCCCCAGGAGCACCGCCCCTTCGGCCCGTTCGAGCCCGGAACGCAGTGCCGCCAGCGCAGCCTCCCCGGGGATCTTTTCCAGCGCCATGCGGGCCTCATCGGCGGCCGCCGGATCGTCGAGCAGGCGGTCGAGCGCCGGCACCGCGGCGTCGTCGCCGACGAGCTGCAACTGGTAGCAGAGGAATTGCCGCGCCGCCGCCGTGGTCTGCGGGTCTTCCAGTGCGGCGGAAAGCCGTGCGGCGAGCTGCTGCCGAAGTGCCGCATCGTTCATCGCCCGGTCGACCAGCCGCTCGACGGCCAGCAGCGGCCGAAGGTCCTGGCCGTACTCGTACTGCAGGACCTGCTGCCAGACTTCGTCGTGGGGCGGAGACTCCGCAGCCAACGGTGCCGCGACGAACGAACAAGCGACTGCTGCCACAAGGGTCAGGCCCACATTTCTCAAGCCGGTCATCGTTGTTGCACCTCGGTTCATGCCCGCGCGCTAGATGGTCCATGGACTGCGCATCGGGCGGGACAGCATGTGGTTGGCGTCGGCGTCATCCTCGAACCGGGAGGCGGCCCAGTCCCATTTCAGCTTCCGCCCCAAACGGACCATGATCTCGGCCACGTTCCCCAGCGTGCTCGCCAGGAACCCGTCGTCGATATTCGATACCGGATCGCGGCGCGTCCGCACGCAGCGGAGGAAGTCGGCCGTGTGCCCGACGTAGGGATCACGGCCGTCGGCGACGGAGGGGCTGGCGTGCAGCCGCACGTCCCCCGGTTTCATCGGCAGCCGCAGGAGCGAGGCCGGCTCCGCCCAGATGCCGCTGCGGTTCACGTGGACCCACCCCTCGTCGCCTAGGAAGCGGCAGCCCTGGGGGTGGGGATTGCCGGTGTTGGAGAAGTGCATCCGCAGCCCGCTCGCATAGCGGAACTCCGTCTGCCAGGCGATGCACGTATCCGTCATCCCGCCCTCGGGAAAGACGCCGTGGCCGTCGATCTCGAAGGGCTCCGCGGTCACCTCCGGGCAGCCCCACTGGGCGACGTCCAGATGGTGCACCCCCCAATTGCAGATGAAGCCGGCGCAGTAATGCGAGATCATGTACATCGCCAGCCACTCGCAGCGGCGCTCGTCAAAGGGGATCAGCGGCGCAGGACCCGTCCACATGTCGTAGTCGAATCCCTCGGGGACCGGCACCGGCGGAGCGACCTCGTAGGCTTGCCCCCCCGGCACCCCGACTTCGATGGTATGCACCTTTCCCAGGTAGCCGTTGCGGGCCAGCTCGCAGGCGTGGCGGAACTTGGCGTCGCTCCGCTGCTGCGTGCCCGTCTGGAAGACGAGCCCGTACCGCCGCACGGCGTCGCGGACGGCCAGTCCCTCGGCGATCGTCCGCGTCACCGGTTTCTCGCAGTACATGTCCATGCCCGCCTGGGCGGCGCGGGTGGCCATCACCCCGTGCCAGTGGTCGGGCGACATCAGGAGCAGCGCGTCCACGTCGTCGCGCGCCAAGAGTTCGCGGAAGTCGTTGTAACCCGCGCAGCCGCGGTCGGTATTGCGACTGCGCTCGTCGGCGTAGAAGCGCGCCGTCCTCTCCAGGGCGCTCTGCCGCCGCGGGGTGCGGACGTCGCAGATGGCCACCACCTGCGCGTCGCCGAGCGGCAAGAGCTTGTTCAGCGCGTCGCCGCCGCGGACTCCCGTACCGATGACCCCGACGGTAATCCGTTCGCCCGCTGCCGCCCGGCGGCCGCGTCCCAGCGCCGCGGCGGGGACGAACCAGGGTGCTGCTGCGGCGACCGCAGCGCGTGCCAGGAAGCGGCGCCGGCCGATGCCCCGTTCCCCGGACGGTCGAGAAGAAAGAGAATATTCGATCACGGTTCCACCTCGCTCCAGCTTATCCGTTACCGCCACCCGCCGTCCCAGCGCCGCGCGACTACTCGAATACCGCCCGGATCGCCTCGACGGTCCGGTCCACGAGGACCTGCCCCCCTTCCGGCCCCACGCGGCTGCTCTCGGCCACGGCGCTGTAGCCTCCACCGCCGACGGCTTGCTTCGTGGGTACGTACCCCCCTGAACCCGCCAATTGGATGATGAACGTCTGCAGCGCCGGGCTGCGGGCTTTGAGCTGGATGCCGAAGTCCGTGAAGAGCTCGAAGTCGTTGGTGGTCACGACGACGTCCCCGATGCGGATCACGTGCAGTTCCATCGTGTAAGGCTCCACCTCGCCGGCCTCCTGCGCCGCGTAACGGTCGACCACCGCCTGGTGCCAGGCCGCCCGCCACTGCCGGCTGGAGTCGTCCGGGAGCTGCTCGATCTGCCGGCGGGCCGACGCTGCCTCCGCCTCGGTGACCCGCCGCAACGGCAGCTCGATCTCTTCGACACGATGCGCCAACACGACGTCGCTATGGACCTCCTCTTGTGCCGCCTCGAAGGCCACCTCCCAGGCGTGCACGATCCGCTCCGCCAGCTCCTCGAGCCGGGTCAGTCCTCGCAGCCGCCGCATGCGCTCCTCGGCCTGGCGGCGGTACAGCGGACGCGGCGACTGGTCGCCGGCCGCTCCCGTCCAACCCAGTACGAACAGGTCCTCGCCGTGCCGCTCGCGGAGCATCTCGCGGACCTCGTGCCAGTAGTCGGCGTTGATGGCCGAGCGGCCCTCGACTTCCTGAGCTGGACCGCCGACATTGATCGCCGT